>JANPKH010000161.1:0-10182 GCA_031425935.1 Gammaproteobacteria bacterium | reverse complement strand
TCTTGGCGATAAATTCGCTTGCGGTAAACGCGCGCACGAGTTGGGCCGCAAAAGCCCCTGACTCTATTTGACCGGCCAATATGCTCGCCAGCTCCGGCAACTGCTGCGCGTTTCGATTGCTTTCAAATTGTTCCCAAAAACGAAGCGGCATCGAATGCAAGGGCGTGGGTATAAGTTCGCCTGCATCACGATTAAGAAAAAATACAATATTGATTTCCGTGTGTTGCCGCACTGTCATAATAAATCTCTCAAGCTAAATTGCGAGCCAATTTTTTAAAGGGAAATTATAATTCGATGAAAAGCAGAAAATTATCGTTGTTTTATCATGAACTATCCGTATGACGCGACACTTTTTCTTAGCAATACTTGAAAATATTAAAAAATCGGCAAAACTATTTCTGAGCTTTCTTAGCATGTTAAGAGTAGGAATATTTATACATTGACGAAACCCACTCAATAAGTTAATAAAGTGTAATAAAGCTTACTGTAGCCCAGCTTCAACAGACTGTAATTGCGCACAGAAATACTCTAAGTCTTACTTAATAGAAGTAGTCGCAGATTAGTGTATATCATTTTGTTTTTTTACTTTGCATTGCCCACATTAAATAGATTTTATCTATGACTGAATCAGAAACCCCATTAGCTGCCTCGGCTGAAAGCTCAATTGATAACGCAATTGAACATCATTTTCGCTCACTTGCGGACGCTATTCCTCTGGTAGTGTGGACAGCAAACCCAAATGGGGAGCTGGATTATTACAATCGCCAATGGGAAATTTACACCGGTTTTACGGGAGAAGAAACCGCAGGTTGGGGTTGGGCACCGGTATTACATCCTGAGGATCTCCAGCGCTGTATCGATAAATGGACAAGAGCATTTACCACTGGCGAGCCTTATGAAATTGAGTATCGTTTTAAACGCGCCTCCGATAATACGTACCGCTGGCACCTCGGTCGCGCCATTCCGTTTAAGGACGAGACCGGTAAAATTATCAAATGGTTTGGCACTGGCACAGACATTGATGACCAAATACGCTCAAAGAATTTAATCAATCAAGCGTACATCGGAATCGAAAAAATCGTTGAGCAAAGAACCGCCGAATTAGCCTCGGCAAACCAATTGCTAAGGCAACAAAATGAAGATCGCGATATAGCATTAAAATCTCTAGAGCGCGATTCTGCTCGGTTAAACGAAATTATTACCACTCAATATTTGCTCGCCAAAGCCCAACTCAACATCGATGCTTTTATCTCATTAGTTGTTGAGCGTATGGTGCTGCTAACCCCCGCTAGTGGAGTGGTGGTTGAATTGGTTGAAGGCGATGAGATGGTTTATAAGGCGGTAACGGGAGTAGCCGCCGGTCATTTAGGGCTACGGTTAAATGTAAATAGCAGCCTTTCAGGATTGTGTATTTTGCTGAAAGAAGTATTGAACTGCGCAGATACGGAAAAAGATGCGCGCGTAAATCTTGAATTGTGCAGAAAAATTAATATTCGTTCGATGGTTGTTGCACCTTTGTTTCATGCTGGTATTCCCGTAGGTGTATTGAAAATTATGGGCTCTGAGCCCAATGTTTTTACTGAGGGCGATGTTCAAACTCTGCAGCTAATGGCGGGGTTGATCGGTGCAGCTATTGGGCATCAGGCCGATTATGAAACGAATCGATGTTTACTTGCCGAGCGTACGGATGCGGTAGAAGCACTTGAACGAGAAATTGCACAACGCATTCTTATCGAAGACGTCGTTCGCGCCAACGAAATGCGCACGCGAATGATTATTGAAAGTTCTTATGATGCCTTCGTAGCGATTGACACTAACGGCATCATTACTGACTGGAATCAGCAAGCAGAAATTACATTTGGTTGGACTCGCGTGGAAGCTGTAGGTGCAGTTCTTGGCGATCTAGTCATCCCAGAAAGATTTAGACGCGCACATGAAGAGGGAATGAAAAAATTTATTAAGACTGGCGTAGGTGAAGTTTTAGGTAGGCGTCTAGAGCTGATTGGTCTGCGTAAAACGGGCGAAGAATTTCCGGTTGAGCTCACTATTAGAGCTCTGCACCATAAAGGAAAATACGAATTTTGCGCGTTTTTACGCGACATTACTGACAGAAAAGATGCCGAGCAAGCCATGTTCCATCTTGCTCATAATGACCAATTAACAGGCTTACCTAATCGAAGCCTTTTCAACGATAGAATTATTGAAGCAATGAGGCGCAGCAAGCGCAGCGAATCGTTGATGGCGCTTATGTATTTAGATATTGATCATTTCAAAACCGTGAATGATGATCACGGCCATATAATAGGTGATGAACTTTTAATTGAATTTTCGCGGCGGTTATGCGCTTCTGTGCGCGCAACCGATACTGTTGCTCGCATGGGCGGTGACGAATTTACTATCATTGCAGAATCCTTAAAAAGTTATGTTGATGCTGAAAACGTCGCATCTAAAATTCTTAGGAACGTGCAACTAGACTTGCGGATTAATGCAATTCAACTAAATGTAACCACCAGCATTGGAATTGCATTTTATTCTGGTGAAGAAACGGACACGGAACAGCTTATCAGCAATGCCGACAGAGCACTTTATCGCGCAAAGCAAGCTGGTCGAAACTGCATGAAAGCTTGGGAGCATTTTAAACGGTAAACCTAGTTAATTTATTGCATTGCCTAAGCTCCCAATAAAACTTTTTGCACAGGGCTGATGTAACTTCCATGGAATCTTCCCACTTCCGCACCATAAAAATGGCAATATCAATCGCATACCGCAATATCTAACACGGCATTTTATAAAACTTTACCTGCCCCGAAAATATTTTCTCACAGCATTGGCTTTCACAAATATTTTTAAATCTAATTTTAAAAGCAAATGATATCGCTATTTAATATAGTCATCTGTGTGCCGCGTAACGTATAAATAAAAGCTGTTGATTTACATTATGAATCGTCACCCCCCATGAACCACACAAATTTATGCTGGTTGAATCATGTTACTGCTGATAGATAGATCCAGTTTCTTCAACTAACTTCCACTAACAATAAATTTTAAATGAGGAATCAATCATGAATAAAAAACAAATTCTATATGGCTTGGCAACTATCCTCGCTACAAGTATATCGTTGAGTGCATACTCAGTAATTATTGACGGAACTTTTAAAGGCTATGTTATTAACGCATGGGATAACGGAGATGCTAGTCCTTTTTTTAACGACTTCTTCAGCTCAGATGTCGTAGGAAAAGATTTTAAAGGAAGTTTTTCGTATGACACAGAATTGGCTCCTGTCAATACAGGCACCGATGGCCAATGGCGAGCAAGCGAAACGAATAAGTGGTTAGGGTTAACATTTAAGGTGGATGGAAAAACGTTGGATATATCAAATATTCCCGCAAATTTTACTGCGACAAATAGTTGGGAGGCATTGAATGTCGGCGACCCCTCATCTTCAACTGGCCTCCATGATTTCACCCAGGAATATTTTGGTTTGCGCGATGAGAATCACGCCGTCTATGGCGACTTAACAAGCCATCAAATAGGTGGTATATCTTTTCTTGAAGCGACACTACCTGTTTTAAATGGTACAGAACTCACACAAGATTTCAAATGGAAAGATACGGGAGAATTTTATGCCGAGTGGGATGATATTCCTGGACTTGCGACTTACAACATAGATAGCACTTTAAATGACAAGCAAACCGAAGCGGGACTCGCGGCGCGCATTACCAAACTAACTGTATCTGCTCGAAAAGAGGCAAACGTTCCTGAGCCATCATCATTCCTTTTACTTATGCTTGGCATATTAAGTTTGGCTTTGCGATCATACAAACTAAATAAATAATATTTTTTATTGCATGAATGAATACGCCGAAACATTTGGATGAATTAGCCGATGTACGTGTGGGTACAACGCAAAAGCGTGTCGCTTTCTTCCAATGATTCCGGGTGGCTATAGCGTGTGGTGGCTTCTCAACCAACCAAAGGTAATCCCATGACCACACAAGACATACATTTTTTCATCTTTGACAGCCTCTCTGACTGGGAAGCCGCCTACGCAATTGCCGGCATCAATAACCCCCAGTTCCAACGCAAGCCCGGCGACTTTCGCGTACGCACGGTTGCCGCACAATTGAAGCCGGTCACTACAGCAGGAGGCGTACGCATTCAACCTGATCTCACGCTCAATGACCTATCTGAAACAGATTGCGCGATGCTGATCCTTCCTGGGGGAAGGCTGTGGGACGAGGGCAAGAATATGAACGTTATCGAGACAGCTAAAACCGTTCTCGCATCCGGCGGCATCGTGGCCGCAATCTGCGGCGCCACTGTCGGGCTCGCCCGTGGCGGGTTGCTGGATGATCGAAAGCACACCAGCAATTCTCGCGAATATCTGGAAGCGACGCATTACAAGGGCAGTACGCTGTATCAAGATGAACTGGCCGTTACGGATGGCCCCGTCATCACGGCCTCCGCCACCGCACCCATCGATTTTGCATTCCAGATTTTCCGCTATCTGGAGTTGTATTCGCCTGAGGTACTGGCCGCTTGGTACGGCTTGTTCAAGACCGGAAAGCCTGAATACTTTGCCGCGCTCACGCAAGCGGCAAAGGGCTAACCCATTACAACAGTTTGATAACCCCGTAACGATTGGAGAATCGAATGACGACATTAGCAAAGACATTGATAGATCTGGAAACAAAATTTTGGCAGTCGATGGTTGACCAAGACACAGACTCTGCGCTGCAACTGTTGCACGACCCGGCAATGGTGGCAACTGCGCACGGAGCCATGAAATTCGACCATGCGGGCTATCGCAAGATGGCTGAGCAAGGATCTATGGTCGTGACCGCCTTTGCGCTGAGCGACATGGAAGTTTTGTTTGCATCAGAGACGACGGCGCTTATGACCTACCGCGTGAAGCAGACTGTTGCGGCGCGTGAAGGCGACAAAAGCGGAAAAGGCACTATCCAGGACATGTCAGACACCTCCACTTGGGTTTACGCCGGTAAGCGCTGGCAGTGCGTCTTGCATACCGAATCACAGATGGACGCGAAGCACTGAATATTTCTCACTGCGCCAACATGCACGATTAAAGGGGTCGATTTATTTTTGAGCAGTTAATTATCTCATCTAAAAGCGTTCGATAAAAAATTGGCTTTGATTCAAAATAAATCACTCCGACCCTTTTGACCGGGCAAGGCCTCTGTCAATTTCGCCATCCACGTCGAACGCTATGGCACCGCAGTGGCAGCTATCGGTATATGTAGTCATGATTTTCTACTTCAAATTAGTTGAGTCTTTAGGGGCGGAAAAGGAAAAGTGTAAGCCTATTGGCAGTTTGAATCTGTACGACAAGACCGCGATGGGGTTGAGGGTGACACAACGTTGGCGCTGTCCGACGGGCAGCATGCGCAGTGAAGCGGCAACCTACTGCGTGTCTGTGACGAGCAACAGGTTATGCGGCACTCGCTCCCAAAGTACATGATTTACGCTTGATCTTTGGAAAAGTAGTTGACCAAGTTATCCAGTGAACCATTGTTTCCAGCCTCAGTTCCCTTGATCATGTCCTGACCAATGAATGACGCAACTTGGCTGGTGCTTCGTAGCTTCGTTTTCTTGCCCGATTGCGCAAATTCAAGAGTAATGAGTGAAGCGCAGAGGCGCTTTCCATCCATCGAGATCGTCTCGCTGGAGACAATTCGGCGATTTGGGATGATTTCAAGGTAGCGGGTAGTACCGTGAATGTTGGGGTTAGATTTGGAGCCGCAACGGTAATGATCCTCGCCGCCTTCTTGAAAGTCCTCTTTGTCATAGATGATGGTGGCGGTGTCTGATGGCGCACTCCACTTCGCCCGAAATTTTGCGTTTTCGAAAGCTGCAAATACCGTCTCGACGGTCGTGGCAATCTCGCGCTCGAACACCAATGTTGCGTGGGTTACGCGTTCAGTCTGCTGTGAATATTCAAACGACATATCAACTCTCCGAATCAGGTTTGTGTTGCATCACGAGGCCTAAGGTAAGCGGCGACCGCGGTGCCCCGCGAGCGCAACGAGTGGACACCCTGTGGCGTCCGCCTTGTCTGAATTGTTAGGTCTCAGCGGCGACGCGACGAGCAACGCGATCACATAGTGGCAACCACTTCTCGCCGTCCTTGCGCCACTCCCAATTGAATCGCATTTCGTTTCCGTCATTGGCAACAGTCACAGTAGCGCGAGTGGACTGGTCAGTGAAGGTCCAAGTATCGCCAACTACTTTTGCCCGGTACTCGGGGTGATTGCCTGTGTTGTCGAAGTGTCGAGTAAAAAACCCGCCCTCATTACCGTCGAAGCCGAGGATCTCGGTGCCCTTAAATACCCGTTCGCCAGTCATTGCATCCCAGCGATGGAGCACGAAAAATCCGCCGGGCAACCATTCATAGCTTTCGTCGCTTCTCCATGGGACTGCAGATGCAAGCGGATCAGCGGCCTGCTGACCATCGGCATACGAAGACCCTTCGGCATGCCATTTGCCAATAAAGACATCAAGTTGCCGATGGCTAGAGGTGGGCTTGGGTAGTTCTGGCGTGATTGCTTTGGTCATTGTCGATACCATGTACAAGAGTTGAAGTTGGACAATGGACGGGCGATTCTGGAAGAGTGTCGCGCGAGCAGGGTCATGACGAAGAGTGCGGCAGAAAGCCCGGGATTGGCGCTATCAACCTGCGTAAGATATTCATCAAGCTTGAGGGGTATCCTCAGGCCGTACAGTAGCCGCAGCACATATCGGTGCAACTGCTATCAAAAAGAAAAATAGAAGTGAGATTATTGCTGAAGAACAAGGTTCTGAACTAAAAAATATTTCATCAAACTGCAAACCTTGTCGCCCGGGGCAACTGTTTTGTAAATCAATGAAATATCTTCATTCACAATCACGCGCAGAAATACCTGCGCGCGCTACACCAGAGAGAGCCTACTTGTTAAGGTTTTTTTAGCGCGCTAGCTTCATGCTCTGCGGCCATAGCTTCATATTCTTTAATGGTAGATTCGTAGTTACTAATTAACTTGTCACAATGTTTTTGCATGCCCTCGGTAGCGAGTTGGTTTTTTCCGTAACCAACTTTATATGCCTTGCGCATTTCGCGATGGTGAGCTAAATCTTTTTTAGTTTGTTCGATTTTATCTTTGTAATAATGAGCGATGGAATGATGATGCTCAGGCTTTTCCGCCATCTCGGAAATTAGTTTCTCAATGGGCGCATGATTAGTTTCAGCAACAACAAGCGCAGGAAATGAAAGTGACATACATAATGCGAGTGCAGATAGAATGGATGATGTTTTCATAATTTGTGTTTCTCCAAAAATTAGGATGATGGGATCATTTAAAAAATGGCAAATAATAACTAGCGGCTTACTGCTAAATATGGTCGTGCTGAGTAGGCGGCAGTAAGCGTAGAAGCATTGAAGACAAGGTTAGACATAGCACTTCCAATAAGGGGCAGTGCCACGGCAACAGTGAAATGTAGTTATTTTGCTTTATGCGGATGCTCTGCAAGCCATTTATCAAACTCGGCAATTTCTTTTTTCTGCGCTTCCACTATTTTTTTTGCGGCGGCACGCATATCAGGATCTTTGCCTTTATCGAGTTCTTTCTCAGCCATTTTTACACCGTCTGCATGGTGCTTACGCATCATCATCGCAAAATCATAATCTTGATCTCCAGTCATTTTCATATGTTTATGATCCATGTGCATGTGATCCATTGGCATATCCTTATCCATACCGGACGCCGCCGCAGAGGTAGCATCGGCGTTCGCCGTCAATGAAGCGAATAACGCAGTTACAATAAAACCTGAGAGTATCAAGCTCGACGCGGTACCGTGAATAAGTTTTTTAAGTTGAAGTGAATGCATAATAAACCTCGATAGTTGGGGAAAAGTTAGGATGTCGTCATCAAATATCAATGCCTGTTGGACGCCATTTTGGTACAGCTTTCAGCACAAGTTCGGCATGCAACAACGCATTCCTCCATTCCGCCGACCTCTTCGCAGCTATCGGCGCAGGCGGTGCATATTTCGGCGCACACCTTGCAAATATCTGCGCTATATTTTGATCCGCTTAACTGAAAGCAGGCCGAGGTTTCGCAGATTTTTGCGCAGTCGAGCATCAAGCGAAAATGTTCCGCCTCCAGATGTTTTCCACCCATGCTCAAACAGTGCATCATGGCGGTTTGTAAACAGGTTTTGTGGCAATTTGAACAGTTATCAATACAGGTTGAATCCATCATCATATGGCTCATAATTTTGTTCCTCTTGAGTGAATTACGCAGTACTGTTTTTTCAACAGGGAGACAGAAATAGACCTGAACCGCGCACTTCACAGTGTTAGAGCACATTGGAAAAAATTCAGATGCTGATAATTATTGTTTAATAATTTGTTATCCGCGCACTTTCAATTACTTACCCGTTTTTAAATTGTTATTTTTAAATAGTCATTTTTATTTGATCACGCGTAGAGATCCTATAAACATTCGACGCGCAAAAAAGCTAGACGATGGGATCGGGATTGAACTATCCTTTGCAGCTTGCGTCTCATAAATTCCTACACTATGCGGCTATACCATGACCAAAACTGGCTATAAAAATATCTTCGTCGCATTGCTGCTATTGGCTTTTACCAGCCAATCGTTCGCAACGTTGGTGATGCAGTGCCAGTTCGTATCGCAAGCACCGAATAGTATGAATATGGATCACATGCCGGGCATGGATCACTCAAAGATAGATCACTCAAAAATGCATCACTCAAAAATGGATCACTCAACAATGGTTGATCCCGAAAACACAGACTCAACCAACATGAGTGATTGCTGCAAAACTGTTGGCCATTGCAGCTCGGGTGGCTGCTCTCATGCGTTTTTTAGTCATCCATTCAATGTATTGCTGCTATCCTCCCACGCTGATATGAATATTTCCTATACCAGCCTTGCCCCTGAAAGTCTTGCTTCTTCACTCTTCCGACCACCAATTTTCTGTTAACACAGGACAGTTACGCCTTGAATTTGGCGTCTGTTTAATTATTCAGTGTTAACGGGAGGCCTCGTGCTCCTCGTTATTTTAGGTCCTACACCTGAGTCCCGTTTTGGAGCAGCTATGTCTTATCTACGCCCATTCCGTTATTTTGTGGTTTTCTGTGCTTTCAATTTTTTAGGATTGGCGAACAGTGTATTCGCCGATGCATTGACCAAAGGTCCATTAACCACACCAATTCTTAAACCAGCCTCCGCCGCCATAAACCTCGAGGTTTACAAAAGCGAAACTTGCATGTGTTGTGAGAAATGGATTTTGAATCTTGAAGCCAAGGGTTTTCACGCGACAGCTCACCACCCAGCCGATCTTAATCAAGAAAAAGTAAAACGTGGCATCGCAACGCGTTATCACTCTTGCCATACCGCTGTATCAGCGGATGGATATGTCTTTGAAGGCCATATTCCTGCCTCTGTGATCCAGCGCTTCTTAATCGAAAAGCCGAAAGGCGCCATTGGTCTTGCAGTTCCGGGCATGCCCATGGGCAGTCCTGGTATGGAAATGGGCAATCACTTTGATCCCTACGATGTACTGCTGCTAAAGGCAGACGGCTCGAGTGCTGTCTATGTCCAGATCACCAGCATCGATCAACAATACTAAGGAGTATTCGATGAAAACCACCCAATTGGATTCAGCAATAATGAGTCCAGCGTCCACTGATTTAACACCGGCAGCGTCGACGCCGTTGGCCAACAAAGAACTG
Organism: Gammaproteobacteria bacterium; assembly: GCA_031425935.1. Classification (GTDB taxonomy): domain Bacteria; phylum Pseudomonadota; class Gammaproteobacteria; order Pseudomonadales; family Cellvibrionaceae; genus Cellvibrio. Next base: position 427 of record JANPKH010000161.1, on the reverse strand, counting down.
ACACGTCGTCGCTTTGTGCTTGGCGCATCCTCAGCGCTGGCACTCACTGCTTTGCCATTTCCCAAACACGTGTGGGCAAATTCGCTGGCTAGCGCGCCTGCCATCACGCAGATCTTAACCGGCAATATTTTTGATTTGCATATCGGCTACCAGAAAGTCAATTTCACCGGCCGTGAGCGCATTGCGACCACCGTTAACGGAGGCTTACCCGGGCCGATATTGCGCTGGAAAGAAGGTGAACGGGTAACCTTGCGGGTAACGAATAATCTCAAAGAAGACAGCTCTATTCACTGGCACGGAATCATTTTGCCATCCACGATGGACGGCTCACCCGGGTTTGATTTTGAGGCCATTAAGCCGGGCGAAACCTTCGAGTATCAATTTAATGTTCAGCAAAGTGGCACTTACTGGTACCACAGCCACTCCG
>JANPKH010000160.1:0-7390 GCA_031425935.1 Gammaproteobacteria bacterium | reverse complement strand
CCGAACAGCAGGTCTCACAACAACTTACCGGCCTCACAATTTCTAATAGCCTTTGCTGGAACTTGAATTCATCAAAACTTTATCATGCTGATTCGCCGAGTCAGCATATTAACGTTTATGATTTTAATGCCCAGACATGCACATTAAGTAATGGCCAAGTTTTCATCCGTACAAGACCCGGTACTGACCCTGATGGTAGTTGCATAGATTCAGAAGACTTTTTATGGAATGCGCAATGGGGTGGTAGTTGTGTGGTGCGCTATTCACCGGACGGTGTTATCGATGCTGTATTGAAAACCCCTGTAAGCCAGCCAACGTGTGTGGCAATTGGTGGCGAAGATATGAATCTTATATTCGTTACGAGCGCGCGTATTGGTCTAACCGAAGCTGCGCTCGCCGCACAGCCACGAGCAGGAAATTTATTTATCTATCGCGCAGATGTAAAAGGTGTTTGTGAAAACTGGTACAAACCATCTTTCGCGATAGCTAAAATACATTCCCTTTAATTTTTCACCCGTTTGATATACCTCCCCCATGCAGAAAAAAGGTTTCAAATAATTTGAGACCTTTGCACGATGTAGCGAGCGATGACAGTACAAGGCAAGAATTGCTAAAAAAGCGGAGTTTACACGAAGTAAATGAGCAATTTTTAACGCAGTAATGTCGAGCGCAGTAATCGTGCAAAGGTCTCAATTTACTAGTGACCATTAATATGACTAGCACCGGTTGAATCAGAACTCACTTTAGCTGGCCCATAGTAATCAACATTAGATGCACCGCTTGCATTTGCTTTAAGTTTTCCCGTTGCGCGAACCTCAATATTCGAAGCGCCACTCGCACGAACATTAGCATCCGTTACGCTTAATGGTTTGCCGTGAAAACCACTTGCACCACTAGCTTCGGCCGTTAGCTCGTCTGCTACACTGGATTTTTTTACAGTAAAGTTAGATGCACCAGATAATTCAACGTTTACCGTTTCGCTATTCAGTGTTTGAATTTCAGTATTTGCGGCCCCGGAAGATTCAATAGATAAATCATTTACACGCAAATCAGAAAAATGCGTTTGCCCTGCACCAGAACTTTTTACCAATAATTTTTTGCCGCGATATTCGCTAACGTTCGCCTGTGCCGCACCAGAAAAATCCAGCAGGTTCAGTTGCTTAATTTGCAAAATAAATTTCACATGATCATTGTTATTATTAAACCAGTGAAAAAAGTTACCACTGCCACTCTTTAACCCAAGCGTGAGCTTATGACCAGTCAAATCTACTTTGACACGTTTCATTGTTTCTGGAGTGGTTTCCACACGTAAGCTTTCAGTCTCGCCTTGAATTATGTCAACTTCGATACCACCACCGGCGCTGAGCTCCAGTACGGAACGAATCGGGTAGCTTTGCGCAACTATGTCGTCAGCCCTGGCTGTAGCCGCCAATATAAAAGCTGCCGCAAGGATAAAATAAGATGATTTCATAACAAGTCCTCATGAATAAATAATTCGCACAGTGGATAAGTTTCGAATCTAACTATCCTTACGTTTATATGACAGTCCTCAGGTTTATATAACAGTCATTGAATTTGACGTGGCAAATCGCTAACCGGATGCAGTGCATCTTAAAAAAAGGAGCTTTTATTTTTTGACTCACGGACACTGATAGAAAACGGCATCACATTTTGAGGGTGGCAACATACCCGAGAGTTGTGAGCAAGTTGCCTTCGTGAGCTGGGTAAATGCGATGCAACAAGGCGGTGAATCCAGTGCAGCTGCGCGCAAATTAATCTTTATGCTGCGACTTTTTCTTCTTCCACAACCAAAAGCCATAACCCCCAATTAAAGCCCCTATTCCTGCCTGACTCCAGTTAAACCACTGCCTCGCTTGAAGGCTCAAACCCGCCGACCAGCTCTGATAAAAATCGATTACAAAAGAAGCTATGTAAACAGTAATAGCCGTTAAGACTATCGCGATAATGGCTGCAATGATTCGGACTTTTAGCATAATAAAGATCAGCATTGGAAGATTAAGGAGGCCGCCAGCTTAGTGGGTGAAAAGAGCTTAGGCAATGCGATTAATAAAACCAATAACTGCGTAAACCGCAGACGTAAGACTAATCAACTTCTACTACCTGTTACAACGACTAGAAAAACGCACAAACATTTTAAAAAAACAAGACTGTTCGACAAGGCGTATTTGAGGATAATGGCCTACTTTCCAGACCAGCCCATGAACCTAAATAATACATTTCCTCGCGCGAGCTCAGCTTATATGAACCAATTGCCAACTATTTCCAAACGTATTGCCGATGAATTAGCCGTTTCTGAACAGCAAGTCAGCGCCGCCGTTGGGCTATTAGATGAAGGCGCAACAGTCCCCTTCATTTCGCGTTACCGTAAGGAGGTAACAGGTGGGCTGGACGACACGCAAATGCGGCTTTTAGAAGAACGCCTGCGCTATTTGCGCGAATTGGAAGAGCGCCGTACAGCAATTTTAAAATCCATTATCGAGCAGGAAAAACTTACGCCCGAGCTGGAGCGCGACATTCAGCAAGCCGACACCAAAAATCGCCTTGAGGATTTATACCTACCCTTCAAACCCAAGCGCCGCACTAAAGGCCAAATCGCCCGTGAAGCTGGTCTTGAGCCTTTAGCAGAAGGCTTGTATGCCGACCCCACACTTAACCCGGAAATTGAGGCCATTAAATACCTCAACCCGGAACACAAGATTGATGACGCCAAAGCGGCGCTCGACGGCGCCAAATATATTCTCATGGAAAAATTCAGTGAAGATGCAGAACTGCTGGGCCGCTTGCGCAGCTTTTTACATCAGGAAGCAACACTGAGTGCGCGCGTAGCTACCGGTAAAGATACTGACACATCACAGGAAGTACAAAAATTCCGCGATTATTTTGAACACGACGAGCCACTTAAAAGTATGCCGTCACATCGAGCACTCGCTATTTTTCGCGGCCGCAATGAAGGTATTCTTACTATAGCCCTGAAAGTCGGCGATGAAGATGCAACCGCTGGCGTTGCACAAAAAGGTCACCCCTGCGAAACCATGATCGCTGATCACTGGCAAATAAAAGACCAAAAACGCGCAGCAGATAATTGGTTAACCGAGGTTGTACGTTGGACCTGGCGAGTAAAATTATTAACGCATTTAGAAACGGATCTCTTAAGCGAGCTGCGCGAAAAAGCGGAAGACGGCGCGATAAAAGTATTCGCATCCAACTTAAAAGATTTATTGCTTGCCGCACCTGCCGGCCAAAAAGCCACCATAGGCTTGGACCCCGGTATGCGCAGCGGCGTTAAGGTGGCAGTAGTAGATGCAACCGGTAAAGTGCTCGACCATTGTGTGATTTACCCAACTCCGCCTTTTAGTAAAACTGCAGAATCTGAATTAGTGTTGGTCGCACTGTGCAAAAAATATCATGTAGGTTTAATTGCCATTGGCAATGGCACTGCTTCACGCGAAACTGAAAAATTTGCGAAAGACGTTCTAAAATCTCACCCGGAAATTACCGCTAGCACCGTAATTGTGAGTGAAGCGGGTGCATCGGTTTATTCTGCCTCCGAGTTTGCTGCCAAAGAGTTTCCAGATTTGGATGTAACTATTCGCGGTGCAATTTCTATCGCACGCCGCTTGCAAGATCCGCTTGCTGAATTAGTTAAAATTGATCCAAAATCCATTGGCGTTGGCCAATATCAACACGATGTATCGCAATCCCAATTGGCACGCTCGCTGGACGCAGTGGTTGAAGATTGCGTAAATGCTGTAGGTGTAGAGGTGAATACTGCATCTGCCGCATTGCTCGCGCGCGTATCGGGATTAAATACTACAATCGCCAATAATATTGTGGAATTCCGCAATCAAAATGGTGTGTTTGCATCGCGCGCAGCGCTTAAAAAAGTACCGCGCTTTGGCGAAAAAACGTTTGAACAAGCTGCGGGATTTTTACGTGTTGCCGGTGGCGACAATCCGCTTGACTCGTCCGGCGTACACCCTGAATCTTATTCTGTCGTAAAAGAAATTGCTGAAAAAAATGCGCGCGAAATTAAAGGGCTTATAGGCGACACATCATTTCTTCGCGGCTTAAAAGCAGCAGACTACACTAATGAAAAATTTGGTTTGCCAACAATCACCGACATTATCAAAGAATTAGACAAGCCAGGCCGCGACCCGCGCCCCGAGTTTAAAACGGCAACATTTCAAGAAGGTGTTGATACCATTACCGATTTAATTCCCGGTATGATTTTGGAAGGCACAGTTACTAACGTAACTAACTTTGGGGCATTTGTGGATATAGGTGTGCACCAGGATGGCTTGGTACATATTTCTGCGTTGTCGCACACATTTATTAAAGATCCCCGCGAAGCAGTAAAAGCTGGCGACATAGTAAAAGCTAAAGTTATGGAAGTAGATGTAGCGCGCAAACGTATTGCACTGTCATTGCGGTTGGATGATACACCTGGCGAAAAAGCAGAAGGAGGCTCTTCAAACAGCAACAAAGGCGGGAATCGACCACAATCACAAAATCAGCAACGCACTGCACAGAAAAACAATCCTGCTCCTGCAACTATGGGTAGCATGGGCGCGCTGTTGCAACAAGCTCTGAAGAAAAAATAGTATTTGAAAATAAAAAAGTCCGCAAAAAATGCGGACTTTTTTATTTTTATCATGAGAAGTTAATCCTGGTGCATAGATTGAGTATTTCGCTAGGTTGATGCTGATTCACGCGCAGTAACCGGATCATAAATCGCGTAATTGTTTTTACCCTGGCGCTTTACCGAATACATAGCTTGGTCTGCGTGCTTGCACAAACTCAACTCATTGTCGCCATGATCAGGGTAAACCGCGATACCAATACTAATACTCACTTTTTCAAAAGTATTAGGCTGAATTTCAATAGGCTCCTGCTGAGCATCGATAATCTTTTGAGCGATAGCGCAAGTCATAGCAATATTTTTTGTTTGATTCAGAATAATTAAAAACTCGTCGCCCCCCATGCGGGCTACCAGATCAGAATCGCGAACAAATTTACGCAGCCGTGCCGCTACGGTTTTTAAGGTTTCATCGCCAGCGTCATGACCGTAAGTATCATTAATGTATTTGAATCCATCAAGATCAATCATCATCACCACGAAACCTTTTTCAGTTGCGTTGGCTTGATGCACCAAGTTGTGTAATCTGGACTCTACTACTTGACGGTTGGATAAACCTGTGAGGCTATCTTTTTCTGCAAGTTCACGCGTATGTTCTTCAGCAAGTTTCCGTTGTGTTACATCGTAAATAACACCTTCCACGGTCGGTATTATCTGTTCACTACCGGCAGGAGAAAAAACACAATGCACCCAACGAATCGCATCATTTTCAGCGCAAGTAATGCGCAAATCAAATGAACAGGGGTGTTTACTCGTTAGTGCCTGACTGATAAGTGCCTGCGCTTTTTCATTATCAAAAAATATCTTTTTAATAATGTTAATGCCGCCCAATGACGCGGGAGTTTGTTCATTTAACCCGGTAATTTTAAAAAAAGCTGGATTTGCAGTAACGAGTATACCGTCCGATTCTTGTACCAAAAAAATTCCCGCGCTGCTGTCTTCAAAAATACCACGAAAGCGATGCTCCAATAATTCTACGCGATGTCGCAATTGCCTTTCTTCGCCGAGCATTTTTTCAACAGTACCCAGCAGTGCGTTAATATCACCGGCAAGCAAACCTATTTCATCGCCACGATTTCCTGCAACATCTACGCGCATGCCATCGCCGGGGGTGATGCGGTGAAGTCGGCCAGACAAGCGTGCGAGTGGACGAGTCATCATCCAATACACCATGATAAGTACAATCAGCGCGACAACCGCTGCCTGTGCCGCCAAACCGATAGTGGTAGCCATTGCCGAATCGCGAGCGCGCAAAGCGATTAGAGGCAAATTGGGCAATACTGACACTTCACCTACAGTTTCTTTTGCATCGAAGGGCGCGGCAAGTTTTAAGGAAATAAATTGTTGCGTTTCATCAACGAAAGTTTTTCCTTGCTGACCAATAATTTCTCCGCCCGCTACAATTTTGGCACCGACGACTATGTCATTATTGGACAGCCCCGTAACAACTTCCTGAGCTAATTCTTTGTTGCCGACGTAGGCTGCAATTGCGGCTGTGTTACTCACTGTTGCCAATAATTGGCGCACCGAGCGCTCGCTGTCTTTAAACGAATTTTCGTAGCCACGTTTATAAAAAAAATACGACGATAACATCACAACAAAGAGCGCAGCGCCAGCAACGCTAATTGATACTTTGATATGCAGGCTTTTAATTTTCATTAGTCAGCAGGAATTTCCATTATTACTTTTACGCCGGGCGGAAGGATTTGCTTTGGTACGTAGGCGATAGCAGCGGGATCATTAGCAACAGCCTCAATAATTTCTTGATCACTAGAAAATTGTTTGGGCGGTGTCATTCTGCCTGCAAAAATTAACGTTGCCCAATAAGCATCCACCTGCGCTTCGCTTTTTCCAGTGAGTGCTTTATAGAAATTTGTTCGCACCGGTGCTCCGGCTTGGAAATCAAATGTTTGCGCAGGCTGATTCTTGGAAAACGCAGTTACCCTGCCCATAAATAAATCGACGACTTGTTTATGTTCGATGCTCGCCAATGAATTATTTGCATTAACAATTATCAGCATATCAGCACCCAATGAAGCGCTAAAACACGAAAGCAAAATGTAAATGGCAATTTTTATTTGCATCAGAACAATACATCCATAGAAAGACTAATTACAGTGGAGGTCTGATTTTCGGTAAATTGTGCAGGGCCACTTCGCACCCATAAGTTTGTACCGGATTTTTCGATATCAAACTTATCGACTTGAAACTTAATAGCCATCTTGGGCCTAAAATCCCAACGTGCGCCAACACCAACACTGTCCTGCTCCTGGTTTACACCAGCAACACTAAAAGTGGCGGCATTGGCAAGCATTGCGAGCAAATCACTTAGCGGCGAAGGATAACCTGCAGGCGCGGTAAAAATGGGGGCATCTTTATCGGGACGCGAATAACCGCACAATCCGTAGATAGAAACGGCACCAAACCGCCGTCCAATACTGAGATAGAATAAGCGGCCATTCGGGCCCAATAACGTATCACTGCTTAACAACGCAGCCTCTGCCTGAGCCCACCAAATATTGTTGTCATAAGCAGCACCCAGCTCATGATAAATAATAGATTTACCCTTAGTATCCATCTCTTGTACGATGTTTGTTGTTTCTGGCCAAAGAGGGCTTATAGTCAGCAGCGCATCCGTGAGCGGTTTCACAATATTATCATTCATGCCGGCGTCAGCGTAGTTGTAGCGCAACTTCCAATTTCCCAGCTCAAGGTTTAAACCTATACCTGCCG
>JANPKH010000159.1:0-6711 GCA_031425935.1 Gammaproteobacteria bacterium | reverse complement strand
ATGAATTTGCTCACGTTGATACTGGGGTAGCGCAAGTATCACCCGCTGGACAATGCGCTCAGGTGGCTTCCGGCCCCCTCTATTCAGTGGATAGTTTTAACCCTACTGAAGATTGCGATGTAACTACCTGCGCTACCGCGTTAGGTGTCGCTCCCAGCAGAATTTCTTGCCGTATGAATATCCAATCTTATTTAGTGGATAAAAACGATAAGATTTTGGGCCAAGCAGCAGGTCACTTCCGCTTCTTCTGTGTTGATACAAATGATGATGGTAACTGCGGCTAAAAAGCTCTACGACGATTCAAGAGTTTTCATTTACTCTTGAATCGTCGGCGTAATGCAAAAAGGAATTTCTATAGTTTTTTTCAACGCTTTTTTAACGCCTGGTGATGATGTCTCTGGGCGTTTTTTATTACACCTTAAGAATAGACGCAAACCTTTCAAAATCTCAATAGCGGCGGAAAGATGATCAGCATGGACAGGTTTAGCGGTGTAGTATGCTTATCAGAGAAAATGTATAAATTGAATCTGTTACATATCGTGACATTTGTTAGTTTCGATTCTTTGTCGCGCTGTGTCACAATCCTTTCCAGTTAAATTGCATGTTCACTTCCTTTCTTTGAGTGGTTTCACAATGAAAAAATACAAGTCTATAGGCATAGCCATTGCCAGCCTCTTGGTAATTTTGCTCGTATTAGTTGCGATTAAAGGCGGCCAAATTTTTACTATGATGGATCCCAGCAATAACCAGGCTATGCCCCCCGAATCGGTCAGCGTATTCGTAGCAGAAAATCAGTCATGGCCAAACACTTATACAGCCACAGGTACCATCGAGGCCGACGAAGGGATTGATATATCCGCAGAAGTTTCTGGCAAAGTGAAAAAAATTCTTTTCAAATCGGGCGAGCGTGTTAAAGCGGGCACAGTGATTTTGTTACAAGAATCAGGTAATGAAACGGCGCAATTAAGTGCGGCTAATGCGCGCTTTAAATTAACAAAAGCTAATTATGATCGTATGGTGCAATTACGTAAAACAAATACAGTGTCGCAAAATGAATTGGATACAGCGTTGCAACAATATCAATCGACGCAGGGCGATGTGGATAATCTGCGTACAACGCTTGAGAAAAAGGTAGTGAGAGCACCGTTTGATGGCCGCTTGGGGATTCGCAAAGTGGACTTAGGGGAAGACTTGCAAATTGGCGCTCCTATAGTTTCATTGCAAGCAACTAAACGTGTGCGCGTGAATTTTTCTGTACCTCAACAGTGGTTAGTCCAAATGACAAAAGGTTTGCCCGTTGCTGTGCAATTGGGAGATGGTTCTAACGCTGTTGTAAACGGAGAAATTACAGCGATAGGGGCGGAAATTAATGCTGTCACGCGCAATGCTACTGTGCAAGCTTCATTAGAAAATAGTAATAATCATCTTATTCCCGGTATGGCTGTGCAGACAACAGTCACTTTTGCTAACCCACCACAAGTATTAGTTGTGCCTGTGATGTCCGTTATTTTCGCGCCCTTTGGTGACACACTGTTTGTGATTGAAAAAGATAAAACGGCGGGTACTTTAAAAGCGCGCCAGCAATTTGTACGTTTAGGTAAAGCACGTGGTGATTTTATTGAGATTGCTGATGGTATTAAAGCCGGTGATACGGTGGCTAGCGCTGGCGCATTCAAATTGTTTAGTGGTCAATCAGTGGTTATTAGTAAAACCCCTGTCCCAGAATTTAAAACAGATCCTAAGCCTGTTGATAATTAATTTTTTATTGTCGTGATCCTCGTTTAGTAACTGCTTCTAAGTTACTTAACTTTCTGCATCTATTCAGTTGTGCACGACGCTCACGCTTTGTAATTATTTTTCACTTAAATTCATTGAGTTAATTTTATGAAATTTACTGATATTTTTATCAAGCGGCCTGTACTTTCTTTGGTCGTGAGTTTACTTATTTTAATCGCAGGTATTCAAGCGGTTAGCTCTCTTTCTGTGCGTCAATATCCGCGCAGTGATATCGCAGTTATTACTATTAACACTGTTTACATAGGTGCAAACGCTGAGTTAATTCGCGGTTTTATTACCACTCCTATTGAGCGCGCGATAGCTTCTGCTGATGGTATTGATTATATCGATTCAAGCAGTGCGATGACCTTATCGACTATTAGGGTACATTTGCGTTTGAATTATGATCCACTCAAAGCAATGACTGAAATAACTGCCAAGGTCAATCAGGTGCGTAGTAGTTTACCGCCTGAATCCGAAATTCCATCCATCACCGTTGAATCGGCAGATAGCCAATTTGCGTTAGCGTACTTAACTTTTAACTCAAAAATTCTTGAACAAAACCAGATCACTGATTTTTTAACGCGCTCAGTTCAACCGCGCTTGACTGCCATTGCTGGTGTGCAAAAAGCTGAAGTATTAGGTGGTCGCACTTTCGCAATGCGCATTTGGTTAAAATCAGAAAAGCTTGCCGCATTAAATGTATCGCCTGCAGAAGTGCGCCAAGCACTTGCAGTTAATAACGTACAAGCGGCGATTGGTCAAACACGTGGCAGTTATACACAAGTTAACTTGCGCGCAGACACCGATTTAAAAACAGCAGATGAGTTCAAGCGTTTAGTGGTTCGCCATAGTGCTGAAGGCGTTATTCGTCTTGAAGATGTTGCAGACATTGTTTTGGGTGCGGAAGATTACAACACTGAAGTTAACTATTCGGGCGATACCGCCGTGTTTATGGGCGTATGGGTTGCATCTAACGCTAACTCATTAGAAGTTATTCGCAATGTCACTCAGGAAATGGAAAAAATTAAAGCTGATTTACCTTCAGGTTTAAACGGTGCTGTGGCTTATGACGCGACAAAATATATTGATTCAGCCATTAATGAAGTTATTAAAACGTTAAGCGAAACCTTGATCATTATTGTTATCGTTATCTTTTTGTTTCTGGGGTGGAGCCGGTCGGTCATTATCCCTGTACTGGCAATTCCGTTATCCTTGATAGGTGCTTTTTTTATAATGCAATTATGCGGATTCTCGCTAAATTTACTCACGCTTTTATCAATAGTACTTTGCGTGGGATTAGTGGTAGACGATGCAATTGTGATGGTGGAAAACATAGAGCGGCACATACAGGAAGGCCTGTCTCCTTTTAACGCATCCATTACTGCTGCGCGTGAGCTCGCAGGCCCCATTATAGCGATGACCATTACACTTATTTCAGTATATGTGCCGATTGGTTTGCAAGGCGGTTTAACTGGAACACTGTTCCGTGAGTTTGCAATAACCTTGGCGGGCGCGATCACTATTTCAGCGATTGTGGCGCTAACACTTTCGCCGATGTTGGCTTCGCGCATGTTGAAACCACATCGTGAAATTAAAGCACCATTGGCAAATATTTTTGCGCGCTTCCAAAATTTTTATAGCGAAAAATTGGATTACACTTTGCGGAACCGCAATGCAGTTTATATTTTCTGGATTGGCATTACTTTGCTGTGCATTCCACTTTATCTGATGTCAAAACAAGAATTGGCACCCATGGAAGATCAGGGAGTTATTTTTGGAATTGTTGATTCACCCGCTAATGCCACCGTAGATCAATCCTCCCATTACAATAAGGTTGTTAACAAAGTATTTATGGCCATCCCTGAAACTGATTTTACCTTTCAGATTACTTTTCCAGGTGGTGGATTTGGCGGCATGGTCACCAAACCCTGGGATGAGCGGGACCGCAGTGTGTTTGAAATTTTGCCAGAAGTGCAAAAAAGTTTATCTGAAATTTCCGGTGTGCGTATTCTGCCGATTACGCCGGCAGCTTTGCCCGGAGGTGGTCAGTTCCCTGTCGAGATTGTCATTGCATCAACGGCGGATGCAAAAGAAGTGTATGACTATGCAGTTAAGTTGCAGCAAACTATTAATGCTAGCGGTGAATTTTATTTTACGATTCTGGATACAAAAGTTGATCAGCCTGATTATCAAATAAAAATTGATCGCGAAAAAGTGGCAGATTTGGGCTTGAATATGCAAACCGTCATTAATGATTTAGGCACATTATTGGGCGGCAATTATGTAAATCGTTTTAATATGGCAGGGCAGAGTTACAAAGTGATTCCGCAAGTAAAACGTGCCGAGCGGTTAACACCGGATGACTTAACGAAGTTGTATGTAACGGGCCCTGAAGGAAAGCTGATTCGCCTTGACCAAATAGCTACCATGAGTCACACCACTGCACCGCGTAGCATTAACCGCATGCAGCAATTAAACGCAGTGAAGCTCAGCGGTATGAGTGGTTTAGCACTGGGTGAAGCTTTAACTCTTTTGGAAACGGAAGCGCGTAAAATTTTGCCTAAAAATTACAGCATTGATTACACCGGTGAATCACGTCAGTTGAAACGCGAAGGTAATACTTTTTTACCAGCGTTTTTAATGGCGATTACCATGATTTTTTTAGTGCTTGCCGCGCAGTACAATAGCTTTCGCGATCCGATTGTTATTTTGGCGGGTTCAGTACCTTTAGCGATGTTTGGTGCGCTGGTGTTTACATTTATTCAAATGCCAGCACCCATGCCATTTTTTACAGACGCGGTTTCAACCACGATAAATATTTATTCGCAAGTGGGTCTGGTAACACTTATGGGGTTGATTGCACGTAACGGAATTTTAGTGGTGGAGTTTGCTAACCGCTTGCAAGAGCAAGGTACTAGTAAAATTGAAGCAATTCGCCAAGCGGCAGTGATTCGTTTGCGCCCTGTGTTGATGACGAGCATTGCGACGGTTGCCGGTCATACGCCATTAATTTTTGCCAGCGGTGCCGGTGCACATGCGCGTAATTCGATTGGGATAGTGTTAGTGTTTGGTATCGCCATTGGAACTATTTTTACGTTGTTCGTTTTGCCATCTGTATATGTTTTGTTAGCTAAAGATCACCATTTAGATAGGCAGCATCTTGCAGAGTTAGAGCACGGCTAAATAAGCAATTAACTTGATGACTAACTTGGTAACTAAGTAAATAGTTAGCTGGTACAATGCGTTAACCGAGAGGGCACCTACAGGGTGCCCTTTTTTTACTTTGAGGTTTTTATGTCCAGTATTACCCGTTCTATCGTTGAGCAAACACTCCAACAAGTTTTCGATCCTACGTTGGGTCGCGATTTAATCAGCCTTGGGGCCGTAAAAGATGTTGTTATTAATGGCACAAAAGTAGATATCACATTAGTGCTGGGTTATCCCGCCAAAAGTGTACATGAGGAGATTGCCCTCGCTATTAACGAAGCGCTGAATAAAATTGAAGGCGTCGAACAAATCGGTTTGGATATAGGTTGGACGGTATATTCGAACCCTGCTGCGAACTCACAACAATCACTGCCAGAAGTAAAAAATATTATTGCGGTAGCGTCAGGTAAGGGCGGAGTTGGTAAATCCACCACTACCGTTAACCTTGCGCTTGCGCTTGCCGCTGAAGGTGCGCGCGTGGCAATTTTAGATGCGGATATCTACGGTCCAAGCCAGCCGCAAATGCTTGGCATGCCAGTGCGCCCGCCGCAGGTTACAACCCATAACGGCCAGCAATTCATGTTGCCGGTGGAAGCTTACGGTATTCAATCAAATTCTATGGGTTATATGGTGAATGAAAACACGCCCATGATGTGGCGCGGGCCCATGGTAAGTGGTGCACTGCAACAGTTGCTCACCCAAACCTATTGGCAAGATGTTGATTATTTATTTATTGATATGCCGCCTGGCACAGGCGATATTCAAATTACGCTTTCACAAAAAGTGCCGGTGACGGGGGCGGTGATAGTGACTACCCCGCAAGATATTGCGTTGCTTGATGCTAAAAAAGGCATTGAAATGTTTCGCAAGGTTAACGTGCCCATATTGGGGGTGGTGGAAAATATGGCGATTCATATTTGCAGCCAATGCGGCCATGAGGAACATATCTTTGGCGCTGGTGGTGGCGAGCGCATTGCCGATGATTACCAGACAGAACTGTTGGGTTCGCTACCGCTGGCGCTCTCCATTCGTGTCGATGCAGATAGCGGCAAACCATCAGTAGCGGCTGATCCTGAATCGGCGGTGAGCCATATCTATCGCGCCATTGCCCGTAAACTAGCGGCGAATCTGTGGGTGCAAAATCTGGAATCGTTAAACGTGCCTGACATTGAAATTACCGAAGATTAAGAAAGCGCTTAAATCACAGCGCAAATGTGGGCACCTGAATTGAAACAGGCTATTATGCCGCCCCTAAATACACTTACCCGCTTTGAACAACAGGCGCATTGGGAGAGAGCATGAGCATTAAATGTGATAAATGGATGCGCCGCATGGCGGAGCAGCATGGCATGATCGAGCCCTTTGAGCCGAATCAAGTACGTTATGATGCAGCAGGTGCGCGTATCGTTTCTTACGGTACCTCAAGTTATGGCTATGACGTACGTTGTGCCGATGAATTCAAAATTTTTACCAATGTGCATTCAACCGTTGTAGACCCGAAAAATTTCGATGAAAAAAGTTTTGTCGATATCAAAAGTGATGTATGCATCATTCCGCCAAATTCATTCGCGCTGGCCAGAACCGTAGAATATTTTCGCATTCCCCGTTCTGTGCTGACGGTGTGTTTAGGTAAATCTACCTATGCACGTTGCGGGATTATTGTGAACGTAACACCGCTAGAGCCGGAATGGGAAGGGCATGTCACCCTGGAGTTTTCTAATACCA
>JANPKH010000158.1:0-8421 GCA_031425935.1 Gammaproteobacteria bacterium | reverse complement strand
GTCTGTTTTGAAGAGATTACCCAGTGGTAGCATGCCCACGCTTTGAATTTCACATCTGGAATCGGCATCACTTTTTTATTATTAATGCAACGGAACAAAGGAACTTTGCAATGAAAAAACACCTCTCTTTTTTATTATCCTCTACGTTATTACTCAATGCTTCACTGGCTATTGCGCAAACTACAACAATTACTGTTACAGGTTATCCAGCACCACCCAGCTCAACCGCTAATTATTACTCATCTATGGTTGGCCCTTCTGGTGCGGAATTACAACAACAGCAAGCCGCTATAGCAGCGAGAGTGGCTTATGAAAAACAAAAAGCCTGTGCTCAAGTGGCCGCTGACATAAAAGCGATTGAATCAAACTGTTCTTTTGCAGCTGCCGAAACTCAATATGATAGTATCGATGACTGCCCAAGCGCTGTAACTGTCACCATCGGTTATATCGTGGGCCTAGAAGTGGGACTAAGAGAAACTTGTGTGAGTAAGGCCGAAGCTCAATTTATACTTGATGATAAAAGATGCACTGCGACCGCTAATGCGAAACTAGCCGCCCTTGCAAAACAATGTAGTTAATAAGAAAATTTAACTTTCAGCAGGAGACATTTATGCAAAATGTAATGTTAAGGAACAAGCCACTTGTGGGCCTGATTTTTGTTGTAGTGGCCATTATTATTTGGTCAATATTTCAAAATAAAACACACACCACAACTGATGCCCACAGTAATACAACTTCAACATTGGCAACGGATGTTGCAAACACTGATGTTAATAATAGTGATCGCACAGTCACGCCAGTAACATCCACAGTAGAAAAAAATAACTCGCTCAATACACAAGTTGCGGACAACGAGCCAAGAACGGTTATGGGCACTCGTGCAGAAGCTGCTCAAGTCAAACAATGGATGGTTGACAGAGGCTATTTGTATGCAGATAAACGTAATAATGATTACAAAAGCTACGACGATGACACCTTGCGAAAACTCGCAAAAGAGGGCGATGTAAAGGCCATGCTTACCTTGGGCGATCTCTATACCACAGACCCTAAACGTGCAGTTGAGTATGGCATTGATGCTGCGGTTCCTTTGTATATGGAAGCAGCTACTAGAGGCTCAACCTATGCATTTGAAGCCTTAGCTAGAACATTAAAAGCGGATTTATATTTAATACCTCAAAGCGAAGAAGCAAAAAAAGCAGGTGCATTAGAGTTGTTGGCTATTTGCAATACGGCTTCTTTACGCGGGGACCAAAGACCAAATGATGTTACTTGTGGAGCGTTTAAATCAAATAACAACATTCAGTTATCCGCAGAAGATCAACAAATTATTAATCAACGTTCACAAAAAATGTATGATGAATTACAAGCAAAACGCACGGCATTAGGCTTAGGTGATTTTGATAATTCCGTACCGGAAACAGTAAAGAATTATTTTAATCAGACAAAAAGCAGATAAATTTTTACAGCTACACAACAAGCCGAGCACTCATACTGTTCGGCTTTTTTATTTTATAACACTATAAAACTCACAGGCAAAAAAAATCCCGCAACAGGTGCAGGATTTTAATGGTTGTCGAGCGCTTCCGGTACGCTCTTTACTGACTTAACGAGTGGGAAGACAACCAGCGTCACGCACGAATAATAGCCAAAAACAAGGCTGTACGCAACGTTCGCATAATGCACGTTCATGTTAAATTTCTGCGAAGTTGCAAAAAAAAACCGCGAAGGTTTTTTGATTTTCGCGGTTTTTATTTTGCGTGGTGTACCACCACTAACATAACGTCTTGGGACTTTATGCGAAGTAATAATTATTTTTACCTTAATGGGGTGCCAGAACATTTCCGCCAAATGTTACATAGATTGCCTGCAGGCCAGACGTAGTAAGGGTTTCACCCAAATAGTGTGTTGTCTTACATTACGTGTATGCCGCTAGAGCTAGCGTTACCTAACGCTTCTTCATCGTTTTGATCGCCCAGAAACTTCGATAGATGTACCGCTTCCCCGATTGGTTGGCGATAGGAGGCATGCATCATAAGTATGGTGCACCCGCCAATGGTGTAGTCTGGCGTGAAGATATTTGAAGAATTTAAAATACAGTCATTAATTAGCGGGGCTCACATGAACTGGCAAGAAGAATTTCTGGAAATGATGTTTTCCATTGACCATTTAAAGATTGATATAGAGGGAGCATTTAAACTTAAATCAAAAAACATACCCAATCGCATTTATAAATACAGAACATGCAATTCAAACTCTCTAAAAAATTTGATTGACGGAACGGTTTGGCTTGGCGACCCAGCGTCAATGAACGACCCTTATGAATGTACGCTTTTTTTCGATGCAAACGTATTGAGGACACAAGACGCTGCTAAACATCTTGATGACCAGGTTGAGTCGTTGCTTGATGAGGTACCGCCAGCGCAGCGTGAGATTTTACGATCTGTCATGACAAATGTAGCAAATACCTCCGATGAAGAGTTTGTTAAATATCTTTCAGGTCAAATAAAACAAACACTTAAATTTTGTTCTTTTTCAGAACGCGTGGATTCGACTTTAATGTGGGGTCATTATGCTGAATCACACAAAGGATTTTGCGTTGAGTATGACCTCAAAAGCGTGATGCCTCAAAATCAGACAATCAGAAATCTGTTTCCGGTCATATACAAAAATTCTCTGTTCGATATCACAAAAATCATGGCACAAATTGGCCGCAAAGAAGATTTTAACAATCTCTACGTAATCCAAGCGGGCATTCATAAAGCGGCGGATTGGGAGTACGAAAAAGAATGGCGACTAATGTTTCATCATCGTAGCCCCGATGAAAGCCAGGCGTACATAATGCCTAAAGCAAGCGCTGTTTATCTGGGTTCACATATCTCGTTAACA
Organism: Gammaproteobacteria bacterium; assembly: GCA_031425935.1. GTDB lineage: Bacteria > Pseudomonadota > Gammaproteobacteria > Pseudomonadales > Cellvibrionaceae > Cellvibrio. The sequence goes on along the minus strand of JANPKH010000158.1, from coordinate 5,535 downwards.
GATGCAAAGAAAGTGCTGGACATTTGTTGTAGCTTGGGGACACCTGTTTTTAAAATGAAACATGCTGTTAACGAATTCAAAATGACGTATGGTAAAGTTGTGGTAGACGATTATAGAAATATTGTTGTCGACGAGTACTCTCCCAATGGGCGAAGGTTTTTGGACGACTACCAAACTGCACTCGACGTTACGCAAGCTTCAATTGAATCGCAAAAAAGTAAAATCTCCAATGACAGTTCCTGTGATGACACATGGAGAAAAAGTTGCTACGCCTGTTTGCAGCTGTTCGTTGAGGTGAAGAAATCGAAACTGAATAACTGGCTCGAGAAGCGTCTGATAGATAGTGTGGAGCATCAGAAAATTAGTCACAAATTGTTTGAAGATGCAGAATCAATTCGGCAGAAAATTGCTGCCGAATTATGGTGATTCCCATATTTGTATCATAACTCGTTAATATTTTTATCTTATTTGTGGTGATGCGCTTAATTTTCCTGTCTTCTCTAAAGCTAAATTTTGCTATCAGTAACGTGAATCTGTATATTTTTATTTACATGTTCGTAGCCGCCATGTCAGCGCTATATCTGCCAAACGCTGCTACCCACTTTCTCAATACTAATGAGGCCCGTAACGTTTTTCCCAAAATCAACTTATTTTAAATCCACGTGTTGCAATAGCTCAGCTGAATCCAATAAGTAAGCACGTTGAGCTTCAAAATCAAATCCTACAGAACGTATAATAAAATATGTATAACCAAAAAACAAAACCTGACGTCATCATTTTCGACCTATTTGGTACTTTGGTAGATTTTGGTATCCAACGGCATCCCTATCGGGAATTGATGAAATATGCACGTAATCATGGCAGAAAACCGTTACCTGATGATGCACGTACTATTATGACCATAGATGGGGATATCCGGCACGTTGCCGATAAAATGGGCATCAAGGCACCTGAAACATTTATTCAAAAATTGATAGAAGATATTGATTGTGAATTGGAATCGCTAGCGATATTTGATGATGTGATTCCGGTGCTCCAACAACTACAAAAGCAGAATTGTCGTATGGCCATTTGCTCGAATTTAGCAAAACCTTATGGGAAAGCTATTGAACGTTTCTTTTCTCAATATCCCCTGGAAAAATACCTAAGTTATCAATGCGGTTTAATAAAACCTGAAGCGGCCATGTATAGCACCATAACGGATGCCATGAACGTTGAGCCCGAGCGTTGTCTGTTTGTGGGTGACACCTACATTGCTGACGTTTTAGGACCAAAACAAATTGGTATGAAGAGCATTCATTTGTGCCGTAGCGGCTTTGGTCGGGAAATGAATATTGGCAGCTTATCCTCGCTAATTTAAGGCGTGTTTTATGCTTCAAGTCGCTACTTCCACTCACGTATGTAGCCGCCCTTTGATGTGATATCGATACTGAGGAAATTATTTGTAAATTGCACCTCTATGGCCAACATCTAAAATCCAAACCAATAGCTCATTGTCTTCAATTTCGTAAACAATTCTATAAGTGCCGACTCTCGTTCGGTAAGCGTTTTGCTCGCCAACAAGTTTTTTCGTATCCGGTCCCCGAGGAGTCATTCGAAGATAATTAAGTTTTTGATCTATGCGAACTCTGATATCACCTGGTAATTTTTTGTATTCCTTTTCAGCCTTTTTGCTAAATTTAATTTCGTACATTCGGTTTACCATCCTTGTCTTTCGTCAATCCTTTTCCAAATTCCCATTTACTCATAGCTTCGGTTGAACGCTTTTGCTCTTGCTTCTGCTGTTTGATTTCTTGCACATCTTTTACGTCTTCTGATGCATCATTTTTCATCATACTTTTCTCCTGACTTATGAAATTCTTCAACGGTTTGTCCATCAATACGATCTTCTTCTTCTTCAACTTTTTGAAGAAAAAATTCGTAGGCGTCCTGCGAGATAATTACACCTAACACGTTACCTTGCTTATCCAGCAGCCCGATATCTTCATCAATCGGATTTATTTCAGTAACCAGATCCTTCAGTTCTTGGCCAACGTTATCTATATCTATAGTTCTCAATTTTTGACTCCTGAATGTAGGTATTCTTAATTTATTTCAATGCTGCTTTTCCTTTAGCTAGCTTTCTAGCTTTATATCTCTTGGAGCGTATTTTTTTCGCGCTGAATTTTTTGGTAGATTTCTTCGCGGTGCACTTCCACATGCTTGGGAGCCTTGATACCAATTCGTAGCTGGTTACCCTGTATACCAAGTATGGTTAATGTTACCTCGTCACCTATCATGACGGTTTCCCCTATACGATGCGTAAGAATTAACATGCATTTTCCTTTTAATAATGAAATTATAGTAAATCGGTCACTTATGTGACCTAAAGCCGCGCCGTAAACACAACGTACTAGTCTCTATCTTAATGTGAGGGTCGGTCTGCTCGCTTTTGATTCTTTGATAACTACGTTTACAAAGTCTTTGCGCTTTGGACTTAAGCGCCAAAACGTTCGTATCGTCGGCATGTAATTTTCGACATCATCGCCAAACATCCCTGAAAAGTCTTTCAGTCTCATTAACGGAACGCGAACTTTTTCAGGTTCCCTGAAATGAATTGGGGCGATTTGGACCTTCGATGTCAATTCGCCCATTAAATGAACCGCTAAATCAATATACTCAACGTCAAGCGCGACTAGTTCATTTTTATCGGTTGTTATCGGAATCATGGAGGATATCAGAGCCCGAACCACAGCAAGCGATTCCGGATCCTCAACTGCAATATTCGCGCTTCTGTTCTTCACGCTAACAAAGTTGCTAGATTTGTGAATAACCGAGAAGCAAAATCGATGCATCAACCCAATGATAAAAATCACTAAATCTTCAGTAGTCAAGCTCAACCTTGCATTGGTCAACAACCCAAGCATGCCAGCCATGAATTGAAAAGATTTGCTGGTAACCCCGATTGCGTATTTAAAAGTTTCATCATAATGCAGCAATCCTAGCCTGCACGCCCGAATATATGTGCACCAAGGACCACTGTCGTCATTATAAATATCAGAAAGCGATACTACGGGGGATGAATAATTTTCAATCAAAAACCGAATAAAGACTGAAGCTATTTCACCATGATAATTTTGTAACGAGGAATTACATGCTTCCAAGAAATCAGTAACGTTACCTCCATCAGTGATGAATGCCAATATTTCTTCGTTACAAGTTTTTGCCAGGCCTTCAAATTCATTTTCTATAATGAAACTGTCCCCTAAGAATCGTGAAGCCACAAGAAACTCTTGGAACGATCTATGGCCAAAATAATAATAATCGTCATCTTTCCGCTCCAGAACACTTCCTATTAATAACTCTCGATGCAAATCATCACCGGTGTTATGGATCTGTAAGTCCTCAACGTTGTGCTTAATCGATTTAATTTCCCGAATATGAAAACCGCGCCTCCCATCGAGTTTCCAGAAATGGTACGCGATTAACTCTATGAACTCTCTTCGATCTGCGATTGTTATATTTTTTCTAGCGTTTTTATCAAATTCCCGTTCAAAAAATAAATTGATGAATTTATCGTATAGATGATAACGAGTAATAGCCTCCATCGGCTTATCGTGGGAAAGTGATAGTTCGACCAGCATTCTTGCATGCACAGGCCGCTTGATTAGCTCTTGGTAAAGATTGTTAGACATCTCTTGTATTCGTTGGTCTTTAAAAGCTTGGCTTCTCATGTAATCCGAGATATGAGCTTTAGACTGCCGATACGTGAAATACCTGCTTATGAATTCCTTCGAGCCTGCGACGTCGAAATTTGAGATCGAAATTTCTTGAAAATCAGCTAGGCTAGGATCCTTCAGAACAATCCCGCCGGCAGAGTCCATCCCATGAAGAATTTGATCTTTTTCATATTCCGTTGTGAACGCGCTGGGTCTACCAAGAACAATTATTTTTGATTTGTCTGTTATCAGATCACAAATATTTTTGAAGATTTTTTTAAAAACTAGAAATGGCATTGCATGCTTCATTTCATCGAAGCCATCAAATATAATTAAAAAATGCCCTAATTTGTTAAGCTTGATAAATCTTTCAAAATTAAATCCGTCCACAGGATAAGTTGAACCAAATGTTGTGCAGATAAGGCTTTCAACACTTGTTTCGGATACGAAATCTCCAAGGCGTAGATAGATAGGGATTCTACAAATATTTCCATCAAGTATGGATTCTGCGTGTTGTTTTGCAATTTTGTATGAAAGACTTGTCTTTCCCATTCCATACCCAGCGAGTATAGCCACCGGAGGTGTAACAGCGGGGTCATTCTCCCAAGCCTCTAAAAGGCCTTCAATTTCCTGGGCCCGATCGTCTTTGGGTGAAATGTAATAGTGATCCAGCCCTTCAATTTCAAACAGAGTTGAAATATAGGTTAGGTAATCGCGAAAATTAAATAGCTCAAAATAGAGTTCATCAAATCTTTTTATTGATATCCATTCTTTTTCACGCACTTTAAGTTGAGCATTTGCTTGTAAGCCCTCCCTGTGTAAAATTATTAAACGATCAAAACATTTTGCCTTACTGGAATCATAATCATAAATGATCTTAGAAATCTCACCAACGCCTAACTTCGCACTGTAATTTTTACATTCCACGGCTACCCGAAGTTTTCCATAAAAAGGCAATTCATCCTCAAAATACACGTCAGCCTTTTTTCCTTCGAGTATATATTCACGCTGAACGTTTTGCTTTCCTCGCGAAAGAAGCAGTTCGTACACCTTATCTCTAAGTTCGTCACCAATTTCGACATTGGTTAAATTTTTTTTACTTTTGGTCATCTTCTGATTGCTCGTTAGAGGCGATTTGCGAGTTGTATCTGTTTAGGGTTTAAAACTCGTCGGCAAATTATTAGGGTCTGAAATTGTAATTCAGGGATTCAAATAGCTGATTTTTCACTGTGAGCTCGGTCTTTGCCGTGATGAGTTCGACCTGCATAGACTGGGTGCTGTTTTGCAAGGCGTCCAGTTGCTGCTTGAGACTAGCCAACTCCTCGATATCACCACGCTGCATTCGCGCCGCTTCAGCGAGCTGGGCGGTCATGGTAGCAATGACGTCTTCGTGAATTTTTTGCTGGGCCGCGAGTAACTGATGACTGTGCTCACTGGCGCGCAACTGTTTACGCACTTCGCTGAGCTCGGTGGCCAGGCGCGAATTGTCTTTATTGAGCTGCGTAATGTCGCTCTGCTTGACGGATATCGTCTGATTGAGTTGCCGGATTTCAGCCTGCAGCTGCTGTACCTGCGTTTCATGCCGGCGCTGGTCTTGTTCCCGTTGTTCTTTCACGGAATCGCGATAGTGTTCCAGTGCCTGGCGAGCATGCTGATGCTTCTCCTCCAGGGACGTGATGTGATTGTCTTTCGCCACGATGTGAACGTCTTTGTCATGAAGCGCTTGCGTCAGCCGCTCGATGTTTAACAGCCGCTCCTGTGATTCATTGATAGTCGTCAGTCGTGACTGCTCGGAGGATGCCAGCTGCGATTCCAGCAACGCGATGTGACGCTTGGC
>JANPKH010000157.1:0-11201 GCA_031425935.1 Gammaproteobacteria bacterium | reverse complement strand
AGCCTCAACACGAGTAACCAGCAACTTACCTACGCTGCCCTGGCTGCCAAAACTCTTGGCGCTGACTTACACGCTATTGCCTGGTCGGGAATTGGCGCTTGGCGCTCCTACGGCGAGAAAACTCCAGTATATCCAACCATTTTGGTTCGCCACTCCCGCACGGTGGCAGATGACGCTACAAGTGTTTGGAATCCTTCGCAATATACGCCCGATACGATACTTATCAACATAGGTACTAATGATTATTGGGATGGCTCAGTCACCGATGACTATCGTCTTGCCATGGAAAATTTGATTGCGAGAATACAAAGCGATTACCCGGGAAAACCCATTTATCTTATTGTAAGCCCCATGTTAACTAACAAGCTTCACGCATCACAAAAACAAGTGCTCGCTACATTTGCAAACAACAAGATTAAAGTACTCGACCTTGGTGAAAACGATGGCTCTGAAGGGTTCGGTTGTGACTACCACCCCAACAGCATCACCCATGCACGTTTAAGTAAAGCGTTAGAACAAACATTGAAAGCCGATTTGAATTGGTAACCCAGTTGTTATGCGCTGTGTCGCCCCGAGCTAAAATTTGGGGCGAGCACAATATGATTAAGGCTTCGCCTAATAAAAACTTAACGCATCTATACATAAACCAAGTGTAAATAAACCGCGTGCAAATAAATTGTGATAAATAAATTTTAATGAATAAACTTTTTATTATCGGCTTACCTAGAACTGGAACCACCAGCATCAGCGTTGCCCTCTTAGAGTACGGCTTTAAGGTTGCTCATACCGCTTATACTAAACGTGCTTTTGAATTAGCCGACGTAATTTCAGATGCACCCTGTTTTTGCGATTACAAACAACTAGATATTCTTTTTCCTGGTTCAAAATTTGTTTATTTAGATAGGCCGCCGGAATACTGGGTGCCGTCTATGCAAATGCTGCTCAAAAAAATGCTAACCAATTTGGACCAAAAAGCTGGCAGTTTTAATCCAGTGCTTAAACGCTGTTTCAATCAAACCTTTGCGTTATTAACTACGGCAGACCCTTTAAATAAACAACATTTAGAGACCTGCTACCTTAAACATCAACTCGAAATCTTTAATTATTTTTCTGCTCGGGAGGATTTTTTAAAGATAGATGTTAGCCGCAGTGAAAGTTTAAAAACACTACTGGATTTTATAAATATTTCAGCAGTAGGCGCCGGTGAGTTTCCTCGATTAAATGTTGGTAAACAGGTAGATAATTGGAAAACATTTAAACACCCGAATAAAATTAACTCCTTTAGTGCGGGTAAAGAACATAGGAAATTTTTTGATTATAAAGATCGACCTATTTAATGCGCAGCACAACACAATATGGATTTATCCTTGGGTGCAGGTAGTGATTGGTGCAGACTTATCGTGTATACCAATTACAAAAAAGAACGCTGCTTACCGCAACTGGCTATCTTTATTACCTCGTCGATTAAAGTTAGTGAAGGTTTGCTCGTTTTTGTCGAGCTCTGACTGGCAATCCACGCATAAGCGAACCCCATGAATTGCTTTACGGCGCGCTGCGGGAATTTTGACCGCACATTCCTCACAATGTGTTAGGCCCTTGCCTTCAGGCAACTTGCTACGCGCGAGCTTGATTGCATCCGCTATATCGGCATCTATTTGATCTTGAACAGCTCCATCACGAGCCCAGCCACTAGCCATGAATTCCCCCTAACTAGAACAGTGCCGATTTTGATATTGTTAAAAAAGTTAAAATTAACTCAATACCTCTATTGGCTAAATCCCAGTTTTCAACATTGTATATTTATGTAAAGATTAAATTGACCAGATTTGTAAACAAATCGTAGTCAACATTGAAATATATTGAACTTTATATCTGTGCGGCATCAAACATTTATCAATTCTGGTTTTAAAAATTGACTATTTAAAGCCATATTGAGGCAAGATTTCAAACTACAGAGAATTTGTATTAACTTTATTATTTTTCTATAACGCGACGCCGTAACTGTTTGTTAGAATCACCTTACTGTCTCAGTAATAATTTTGTGGGCTGGGCTATAAGTTCATGAACACAGCCTTAACGTTCACTGATTCAGTTCAATTTTGCCTATATATATTTGGAGAAAGTTATGAAAAATACAATAATTAAAAAAGCGCTGCTGGTTTTGGCGCTGGGCTCTCTAGGACAATTTGCACTGGCGCAAGCTGATGCTCCGAAAACAATTGCTAACATTGTGACTAATTTGAGCCATTTACCTTCAGCGGAGCAAAAAGCTACGCTAATGGCAATTGGTAGCAACAAAAAGAATAGCGCCGCTATTCAAACGATTGCTAACGTAGTGCATAATTTTCAACACGCTGTAACTGCTGAAGATAAGACAAAATTAACAGCAATTGCCGCCGATGCAACTGCCACGGCTGCAGAAAAGGAATTGGCAAACATAGTAGCGAATTTTAACCACACCGTAAGTGATGAGGCTAAAGCCCGCCTTGCCAAAATTAAATAGTAATTTAATAAGCAATTAAAATATGTTGGGCTGCAAAGCCCAACATATTTTACATTTACATTTAATATTTTATCAGCGACTAAAAAGCGTTGGCTTAATGGGCGCTTGGGGCGGTGAGGCAGCATCAGTTTCATAACAACCGATCTTGCGAGTACTCACAACGAAATTGTCAAAATACCGATTTTGATTTTGCTTCGCGCCATTATTAGTCCACCCTTCTAATGTCAACGCGTTAATTCCGTAAGTTGTATAACTACCACGCCAATTTAGATTATTTTTATTCGCCTGCAATGATTCATTTATCCAAAATTCGAAAACACCGTCTGAACTACCGGGCGTATTTAATTTCATATGCACTTCAATACAATACCATTTCTCTCGATTCGCGTTAGCATAAACTTGCTCAGACCCGTCCACTTTTCCTAACCATTTCATATGAGCAAAATCATTCCAACCAGTCGTAACAACTGTGGAACCTACTACACCAGAAACAGGATCAAGGCCCATGCTAAGCACATTACCTTCCCATAGATGGCCAATAGCTGCTTGCGCCCAATTTTTGGATGAAAATATCATGGCGCGAGTAACCTTTGCCGGTTGACCAATCCAATTCGGACCAGTTTGCATATAAAAACGCCAGTACACATCATCAAAATTGCGGTCGATGTAACGCTTTGGTAAAACAGGCGTTGCGCCAAAACTAAATTTAAGCCAGCCAGCACTTTCAACACCCGCCGCATACCCATTACGTAAAGCATGTGTGCCCGCATAAGCTGTATCAGATACAACACCGAATCTGCCATTCTCGCGATTCACATCAAAATAATTTTGTTCCAAAGAACTGTCGGATTCAAAATCATCACACCAAAGCCAATGAGGATGAGTTGTCCGCCAATTTGTACACTCTTCTGAAAGTGAAAATACGTTTGAAGAAAAACAGCAAAGAAAAAAGCTTAACCAAAAGGAAATTTTACGTTTCATTGCTGCATACTCAATATTTTTTAAATGAGCTGAAAGTATAGAAGCGGGAAAAAAAATACAACAATGAATAGCTCACAAATTAAAAACGTAGATTAAATAGTCTAAATATAGAGTTATATATACTTAAAATTGAAGCAATTAACACACGAATGCTGACCTCGGCTTGATTGAAGATCAATAAAATGCAGAAAAAAACCACCAATTAGAAAAATAATTCCTTACACAAAGCCCTTATAAAGTAGAGACCCGATAGAACAACCAATCACGATTTATTGTTCAACAATATCATGGCGCAAATTTCATTACCGGCTGAAGTATAATTCGGCGCCAACTCCCTTCATATTTTCTTCCGGAAATCCAATTGCTACTGACTAATCTTTTAATTTAACCATAGCCTAGTGCCCTGTCGAAGCGAGGCGTACCACCGTCGATAAAAATATTTTTAGAGTGAATCCGTTTTAGCATCAACCCTGTCTAAGTAGATCTATACAGTTAAATACGCGAGGAAGGTATGCTTACATTTGTATGTTGGTTGGTGCTATGGGTGCTCTGCTGGCCATTGGCTCTAGTTGCACTCTTACTTTGGCCTGTCGTGTGGCTGATCTCTATACCTTTTCGTATATTAGGTATCACTTTCGAAGCAGCTTTCGCATTATTGCGTGCGGTATTGTTCTTACCTGCCCGTATATTTGGTCATCGCTGATAGTAAATAGCCCGAATGAAGGGATGATTCATGCGGGCTATTGCATTTCAATCTTGGTCCAGGATCCTCCAAGCAACAAGGTAAACACTAACTTTCTTCCATTAAAAATGTTTATAAAGCAATTAACTAAGCCTTTGAACAGTATATTTACCGCCATTAAATAGTTAAAATTGCGAATATGAAAAGCGCCAGTCATACTGAATACATGATCAGGTTTGCGGTGCTGATTTTGGCAATCTGTAGAAATTGGATTGTATAAGCCGTACTTACCTTAGACCCGCCTACCCTTATGTTGGAGAATAAAAAATGATGGAGCCTACCGCTCTGAATAGGGAATCATATTCAAAACCCGATGATATTACTCTTGAGCTTTATTATCACAACTCGTCAATTGTTATTACTCCTGAGCAAACACCTTTTCAGTTAGGCAGGGATAATATTGAATCCGGGTTACCTATTAGTTGTGAATTCGCCTCACGCCTACATTGCGCAATTGAATTTCACGGCGATAAATTTATGTTAAATGATTTCAGTCGCAACGGTACCTTTGTTCAACTAAATAGCGCCAAAACTTTTCGCGTATTAAATGAAACAACTCCTTTGATCGGCACCGGCTGTTTTAAATTGGGTGCGGAAATTAATATCGATGATCCAGAGCGAATTTTATTCAGAATTAAAGCTGCGTCAGATGCTATTAATAGTCCAGTAGCGCTTAGAAGACGGCGGAGAGGATGACGCGTAATGCAAGTGTGTGGCTGTTATTTTTAATCGTTACTTTCAACACGAAAGCTATGACGAGGTAGAATTAACTTCTATCGACAATTGTTCTAAACGTTAAATTTACGCGCGATGTGGTTACGGTTTTTGTTGGGGGCAAACAATGTAGCCAATAAGTTTGGGTTGCATCTTTCATAACAAGTAAACTTCCATGCTGTAAAACCAAAGAAACTGTTTCTTTGGTTTTTTTATGTTTGAAAGAAAATTTTCGCTCTGCACCAAAGCTCAACGAACCTATGGCGCCATTTTTTTGCAAATCTTTCTCGCCATCGCTGTGCCAAGCCATTCCTTCTGCGCCACTATGATATAAATTCAGCAAGCAAGAGTTAAACCTGTCACCCGCTTTTTGCTCCACCATTTCCTTTAAAATGAGCAGTTCATTAATCCAGGGCAATGCAAGTTTTGTAGTATTAGAATAAGTGTATTCAAAGGGCTTATCGCCATACCAGGCTATCTTTCGTTTCGTAACAATTCGCTTGCCATAAATAACGGCTTCATCATTTTTCCATTCAATGTTATTAAGCAAACTTTCGAAATAAATATTCGCATCTCGCACCGACACTAATTTTTCGTAATAATTAACCGTGCCATCGCTTGGTAGCAAGTTTCTGGGCTGGCCATCAAGGTCATCAAATAAATCCATTTTATATTTTCTGCTTATACAGTGTTTGCAAAACTTTTACTCCGCCCATAGCGATTAGGTTCTTCCTAGCGATTTACCTTTGCCGATTCCCAACCGATCATGGCTGACTTTCTGGCACTACCCCACATGTAGCCACCGATATTCCCGCTAGCCTGAATCACTCTATGGCATGGAATGAGAAACGCCACGGGATTACTACCTATTGCCGTACCTACAGCTCGCGATGCTTTTGGATTATTGATTTTATGTGCGATAGCACCGTAGGTAGTCAAGTTTCCTAACGGGATTTTTAGCAGGCTCTCCCACACTTTTAATTGAAAAGGTGTGGCATTTAAATGCAATTTGATTTTATCTAATCGGCTCCAGTCTTGTGTAAAAATAGACAAGGCATCTTGCTGCAAATTATCGATTTGATTGAGATAGGTGGCCTTTGGGAACCGTTTCGTCAAATTAACCAATGCCTGTTGTTCATTTTCTTCGAAAAAGATATGGCATACCCCTTTAGCAGTAGAAGCTACCATTAATTTTCCGAAGGGGCTTTCTGTAAAACAATAATTTATGGTTAACCTTTCACCTCCGTTTTTAAACTCTCCCGGCGTCATGCCCTCAATATTGACAAATAAATCATGTAACCGACCTGTGCCCGACAACCCCGTTTCATAAGCTACATCCAACAGCGTTGACTGTGTTTGCAAAAGTACTTTTGCATGCTCAACACTAAGGTACTGCATAAATTTTTTAGGGCTTACGCCTGCCCAATCGGTAAATAATCGCTGAAAATAAAATGGGCTCAAATTTATGGCCTCAGCTATTTCCTGCAAAGATGGCTGACGCTTAAAATTATCTTTTATATAAACGATTGCTTCCGCAATCCGCTCATATTGTGTATGTGCTTGCTCGTTCATGACTCAGCTGTCTGTTCTCTGGAAAATTAAAGATCTCTGGAAAATTAAAGACTATAAAGTACCTGATTGAATATAAAACATGTACAGAATAAGATCGACCCGAATCTTGCTGTTAAATCCTCCCAGAAACACATTTTCTACCTAAACGTTTTAGCAGACTCCACTACAATAAATATTTTACTCGTTGGTTAACCATTATTAGCACAAAGGAAATTGCGAGTGAAATAATAATAGCAGCTAACGTAAGCATACTACCGTGCAGCTGTGTTAATGCCTTAAGCTGCGTGATAATAAAAAAATGCACGAGATAGATCGCCGTAGAATAGAACGCGATATTCTTACTCTTTCCTTCGATATTAAAACTTAAAAACAGCATGAACACCAAAGGACACACTAACAGTAGTGAAAACAACATATCAAAACCCTCTCGCTTCACCATACTATTAAAGTTAATGTAACTTTCACTGGCAAGAAGTATTAAACCTACAGCGACACCAACAGCAAGTTGAGCGGGTTTAATCTTTTTATGTACTTGATACCTGGCAATCAAATACCCGATACAAAAAAAGGGAAAAGCGAATAAGACTGAGCTACGGTAAACCCACAAGGTATTGAAAAGTGTATCTAGCGGTGAGCCTTTAAAAAAATGATAGTTGCCCAGATATTGAAATGCAGTACCCACTACATATAAAACCAATGCGATTACTAGCAATAATCTTGGCGAAAGATTGCGTAAATAATAAAGTATCACCGCAGCACCTAACATACTAGCGATATACCAAAGGTGTTCATAACCTACCAATAATGTCTTAACTATTTTGGCGAGAAAATAAACATTTATTTCAGAGGGATTAAACCAATAATAACTGTAAATGAGCATCCAAAGCAGGTAAAGAATAAGACCGCGCTTAAGCCACGCAGATGGAGAAGACAACACCTTTGCAAAATAGTAACCATTAATCACAAAAAAAATAGGTACAGCAATTCTAAATACACCATTAATTAGCACGTAACATAGTTGCTGACTTACCTCGCTTAAAAAACCGGCATGAATTGCAACAACCATGATGGCTAAGCCAAATTTTAAGATATCAATAGAAAGGTTTCGCTGCATTTTGTTACCCTACAGTAAAGAATGCAATTAATTAAAAGTAACGCGACGACTTAAAGCAATGCAACTACTTTAAAGTAACACGACTGAAAAGATCGTATTTAAAAGCCAGCTTAAATTGCAGTACTTTGAGCCACACCATGTATTATCTAAAGGAAACGCCACAACATCATTTGATGTTCGTTCTTACAAGCAAGGTGAGGTAGACTGTACAGACCGCACCTTAACTACATTCCTCTACTTAGGAATTATACGATGAAGCTTTCATTTACTGATATTGCGCTCCGCTTTTTATTCGCACTGCTGTTGGTAATGCTTACCTACAACCCAACGGGTTACTCGTACTTTCAGTGGGCGTATAGCAGCATAAACAATTTAACACCCTATATAGTCATCGCAGGGCTAGTGCTGCTCATTGGTTGGGCAGTTTATCTTAAAGCTACCTTCAGTTCTCTAGGGCTTATTGGAATTTTACTTTCATCGGCTTTTCTTGGGTGCTTAGTGTGGCTATTCATTTATTGGGGCCTACTCAGTACCACTAATGTATCCGCAATGGCTTGGATAATTGAAATTTTACTAGCCGTATTACTAACGATTGGCATGAGCTGGTCGCATGTATCACGCCGCATGAGTGGGCAGATAGATGTAAATGAAATTGATGAAAATTAATGTGCATCAATAGCAACAAGCGAATGCGTCATATTTTTGTACGCGGTAGGAATATTTTGTGTACTCAATAGAAAATTTTTGTATCTAATAGAAAATAAGGCTTGTTCTATGACTTTTTTATCACCGCTCTCTTCGTCACCCCTATCATTAATCCCCATCAGGACTTTAACACTTACCAATCCTTCACATCCAGATCGGCACGCACACCTGAGTGCCGCAAGTGGTTTAGTGCAAGTAGATGCGTGGATTTATGTCGTTGCGGACGATGAAAAACACCTAGGTATTTTTAATCACCACAATAACGAAAATGGAGTTTTACAGCAGTTATTTCCTGGAGATCTACCGCTCGCACTAGAGGAACGTAAAGCGGAAAAACCTGATCTGGAAGTGCTGCTCTTAATTTCTGCCTCTAAAAAATATCCATATGGTGCGCTATTAGCTATTGGCTCAGGGTCAAAAGAAAATCGCGCACAGGGCGTTATTATACCGTTTGATATTGAGGGCGTATTACAAACTGATCTGCAAACTATTAATCTGTTACCTCTTTACCAAAAATTAAAAAAGGAAATAGGAAAACTAAATATTGAAGGCGGGGTCATCATTGATGAAGACATTATTTTATTTCAGCGCGGAAATAAAAAGAATAATGTGAATGCGAGCATTCGTTTTCCACTAAAGCAATTTTACAAACATGTTTTATCCGCAGACCATGAGCATAAAAACAAGCTCGATGTAAAAGTAACGCATTATGCACTAGGCGACATAGCCGGTGTGCCGCTATGTTTTACCGATGCTACTGCGTTACCCAATGGCGCAATTGTATTTACCGCTGCTGCTGAAAACACATCCGATGCCTATCTCGATGGAGCTTGCATGGGGTCGGTGATCGGCATCATCAATACTAATGGCGACTTACACAGCATACGCGCAATCGATAAAGTCGTTAAATTGGAAGGCGTCGAAGCTAATATAATTGATAACACAGTTCACTTATTGTTAGTAACAGATGCCGATGATGCAACCGTCGCGGCACAGGTTTATTCGGTAGAGCTAAGCGGTTATCCGTTTAAAGAATTAAAAAATTGAAGGCCACTAATCATGTCAGAAAGGTTACACGTTAAAGAAGCATCTGGGCTTATGGCATTTCTAGGCGCTCAATTACATGAATGGGCACGTAGCAAAATTAAACAGCGTTTACAAAGTGGTTGCATAAGCGTAAATGGCCTATCAGTTACACAACACGACTACGCACTTAATGTAGGCGATTTGGTTGAGGTGGGAGCAACAGCTAAAATTACCAATAGCTCTCCATCACAATTGGAAATTTTGTATTCTGATCGCGATTTAATTGCCATCAATAAGCCTGCGGGTTTGTTATCCGTAGGTACCACAAAAGAAACGCAGCAACACGCATTGGCGATTCTGCGCAACCAATTATCGCGCCGCTCTCAAGCGGTGAAATTGTGGCCGGTTAACCGCATTGATCGCGATACTTCGGGCGTATTATTATTTGCAACTTCACGTGAAATGCGCGAAGCAGTAATGGAAAAATGGGACCAGGCAGAGAAAAATTATTTAGCGATTGTTGTGGGTTGCCCGAACCCAGCACAAGGAACAATCGACCAACCCTTGCGCCCCGATGAAGTGGAATACCGTATGCATGTAGGGGCACATCCCAACGCCAAACCCGCTGTTACACATTTCAAAACAGAGCGCACAACAGGGGAGCGAACATTATTACAAGTGCAGTTAAAAACGGGGCGCCAACATCAAATACGTGCGCATTTATCCTGGCTTGGGTATCCAGTGGTGGGTGACGAACGTTATGGCACGCCAGGAATACGCATGGGTCTGCATGCGCTGCGGTTGAAAATTATTAACCCGAAAACCGGTAAGGAATTAATATTTGAAACCCCTGCCCCTGCGGATTTTTTTGCGCTAATGAACATAACTACTGCTGTAAAAATGACAAACGTAAATATAGTAACCAAGAAAAAAACATCCAAGGCTTCACCACTACGTAAAAAATAAATTACTTCAATGCGCCAAAAACTTTACCAATAATTTTACTGCCAGCGCCGATTGGATCTTTCCGAATAGCTTTTTCTTCTTCAGCGATCATCAGATATAAACCGTCAATGGTGCGCGTGGTAACGTAACTTTCAACGGTTGATTCCTGGTCCAACGCCAAGCCAGCTTGCTGTGCTTGGGACATTAGAGAATTAAACTTTCTTGCAAGCCTAGCCTTATCCGTAACGTTTTTAACTAAGGGTAAAAATTTAACACGAAGTGATTCAGAAGTTTTTTGCCTAAAAAAATCCGTTACGGAAGTTTCTCCTCCAGTTAATATATTTTTGGCATCCATTAATGTCATAGATTTAATAGCTTTAATTAATAATGGTTTAGCTAAGGGTACAGCTGTTTCAGCAGCACGGTTCATGGATTCTTCAAGTCGCTCCAATTTATTTGATTGCCCGGTTAGTTGTAAAAGAGCGCGCATTGTATTTAACTTTTCCGGCAATTTTATTTTAACTTTTTCATTATCCATAAATCCGCCCTCCACACCAAGCTTGGCAACTGCTGCAGAAGAGCCTTTTTCCAAAGCCGCTTTTATACCTGCACTGACATCTTGATTACTAAGATCACTTAACGATAATGCAGAAACAGACAATGAAGCTCCCATAACAATGCTCATAAACACAAGCATCAACACGGGCCTTACGATTCTTTTATAACTTGTGATCAATAACATACTGTGCTCCACGGTTTACTCTATAACACGGTTTACTCGATAAATTGCCTAGCTCATAAATACCTAGCCGTTATTCATAGTCTACAGTTAATATCAACACAACAGGAAAATCATAATGAGAAACCATTTCCAATACTTTTAACGACTCTAGCCTTGC
>JANPKH010000156.1:0-5757 GCA_031425935.1 Gammaproteobacteria bacterium | reverse complement strand
ATGTTGTAATCGTTGTAATACAGCACCGCATTTGCATCACCTTCCCGGGCACTGAAAAACGCCTGCTCAATGTAATCGTCACCGGTCTTCTGGAAAAAAATGGAATTGCGGTAGGTGCCATCATCCTCTAACGCTTCGTTAACAACATCCCAACTCACGATTTTTCCAGGGTAATTAGTAGAGTAATAAGTAGTAATCGTTTTCACATGATTTTTCAACATGGCAAGCCAGGCAGCTTTATCACCTACGTAATTTTTCATCCAAGCTGGTACTTGATAATCTGAATGCCATATCAACGCGTGGCCATGCACACTCATGCCGTTATCACTTGCAAAATCAACTAACGCATCAGCATTTGTATAGGTAAATGAGGTCTCTTGCGGATGAAGGTAACTCATTTTCATGATATTGCCGGCGGTGAGTTGGCTAAAATGGTGCTTTACCACCAATTGCTGAGCTGGGCTATTGAAAATATTGAAGGTCTCATTTGCTGCATCAACGGCTATGCCTACTGGCATTGTTGTTTGAGTTTTTAATGCAACCATTAAACTTGATGCGACTGAACTGACAGATGTTGCAGTGCTCGACGCCGCAAGGCTTGATTGAGCGGCGCTAGTAGTTGTTGAGCTCGGTGCTATGGATGATGGAGTAGGATTTTTGGAGTCACCCCCGCCCCCGCAAGCAAGCAAGCTGGATGCAAACAATAAAACGCTGAAAAGTTGCAGAGAGTATCTCATAGGTATGCCTCTATCATTTTGTTGTAGTCAATTGAACCATAACTGTAGATGCTTGTACACCGGTTTGGTTAAGTGTAGAGGAAATGTAGGTTGATATTTATAGATGTCTTTGCCAGACTCAGCCGCAAATCACCTAGTGCCAAGAGTAATACTAAATATGCCCTATAAAATTCTGGTTACTGATATCACAAGCCCTCTTGGGCGTGCACTTGAGCATGATTTAGAACGTGAGCATTGCAAGCTTTTCTCGCCCTCCACTCTAGAGCTTAACTGGATGGATGGAGGCGCAGTTAACCTGTATGTCGCGGCATTAAAACCTGATGTGGTTGTTAATACGTTTGCCTGGGGTGATATTCTCAATGGTGAACAACAAGTTCTCTTACCGATATTAGCTGCCAATGTGGCTTACGCGTGTGCGCCATTGGGGGTGCCGCTATTGCATTTTTCCAGTCATAAAGTGTTCGGCAATGATCATAAAAGTAGCCATAGTGAAAAGGATATTCCTGCGCCGCTTGGTGCTGTTGGCCAAGCTTTTTTTGCGGCTGAGCAAGCCATTGAGCACAGTTCTGTAAAAGCTGTTGTTTTGCGCCTGGGTTGGGTTATTGGTAGTTACGGCGATAATCTTTGCACCCGTTTATTAGAGCGTATTCGTGCACAGCAAGCGATTCAAGTTAACACTCGTTTACGTGGTGCGCCCACGTTGTTATCCGATGTTGCCCGAGTTGCAGTTGCCATTGTTAAACAGATCGCCAGCGGTGCAGATAACTGGGGGGTAATGCACTATTGCAGTGGCGATGCGCTCACTGAAGCTGAATTTGGCGAGCAGCTAGTGCAATTGCTCGCCCAGCAACAGCTGCTGGTTCAGGATGTTAATTTCACGCTGTGTGATCAAGTTCCTTCAGACGAACCTATGAGCGCAGTGTTAGGTTGCCGCAGAATTCGCGACGGCTTTGGCGTGCAAGCAAGGCCGTGGCGGCCAAGTTTATTGCCCCTGGTAAAGCAGTGGTTTCATACGCATGAAGGCGATAAAAAAGTTGAGTAATATCTATTAGTTGACAGAAACGGTTGATCGTTACATTAGCTTGGTTCTTGATGCGGCACATTCCACTGTAAATCACCGACGATAGATGTTTTACATAAGAGCTCGCCACTTTGAATATATTTCCCGGGGTTATCGATCAAGCCCTGGTAGCTTAAAAAAATCCCCTCTTTTTGACTTAATCCGAGCCAGCCGTTGCGGTTATTATGTTTAACCATATATAAACATTGATCTGCGATATTAATAATTTCTTCCAGCCCAATCGCTGCCGGCATAGCTGTATTAAATGGAAAGCTAACATAACCAATCGAGCAAGTTTTATGAATGAATGTTTGATTGTCTAATTCAAACGATTGTTGCTCAACCGCTTTGCGAATGCGTTCAGCAATCATGGGTGCTTGATCACGATTGGTGAAGCGGCTGACAACGAGAAACTCTTCTCCTCCCCATCGAATTATGTGATCTGAATCGCGGCAGACTTTGCGTAAGGTATTGGCCATTTGTATCAAAATATTATCTCCGTTGTTGTGGCCGTAAATATCATTTACCTGTTTGAAATGATCAAGGTCCAACAGGAAAAAAATAATATCGTTACCTTCCTGGTTTTCTTGTGGCTCTGTTTTGTTTATATATGCGCGAATTGTCAGTGCGATGTCCAATGGCAGCGCTTGATAAAGGAAGCGACGATTATTGAGGCCAGTTAATGTGTCTGCCAAGCTGATGTTTTCGAGTTTCAAATTGACGAGTTTAAGATCGCGATTTTTTTCTTCAAGTTCGCTGGTACGTTCGGCAACTTTTTGTTCTAGCTTTCGGTTGGTTTCAAGCAATTCTACATGTGTTTGAATGCGCGTAAGCAATTCAATTTTTGATACCGGCTTGGTGATAAAATCGTTGGCACCTGCGTTAAAACCGGTAACCAAATCAGTAGCTTGTTTTTTGGCAGTTAGAAAAATAACGGGTAGTTCATGAGGAGAATATTTTTTACGTATATGCGTACAAACTTCATAGCCAGACATACGTGGCATCATAATATCCAATAATACTAAATCAAAAATCATTTCTTTGTCTAATAGCGCAATGGCCTCGGCACCACTGGACGCAACAGAGATTTTATAATTTTCAATCGACAAATGATTAATGAGCACCTGTCGATTTATCGCTTCATCATCCACAATTAAAATATGCAGCTTGCTAGCATCGGTGTCAGGTACGTAAGTTGAAACTAATGCTGGCATTAATATTTTTCTGGTAAGCCCAGTGTCAATTTCAGCTTCATGGGTGAATGTTGCTACATCATCGAATGTGTTGGCGGCAGCATCTAAATCTGGCGTACATATCGGTAGAGTAAAGTGAAATGTGGAGCCCTTGCCGGGGGTTGATTCAACATCTATTTCGCCTTGATGCAACTTCACGAGATGCTTTGTTACGGCTAAGCCCAAACCGGTACCGCCATAGTGTCGGTTAGCGGCGTCATCTGCTTGCTCAAAGGAGCGGAATATACGGGCAAACTGATCTGACTCTATACCTATGCCTGTATCAATGACCGCTATCCTTACTGTTTTATCTTGCACGCTACAATTCACTGTAACTGACCCTGTTTGGGTGAACTTAATAGCGTTACCTACCAAGTTTAAAAATATTTGTTGAAGCCGATCTTCGTCAGCAAAAACAGTAGGGCAATCCAAAGGAATATCGTTGATTAAGTTGATTGTGTCTGTGGGCACTGCGGGTTTGATTAATACTAAAACTGCATCAACAAGAGTGTGCAAATTTACGGCCTTGCATGACAATTTAATGGTGTGATTTTTAAGTTTTGAAAAATCCAATATGTCATTCACCAGATTTTCGAGGCGCTGTCCGCTGGCAATAATCATAGCAAGGTTGGCTTTGCTGATACTACTTTGCTCACCGCCAATTCCGTCGACTAAAGATTCTGCTAAACCGATAATACCAATCAAAGGTGTACGCAATTCGTGTGAGGTATTGGCCAGAAATTCATCCTTTAGTCTGTCAAGGTTGCGCAGGCGTAAGTTGATGTTGCGTTCATAAATCACTTTTTTTTGTTGTGAATATATGAGTGTTGCTATTGCGACTGAAAAGGCAAATACATATAAACAATAAGCCCACCAGGATCGCCATGGCGGCGGTAAAATACGAATTTGTAAGGTGGTGGGAATATCGTTCCACACGCCTTCATTGTTAGAGGCTTTGACTTGAAATGTGTAAAGCCCGGCATTGAGATTAGTATAAGTTGCACTTCTTTTTGTACCTACGAAATTCCAGTCTTTATCAAAGCCCACTAAGCGATAAGCGTATTGATTATTTTCAGAATGACGGAAGCCGAGCCCGGCAAACTCCAACGAAAAAACAGATTGTTGATGGTTTAATGTAATGAGGGATGTTTGATCAATCGTCTGCGTTAGGATCGAGCCTGCATTAATAAAATCTACGGACTTATTTAACACTTTAAGATCTCTAATCACCACTTGCGGTAGATATTTGTTTTCTTTAATCGTGTCAGGGTGAAACCGAGTGTAACCGTTGCTGCCGCCAAAAATAAGTTCACCGGAGCGCAGTTTTGTAGACGCCCCAATATTAAATTCATTGCCCTGTAAGCCATTTTTTTTGTCGTAGCTGTTCACCTTGCCGGTAGCTATATTAAGCCGAGCCAAGCCGTTATTTGTTCCTAGCCATAAATTGCCATGGTCATCCTCCTCAATAGAGACAACGACATTCCCTGGCAGGCCACTCTTTTGGTTGTAATGCTTAAAGTGCCCAGTCTTGGGATCTAATCTATCCAAACCCGCCCCTCGGGTTCCCACCCATATGTGACCTTGTTTGTCTTCGTGAATAGCTAAAACAGTGTCATAACTCAAACTGTTCGGATTAATCACAAAGTGTTTGTAATGGGTAAATTCCTGCGTGGTTTTGTCAAATCGATCTAGGCCATCCCCGGTGCCTAGCCAAATATAGCCTCGGCTATCTTCAAAAATTGACCACACTAGCGTGGAACCTATGTTGTGCTTGTTGTCGGGGTCGGGAACATGGCGGATAAACTGATTTTGGGCTCGGTTATATTGATTAAGCGCACCGCCAATGGTGCCTATCCATAATTCATTTTGGCTGTCTTCGAAGACTTTCCAAATGTTATCACTGCCTAACGCATTATCATTTTGATAATTTACCCGATAGTGAGTGAACTCTTCTGTTTGCGGGTCAAGGCGATTTAATCCACCACCCCAAGTAGCCAGCCAGAGTTTGCCTTGGTGATCCTCTTCTATGGAAATAACAGAATTACTGCTTAAGCTGTTGGGGGCTTCGTTGTTATGACGGTAATGCGTCATTTGTTGAGTGATGGGGTCGAGCTTATTTAGCCCGCCGCCATCTGTGCCAAGCCAAAGCTTACCTTGCGTATCTTCGAGAACCGACAGCACTGACTTATTGCTCAGGCTGTTAGGATCGTCGGCAGCGTGGGAATAACTCATAAAGGCCATATTTCCAGAATCGAGAAAGCTTACTCCGGAAGGGAATGTGCCTACCCAAATATCTCCGTTGTGATCTTCAAAAATACTTTGGACAAAATTACTGGGCAAGCTTTGTGAGCTTCGATCATTGTGGCGAATGTGGGTGAAGTCGTTACTTGCAGGTGGCAGGACATTAAGGGTATTTTCGGTTCCTACCCAAAGATTACCCTGACGATCTTCAACAATGCTGAAAACTCTGTTATCTGAGATTGATGTGCTGCGCTTTGCGTCATGCATATAGGGGGTAAATTCCCGCGTTACCGCGTTGAATTTATTTAACCCGCCGCCATCAGTGCCAACCCAAAGGTTGTTTTGCTTATCTTCGATAATACTCAGCACAACGTTATGGGTAAGGCTTTTGGCGTTATCCGGTTGGTGAACGAATTGCTCGAAGATTTTTGTGGTGGGGTCAAAGCTATGAAGGCCAGTACCGTCTGTGCCAATCCAGATAATGCCC
>JANPKH010000155.1:0-28376 GCA_031425935.1 Gammaproteobacteria bacterium | reverse complement strand
GCTCAAGAAGTGGCTATGGTCACCGATGATGAGTCCATTACGAATTCAAACAATGAATTGGCAACATACAAGTCTGAAGCCGTTAATGATGAATTTATACGCCCGGAATTTGATTTTAATAGCATCAGTCAAAAACCTAATGTTCTAACCTTTGCACCTAAACCTAAAGCTGTAGCTGCACAACTCCCGAAAATACCCGGTAGTGAATATGGCGGTATGCGTCAGGGCTCTTTGAATGGCCCAGCGCAAGTTCAACATTTGGCGACGCGGCGTGCAGGACCACAGGAAGTGGTTAAAGTCTCTGCCGAATTACTTGAAGAGCTGGTAAACCTGGCAGGCGAAACATCTATTTCGCGTGGCCGCATGGAGCAACAAGTCATTGACTTGGGTGGTGCTATTGGCGAAATGGATTCAACCATCCAACGGCTGCAAGAACAGTTACGTCGGTTAGATATAGAAACTGAAGCTCAGGTAGTATTCCGCCAGGAAAAAATGGCACAACACGAAGATTTCGATCCACTCGAAATGGATCGCTATTCACAATTACAACAACTCTCGCGCTCACTGATTGAGTCTGCATCAGACTTAATGGACTTGAAATTTACACTCGCTGATAAAACTCGCGATACAGAAACACTACTACTGCAACAGTCACGAATTAATACAGATTTACAAGAAGGTTTAATGCGTTCACGCATGGTACCTTTTTCACGCTTAGTGCCGCGGTTGCGTCGTATTGTGCGGCAAGCAGCCACAGAGCTGGGTAAGGAAGTTGATTTTGAATTGGATAATGTAGAAGGTGAATTAGATCGTACGGTATTGGAGCGTATGGTTGCGCCGCTTGAGCATATGCTACGCAACGCTGTTGATCATGGTATAGAAACGCTTGAAGGTCGCGCTGCGGCTGGAAAGTCCGCCACGGGCCGCATTGTGTTAACGCTCGGTCGTGAAGGCGGTGATGTAATGCTGCGCCTCTCTGATGATGGTCGCGGTATCAACTTGCAACGTGTCCGCGAAAAAGCCATTGAACGCGGCTTGATGTCAGAAGATGCTTATTTAAGTGATCAGGACTTAATGCAATTTATTTTGCATGCTGGCTTCAGTACCGCCGATAAAGTAACGCAAATATCGGGTCGCGGAGTCGGAATGGATGTGGTGCATTCCGAGATTAAGCAACTTGGCGGCGCTATGTTTATCGACTCGCGCTGGGGTGAGGGCACGGAGTTTATTATTCGCCTTCCCTTTACCGTATCGGTAAACCGTGCCTTGATGGTGCAAATTGGCGATGATCTCTATGCAATTCCACTCAACACTATTGAAGGTATTGTGCGGGTTAGCCCATTTGAGCTGGAACATTATTATCTCGATCTGGATTCGCGTTTTGACTATGCCGGTGAAAATTATTTAGTTCGCTATTTAGGTTCTATGTTGGACAGTGATGCACGTCCGAAGCTCGATGGCCAATCATTACCACTTCCCGTAGTACTCGTACGCAGCGCTGAAAATACCGTGGCCTTACAAGTAGACCGCTTATTGGGCAGCCGCGAAATTGTCGTAAAAACCCTCGGTGTGCAATTCGGTTCGGTGTGCGGCGTATCCGGTGCAACAGTAATGGGTGATGGTAACGTTGTGGTAATTCTCGACTTACACGCGCTCATTCGTGAACAACTTGCACTTGGTTTGGGTCATTCAACATTACTTGAACCGCTTAGCCCGAAACCTGAAGCTGAAGAAGATCTTGTAGAAAAAATCGTTATGGTAGTAGATGATTCGGTGACAGTTCGTAAAGTAACGAGCCGTTTCCTTGAGCGTGAAGGTTACCGTGTAATTGCAGCTAAAGATGGTGTTGAAGCACTGCAATTGCTACAAGATCAAATTCCCGATGTGATGCTGCTCGATATTGAAATGCCTCGCATGGACGGCTTTGAAGTTGCTAAAAATATGCGGACAAGCTCGCGCCTAAAAGATATCCCTATCATCATGATTACCTCGCGTACCGGAGATAAACACCGCGAGCGAGCTTTCGATTTGGGTGTTAATAAATATATGGGCAAACCTTACCAGGAAGATTTGTTACTCGCTAACATTCAAGAGTTGACAAAAAGCCCGGTGAAATAAGTGTCGGGATTACGCATCGGGATATTGGTAGATACTGCACTTAAACAACAATACCTCGGTAACTTGGTAGTACAAGCTGGCCACGAGATCGGCTGTACCTGTATTTTAAATGCTGGGTCAAGCCTACCTCAAACAACGCTGATAGATGCGTGGGTAGTCGATTTAGCTGATATTACCGATTCAAGTGGATCTGATAGTAACCATACCTCCATCATGATGTTGCTTCAGGGGCTACTCGAGCAAACAGATATTCCTGTCATCGTGAATGAAGATATTGAATTTCAAAAAGATAGCGCAGAGCACAATAATTGGGTGCGACGAATGCTGCATCGTCTAGAGCGTTTAAGCGGGGATATTAATTTACATCAAACCAGCAGCGCTCATGAAGTTTGGGTGTTAGCCGCATCCACAGGAGGCCCAGCGGCAGTAAAAGAATTTATTCAACATTTACCCACTACGCTGAATATTGCGCTCGTTTATGTACAGCATATTGATCTTGGCCAAGCAGAAGCTTTAGCCAAATTAATGAGTAAGGCAGGGCATTACCCCTGCAGAGTAGCCAAACAAGGGACAGTTTTAATCAACAATACACTGACGCTGATTACCGCAGGGCCAAGTGTTATGATTCATGATAACGGCACGTTAATGTTGAGTAAAAAACCTTGGAGCGGATGTTACGCCCCTTCGATCGACCAAATTGCTGCAAATGTGGCGCGGGTTTATCGTAAGCGATGCGGTATGATAGTTTTTTCTGGCTTAGGTGTTGATGGCGCTGCTAGTAGTAAACTGATCAAACAAAATGGTGGCGAGGTGTGGGCGCAGACACCTGTTGATTGTATGAGTGACTCTATGCCCAAAGCGGCTATAGCAACTGGAGTTGTTAATCGTGTAGGTACACCGCCAGAATTAGCAATGGCGTTATCAGAGTTAAAGCTTTCAATGAGAGCAACTTAAAAAGTAAAAGTGTAAAAACACACTATAAATAAAGCAGGAGCCGCTCAATGAGAGCACCAAAGCGCATTGAATTAAAAAAAATCCAGGAAGTAGCGAGTTTGCTCATTCCTTTGCAGGGACAAAGCATTCTATTGCCTAACGTTACAGTGGCGGAAATTGTACCGGTCTCACAGGTCCAAATCGTAGAAAACGCTCCAATGTGGTATATCGGCAACTGCCAATGGCGTGACCTAATCGTTCCAGTTCTTTCGCTAGAAGCTCTGAACGGCGAAAACAAACCAAGCTTAAGTACGCGCGCACGTTTTGCTGTACTCAACACCACAGGGATGCATTCAGATTTCCCTTTTATGGCCATCGTTACGCAAGGTTTACCGCGTCTTGCGCGCGTTAGTGAAGATGAAATAAGCGAGCTTGAGGATGCAGAGAATCGCGCTTATGATTTAATGCACGTATCATGGGCTGGCGAACACACAGTCATCCCTAACGTACCTGCGATTGAACAAACTTTTTTGGAATATTTGCACAATAATGATTAACTTAGCCGCTCTTAATAAACAAACATTTAACATATTTTTCTCCGCTCTCGTCGGTGTAGTTATGCTACAAGGTTGTGGTGGTCAACGCGATGAGCCATTTGATCCGGGCGAATCTAATAGCAGCCGTGGTGCAGCAGTTACTATCACCAAAATAATATCGGGTGACATTCCTTTCACTGCTGTGTCACCTGAAGGCAACTTGGTTAAAATACGTGACTTGGATACTTTTGAGATTTACAGAAATAAGTACACGAATGAAACACACGAGGCAGTAGATTTTGTTACCGGACAAGTGTTGCTGGTTGACCTTGGTGAAAAAAATGCATGTGAGCGAAAACTGACACTGAAACAATATGCCGCCTATGAAGGAAGTGTTAACAGCGTAATAGTTGTTTTAGACTATGCAGATGTCGACGGAACCATTGATTCATCTTCATCTACAAGCTCGACAAGTTCTAGCTCCATTAGTTCTTCTAATTCTAGTTCAAACTCCAGCTGTAGTACTGCTGGGACCACACATCCATTTTATTTTTATTATGTAAAATCTCGCGATGAAATAATTGTAGAAGAAAGTGTTCCGAAGCCGTAATTTTTGCCCTGAGTATTTGCTTGGGGCAAAAAATTTTCAATAAAGTGAGCTCAGCACCAACTACCCTCTATTAATCCGCACATTTTTCCTTAACGTAACACCTCCAGTTTTTCTCGGGGGCTTTATGAAAAAAACAGCAAACAAAGTAGCGAAATTTATTTGTGCTCAATCAATAAACTTTATCTTTTGAAGTCTCCCCACAAATATTGCACTAAGCTAATGGCGGCAACCGGTGCAGTTTCAGTTCGCAAAATACGTGGCCCTAGCGTTACCGGCGCAAATTGTCGTGTGCATGCTTGTACTATTTCGTTGTCACTTAGTCCACCTTCAGGGCCAATTAATAAGGCAATACTGGTGAATTTTTTATCGCTGGGTAAGTCTTGATTGTCACGGTGGTGCAATACAAATTTTGCTTCTGCAGTACATTGTTTTAGCCAATCTTCTAATAATACCGGCTCAGCTAATTCTGGTAATAAATTGCGTTGGCATTGTTCGCAAGCGCTGATAATAGTTTGCTGCCAATGATTTACTTTTTTCTCGGCACGTTCACCACCTAATTTTACTTCAATGCGTTCGGTGATTAGCGGAGTGATTTTGGTGACGCCCAATTCTGTGGCTTTTTGTAAAACCCAGTCCATGCGCTCACCGCGCGAAATACCGATTGCTAATTCCAACTGCAATGGAGATTGACGATTTTCTGCATTGAAATTAGAAATTTTTACACTGACTAATTTTTTGGTCATTGCTTCGATAGCAGCGAAATATTCTCCACCCAATCCATTAAACAAAATTAATTCACGACCAAGCTGCATACGCAATACTTTACTGAGATAGTGAGCCGGCGCCTCAGGCAACTCAACAATAGAATTTTCCGCTAATGTTTGCGTCGTAAATATTCGAGGGATGCGCATAAAAAAGTTTTTACCCTTGACGAAATAAATTAATGTTTTCGTTCAATAATGTATGCAGAAAGTTCACGTAAATAGCGAGCGCTAGTACCAAAACCATCGAGCGCGGCAAGTGCCTGTTGATGCAGCTGTTGCGCTTTGAGACGAGCAGCATCTAAACCTAAAAGCGCCACATAAGTTGGTTTGTTGCGAGCTATATCTGCACCCTGCTGTTTACCCAGTATTTGCGTATCCGTCGTTACGTCAAGAATATCGTCCTGAACTTGAAATGCGAGACCGATAGCGGCGGCATAGGTATCAAGCGCTGCTAATTGCGTTGGATTAGCGTTGAGTGCTGTGGCACCCATGCTAACGCTCGAGCGAATTAGCGCTCCCGTTTTGTGACGATGCATAGCTTCCAGCTGCGCAAGATTGATCTGCTGGCCAACGGCGGCCAAATCTAAAGCTTGCCCAAGCACCATACCATGTACACCAGAGGCATGTGCGAGCTGGCGAATCAGCGCAATTTGTATCAGTGGGTCGACCGTATCAAGGTTGCTAAGCAGCTCGAAAGCGAAAGTTTGCAATGCATCGCCCGCCAAAATAGCGGTGGCTTCATCGAAAGCGATATGGCAGGTAGGTTTACCCCGACGCAAATCGTCGTCATCCATTGCAGGTAAATCATCGTGTACCAAGCTGTAGGAATGTAAGCTTTCTAGCGCGCAAGCCACCCGGTTAAGCAATGGCTTATGGGTGCTAAATGCGGCTGTGTTTATCGCTAACGCACTGGCGTAGACGAGCGTTGGGCGAACTCGCTTTCCGCCATTAAAAAGGCTGTAACGCATAGCAGCGCGCAAATTGGTGGGGTCAGCCGGAGTCTCATTACCTGGCAGTAAAAAAACGTCAAGCGCGGCATCCACATCCTCCCGGCACTGTTGGCTGAATGCTGAAAAATTATGCGTCACATCAGTTAACAAAGATTTCATTATTCATCGCTCGTATTAAATTCGCTTAAGCGAATCTGCCCTTGTTGTTCTTGCAGCAAAGTAACCTGCTGTTCTGCTTCAGCCAAACGTGTTTGGCATTCACGCGTGAGCTGGATACCAGTGGCAAAAGCTACTAGAGATTCTTCCAATGTTAAGTCGCCTTGTTCCATTTTATTCACAAGGGACTCAAGCGCGTTGAGTGACTGCTCAAAATCGGCAGCTTTCTTTTTAATAGCCATGTTTTCCTCGGAAATAAAAAGTGGGTGCGAATTATAAACCTGCCACTAAGCCTTGGCGAACATGCTTAGCGTCATGCGGCAAGCTTGTACGATATGTCGTACAAAAATTTCGGCATTTAACCACTAGCCTATGGCACATCAAACAACAATAATGGCCGGGCTAAGGACAACACCACTCGGAGAGTGACGTAGCCTGGAATGAAAAGGAAACCTATTTATGCTTATTGTTTTTCTCAACAATGAGCGCATCCTGTAAGACAGCCCACTGTATCCCCCTACAGTGGGCTTTTTATTTGGTGGACTCATTCAGTTGCCGACGAATGGCCATGATCACTGGAGTGACTTCTGGACGAATGTGTCGCCATAAATAAAAAGCTTCAGCTGCTTGACCTATTAACATTCCCAAACCATCAGCGATGTGCAGAGCGTTATTATTTTTTGCCCAGCACATAAATACAGTCGGCTCAGCGCAATACATCATGTCGTAACAGCAAGCACCATTCGATAAAATATTATTGGGTAACGGCGGTAATACTCCACTCAAACTTGCTGAGGTTCCATTAATCACTACATCAAACTGTTCGTAATTTAATTGGTCATAGGTTAATTGTTCATAGTTACACGCTCGGATATTACCCAAATCATGAAATTGTTTTTCCAGCTCTTCCGCTTTGGCAAAAGTACGATTTACGATAACGACTTGTTGGGGCTGTTCCGCCAATAGTGGCTCCAAAATTCCACGCACTGCTCCACCAGCACCTAATATTAAAATACGTTTGTTGCGTAACTCCCAGCCAAGATTATGCATGTCGTGCACCATGCCTATACCATCGGTATTGTCGCCAAGAATAATTCCATCACTTTGTAATGACAGAGTATTCACAGCACCCGCTCGTTGCGCGCGCGGGGTGAGTTTTTGCGCAAACCTAAACGCATCTGATTTAAATGGAACCGTGATATTTAAACCTTTTCCACCTTGGGCGAAAAACTCCTGCGCACTTTGCGCAAACGCATCTGTATTAATTAAATGCTTTGCGTACTGCATATCTTGCCCTGTTTGCTCTGCAAACTGGCGATGGATATGTGGAGACTTACTGTGGTTAATAGGGTTGCCAAATACGGCATATTGATCTGTCATTTTGATCCTAAATTATTTTTAAAAAAGACTACACCCAACTACGTGCAGGTAGAAACTTCTCAAGAAGTTCGGCTTCGGGTGACCCTGGTTCTGGACGATAGTCATATTCCCAGCGAACCAAGGGCGGCAATGACATTAATATTGATTCAGTGCGGCCGCCAGTTTGTAAACCAAACAAAGTGCCGCGATCATAAACTAAATTAAATTCCACATAACGCCCGCGGCGATAAAGTTGAAAATTGCGTTCGCGTTCACCAAATTTTGTGTGTTTGCGTGCGGCAACTATAGGTTGATACGCAGAAATAAAACTGTCGCCTATAGCACGCATCAATGCAAAACTTTTAGTAAAATTAAACGCATCTTTCTTTTCAAAACTTTGGTCATTTAGGTCGTCAAAAAATAACCCCCCTACGCCACGTGCTTCATTGCGGTGTTTTAAATAAAAATATTCGTCGCACCATTTTTTGAAGCGAGGAAAAACACTATCGCCAAATGGAGCACAAGCCTGCTTTGCTGTTTGATGCCAATGTACACAATCAGTTTCATTGCCATAATAAGGAGTTAAATCATAGCCACCGCCAAACCACCAGACGGGTTCAGCACCCTCTTTCTCGGCGATAAAAAAGCGTACATTAGCGTGGCTGGTAGGAACATAGGGATTATGCGGATGAATGACGAGTGATACGCCCATGGCTTCGAATGCACGACCGGCGAGCTCGGGTCTATGCGCTGTAGCCGAAGCAGGCATTTGGGTGCCATGTACATGGGAGAAATTAACGCCACCTTTTTCTATCACGGTGCCGTTGGTAAGCACACGCGTACGGCCACCGCCTCCTTCAACTCGAGTCCACGCATCTTCAACAAATGTTGCTCCCCCATCTTCAGCAGCTAAAGCCCTGCAAATACGGTCTTGTAAATCTAAGAGATAGGCTTTTACAGCGGCTTTATCCGGAGCTTCATTAATAGGCAGCTTACTATCGGCAGATGCTGTATTAGGTATGGTATTGCTCATAGACTTCCTTAACGAGTCCAAAAGTAGGCCGTTATTCTACTCGTTGCTTGATGCTATGGGCTAGTCACAAAAAAATGGAACTAAATTTTGAAATCTATATCGAAATATTTTGATATAGGTATTTTAGGCTGCTAGACTAGGGCTTATCATCCAACAACATGCCCTAACAATGCTGAATGTTAATTTAGAATCAATGGAAAATAGCCTCGCGAACTTGCTCAAAGCATCAGGCGATAGCTTTCGCTTGGAGATTTTACGGGTTCTCGCACAAGATTCTTTTGGGGTACTGGAGTTGTGTCGCATTTTTGCGGCCAAACAATCGGGCATGAGTCACCACCTTAAAGTGTTAACTAGCGCTGGTTTGCTGACTACCCGTCGTGAAGGCAATAGCATTTTTTATCGTCGCGCTTATTTTGCACCTGATCACGCGCTGGCGCATTTACAGCAAGCATTGTTTAACAGCGTTGATCGTTTATTGCTAACGCCTGAAGTGCAAACGCAATTACGCGAACTTGAACACGAACGTAGCTTGGCTTCGCAACAATTTTTTACAGACAATGCCCACAAGTTTCGTGAGCAACAAGATCTCATCGCGAGCTACCCTGTGTACGCCGAACAGATGATGCAGTTATTGCAAAAAACTTCATTGCGCGACACATCACTTGCGCTTGAGGTCGGCTCAGGTGAAGGTGATTTTCTCGCCATACTTGCACAACAATTTAGCCACGTTATTGCACTTGATAGTGCCGCCAATATGCTGGACAAAGCGCGCATATTTGCCCACGAAAAAAAGTTGCACAACATTACATTTATTCACGGCGACACTCGCAACTTAGCCGAGCAAAAGAACTTGGTTGACTGCATAGTAGTTAATATGGTGCTGCATCATACCGCATCACCCGCGGATATTTTTCAGGATTTAAGCCGCACTTTAGCGCCAAAAGGCGCGCTATTAATTTGCGATTTATGTCGTCATGAACAAACCTGGGCGAGAGATGCCTGTGGTGATTTATGGCAAGGTTTTGAACCACACGATTTTTCACGCTGGGCAATTGCTGCCGGTTTAGAGGAGGGCCAAAGCGTTTACTTTGCATTGCGCAATGGCTTCCAAATTCAATTGCGTCAGTTTTTTAAACCGGTCAGTTAGTTTTTTATTTATTTTTAACTTTAATTATCAACTTAAACTCAATGAAGGCCTGTGCCCATTGCAAACACGAAGGAAACTGTTATGTCTGAATATTCTGTTTTTACGTCCGAGTCGGTGGCTGAAGGCCATCCCGATAAAATGGCCGATCAAATTTCTGATGCGGTACTTGATGCAATTTTAAAAGATGATCCAAATGCCCGCGTTGCCGTAGAGACCTTGGTTAAAACCGGTATGGCGATTGTTGCAGGTGAGGTGCGTACGTCAACTTACGTCGATTTGGAAGATTTAATTCGCCAGGTTATTTTAGACATAGGTTACAACTCCAGTGATGTAGGTTTTGATGGCGCAAGTTGTGCTGTATTAAATGCAATTGGTAAGCAATCATCTGACATTGCTATGGGTGTGGATGAAGGCCATGAGAAGGGCCAGGAAAAAGAAATGGGCGCAGGCGACCAAGGATTAATGTTTGGTTACGCCACCAACGAAACTGCTGTGTTAATGCCAGCACCCATTTTTTATGCCCATCGCCTTGTAGAAAGGCAGGCGCAATTGCGTAAAAACGGCGAGCTACCCTGGTTGCGCCCCGATGCAAAAAGCCAGGTAACATTGCGTTATGAAAATGGTAAACCTATCGCCGTCGATGCTGTGGTTTTATCAACCCAACATAGCCCGAGCGTAACGCAAAGTTCTATTCACGAAGCAGTGCGCGAATTAATTATCAATAAAGTATTGCCAGCAGAATGGTTGCACAAAGATACCCAATATCACATCAACCCCACAGGTCAATTTATTATTGGCGGCCCAGTAGGTGATTGCGGCTTAACAGGGCGCAAAATTATTGTTGATACCTACGGCGGCATGGCGCGGCATGGCGGTGGTGCTTTCTCCGGTAAAGATCCGTCCAAAGTAGATCGCTCTGCCGCTTACGCAGGTCGTTATGTTGCTAAAAATATTGTTGCTGCAGGCCTCGCTGACAGATGTGAAATACAAGTGAGTTATGCAATTGGTGTTGCAGAGCCAACATCCATTTCTGTAAACACTTTTGGCACTGGCAAATTATCTGATGCAGAAATTATTAATTTAATTCGTGAACATTTTGATTTACGCCCACGCGGCTTAATTGAAATGCTGGATTTAAAACGCCCGATCTATCGTCAAACTGCAGCCTATGGTCACTTTGGTCGCGAGCTTCCTGATTTCACCTGGGAAAAAACTGATAAAGCAGCGGCACTAAAGAGAGCGCTGTAAAAGTATTTTGTGTAGGCGTGCTTTTTACCGCACCCATTTTTCGCAAGAGTAGGGCGCAACACACAACGCTCCGACGATAAAAATTTAACAATTTTTGTTACGCATACAAACCCTTTATAAATACAGGATTATATTATGAGCTTTACAGATTACAAAGTTGCCGATATGTCACTTGCTGCCTGGGGCCGCAAAGAAATTGAAATTGCTGAAGGTGAAATGCCAGCATTGATGGCGCTACGTCGTAAATACAAAAGCAGCAAACCACTTGCTGACGCTAAAATTATCGGCTGTATTCACATGACAATCCAAACCGCCGTGTTGATCGAAACCTTAGTAGAGTTGGGTGCAGAAGTGCGCTGGTCATCCTGCAATATTTTTTCTACGCAAGATCACGCAGCTGCAGCGGTCGCAGCCGCTAACATTCCTGTATTTGCATGGAAGGGCGAAACGGAAGAAGAATTTTGGTGGTGTATCGAACAAACTATTTTAAAAGATGGCGCACCTTGGGCTGCGAACATGATTTTAGATGACGGCGGTGACGTGACGCAAATCGTTCACGAAAAATATCCTCAGATGCTTAACAGCATGCATGGTATTTCTGAAGAGACAACAACAGGTGTTCACCGCTTGTTGGACATGTTGAAAAAAGGCCAATTAAAAGTGCCTGCTATCAACGTCAACGACGCAGTAACCAAAAGCAAAAACGACAACAAATACGGTTGCCGTCACAGCTTGAACGACGCGATAAAGCGCGGCACGGACCATTTACTCGCTGGCAAAAAAGCTTTGGTCATTGGTTATGGTGATGTGGGCAAAGGTTCGGCTGCATCATTACGCCAGGAAGGTATGATTGTTAAAATTTCCGAGATTGATCCGATCTGCGCTATGCAAGCGTGCATGGATGGTTACGAAGTAGTATCGCCTTACAACGATGGCCGTAACACTGGCAAATTTGAAGATATTAATCACATAGTCCTTGGTACTACTGATTTGGTAGTTACCACAACTGGCAACGTAAATGTATGCGACTCCGCAATGTTGCGTGCATTAAAACGTTGCGCGGTAGTTTGTAATATAGGCCATTTTGACAGTGAAATTGATACCGCATTTATGCGCAAAAATTGGGAGTGGGAAGAAGTAAAGCCGCAAGTGCATAAAATTTATCGCGACAAAACTACTAACGATCATTTGATTCTTTTATCTGAAGGTCGACTCGTTAATTTAGGTAACGCCACTGGTCACCCATCACGTATTATGGACGGCTCTTTTGCTAACCAAGTACTGGCGCAAATGTATTTGTACGAGCGTAAATTCGCAGATTTACCCGCAGCACAAAAAGTAGAACATTTGTATGTGCGAGTACTACCAAAAAAATTAGATGAAGAAGTAGCGAAAGATATGGTGGAAGGTTTTGGTGGTGTGATTACCAAACTTACACAAAAACAAGCGGAATATATCGGCGTTGAATTAGAAGGGCCGTTTAAACCGGAAAGCTATAAATATTAATTTAAAATTTTCGCCTTCTCCCGGTACCGGGGATCCAGTAAGAAATGCATGTAAAACTGGATCCCCCTACGCGAGTATGGCGATAGTAGGATAGGACAATGAACGAATCACAACCTCAATTAAGCTTCGAATTTTTTCCGCCGAAAACGGCAGAAGGAAAAGAAAAGTTAATAAAAGTGCGCGACCAGCTTAACCAATTTGAGCCAGATTTTTTTTCTGTCACTTATGGCGCAGGTGGCTCTACTCGTGACACCACTAAAGGTATAGTCACTCAATTCAAAAAAGACGGCATATCTATTGCCCCGCATTTATCTTTTGGCGGCGACAACGAAATAACCATTACTGAACTGTTGCAAGAGTATAAAGATGCAGGAATTGATCGTATCGTTGCGTTGCGTGGCGACATGCCCTCTGGCATGGGTGGTGCAAGTCAATTGGTGTATGCCAATGAATTGGTGGCATTTGTTCGCAAACATTTCGGTACACATTTTCACATTGAAGTTGCGGCTTATCCCGAAATTCACCCTCAAGCTAAAAGCTATGAGAGCGACGTTAATTTTTTAAAAGGTAAATTTGATGCTGGTGCTAACAGCGCCATTACGCAATATTTTTATAACCCGGATTCTTACTTTTATTTTATAGAGCAATGCCATAAAGCAGGCATTACTCAACCTATTGTTCCGGGAATTATGCCGATTATTAATTATCGTAATTTAACGCGCTTTTCTGATTCTTGTGGCGCGGAAATTCCTCGCTGGCTGCGGAAAGCTTTAGAGAATTATGGTGAAGATGATGTAAGTTTAAAAAGCTTTGGTGTTGATTTGGTAACAGAGCTATGCGAAGTATTGCTAGAAAACGAAGCACCAGGCCTACACTTTTACACCATGAATCAAACTGAACCCACAGCTCAAATTGTGAAAAATTTGGGTTTAGTACCGGTGGAATAAAAATTGTTTATAAAACTAAGTTGGATTTGAAATTTCTATTTTATATTGAGACCTTTGCACGATGTAGCGAGCGATGACAGTACAAGGCAAAAATTGCTAAAAAAGCGGAGTTTACACAAAGTAAATGAGCATTTTTTAGCAATTTTTAACGGAGCAATGTCGAGCGCAGTAATCGTGCAAAGGTCTCATACTCAACTTAGCATTTCCTACCGCCCACCACTCACATCTAACAAACTACCCGTAATGTAAGACGCTTCGTCCGATAGCAGCCATACGATGGCTTTCGCAACTTCTTCCGGTAACCCAGCGCGCTTCATGGGAATGATGGGAGCCAAGCGTTCTGCTCTACCAGGCTCTCCACCGCTTGCATGAATGTCGGTTGCAATAATGCCAGGGCGCACAGCATTAACACGTATACCTTCATCAATAATTTCTTTAGCAAGACCAAGTGTGAAAGAGTCAATGGCACCTTTGGTAGCAGCGTAATCAATATACTCAAACGGTGAGCCAACACGTGATGCAACAGATGAAACATTCACAATGGCTCCACCTTTTCCTCCGTGTGATTTTGCCATACGTTTAGTTGCTTCGCGGGCGCAAATAAAACTACCAATTACATTAACTGAAAATAATTTTTCCAGTTCTTTAGTTTCAATTTCACTGAATAATTTTTTACGTAAGATGCCCGCATTATTGACCAATGCATCCAATTGACCGAAATGCTTATCTACTTTTTCGAATAAATGTAAAATGTTTGATTCAATACTAACATCGGCTTGAACAGCTAAGGCTTTAACACCGTAGGACTCCAATTGTTGCAGCAGCGCTTGAGCAGTTTCTTTTTGTTGCAAATAAGTGAAACAAACATTGTAGCCTTTTTGCGCTGCCAACAAAGCGGTAGCAGCGCCTATGCCTCGGCTAGCTCCTGTAATAACTAAAACAGGTGATTGCATGGTAATTTCCTTTCGTCGCACACTTTTAGCAAATTTTTAGAATTTAAAATTTATAAATCAAATTTATAAATGTAGTTGTATCAGTTTTTTCCTTGCCTACTGTCACATCAGTGTCATTCGCTACTGCAATACCTACTTTCATTTGCATTGCATTGGTAATAGACGTCGCTACTGATGTTTCACTGAGTGTACGAGTATTGTCAGATCCCGATTCAACACTCACCGTTTGTTTGAATTCTGCAGTCTCGGTAATTTTCCATTTTAATTCGGTAGATCCGCGAATAATAGCTCCGCTCTGATCTACTAAAGTATCAGGCAATAGTGGGTCTGGATTTGTAATAACTTTTTCACCGGTAAAATATCCCGGGCCGATTTCTGCATACCAGGTAAGTGTAGGTGTGGAATAAATCCAATTACCATAACCGATTGCAACTGTTGAGTAGCTCCGATAAGCACCGAACTTATCATTGGCATAGGAAGCAAAACCAAATAAATAGGATTTTTCAGAAGACATCAAATAGGCTGATTTCACAGAGGCCAGATATTTATTTGCTGTTTGTTCTTTAACTTTAGTATTGTCATCTTGCGTAACTTCATCTTGCTTAAAAAGGGAATTAAAAATATATTCATTTTGCCACTTTTCAAAATATTGCTTTGCATCAATTTTCGCTTGCACGCTGGTGCTCTGCGTATTACCGGAAGTAGCTATAGCACCTATTCCAACTTCAACATCCCAAGGTCTTTTTTTATCTGCACCTTCCTCTGCTAAACCATTGCTCGAAATAACGATGAAAATAATCAGTAAACAATATTTTTTAAACATGAATCAACCTTAGGTTTTTAGGAAAAGTGTATTTAGGACAACTGAATAGCGTGATGAAATTTACGATCGCTTGAATTTTTCTTTTAATGCTGCCTCCACTGGCGGCGCCACAAATTTTCCAATATCGCCACCTAAAAATGCAATTTCGCGCACGATGGATGAGGAGATATAGGAAAGATGTTCGGCCGGGGTAAGAAATAAACTCTCCATATCGGGAGCCAAGGCACGGTTCATATTTGCCAGCTGGAACTCGTATTCAAAGTCAGATACCGCACGCAATCCCCGCAATACCGCCTGAGCATTTTTTTGGCGCACAAAATCTACTAATAAAATGTCAAAGCCACAAACTTCAACGTTAGGCAGATGTGCGAGCGTCTCGCACGCAAGCGCTACACGCTCTTCCAGGGTAAATAAGGGGTTTTTACGATCACTGGATGCAACCGCAACTACTACACGATCAAACAGCCTACAAGCACGCTCCACTAAATCGATATGTCCATTAGTGATGGGATCAAAAGTACCTGGATATACGACTTTACGCATGAGATATCTCACCTATTTCGATTTTATGAACGCATGGTAAACAATTTATAGACCAAGTACAAAACCTCTCTGTTGTTATACATCTAAAAGTATTAAAAAAATATTTTTAGCTGCTCTTTACCGTGTTTACATTTTATTCTGGTGCACCGCGATTACAGCTAAACATAAAGAACATAAAAATCAAATTACTATTTCAAAATGCTTTATCCATTGGCTGAGTTTCACGTTTTATTTACGAAATTTCTTTTATCATTAAGAGGAACTGAATAACAATTGAAGTGGAGAAATTAGTAATGACTAATAATTTTGGTACGCACTTAGGAAATATATTATTAAAGAAACAATTATTAACATCTGAACAGCTTAATATCGCCATTGCTGAACAAATAAAACGTCGTCAGCAACTCGACCCTCTCGACACAAAATCTTATTCAACAACATCTCTCGGCGAAATTTTAATTGAGCTAGGATTTATTGATCGTTTGCAATTATATCGCGGTTTAAATTGGCAAATGATCGTCAGAAATGTGACACTCGCAATGTCACTTTGCGCGCCACTATTAACAATAAGTTCTGGAGCAGCAGCACAAACCACCTCTTCAACTTCGAATAGTTCTTCCATCAAAAGTTATTCTTTACCAATCACTATCCAAGCTGAAAATTATTCAGTGATGAAAAATATTGGCACTGCAGCCACAACTGATGTGGGTGGGGGCTCATATATTGGCTGGCTTGATGCCAACGATTGGGTGACTTATGGAAAAACGCCCATCAATATTCCAACAACGGGGATTTACAAAGTAACCTATCGAGTAGCAAGCTTGAACGGTGGTGGAAAATTTTTGATGCGCGAATCTGGGGCTAATTTCACTCATGATACCGTTCTAGTACCCAAAACCGACGGTTGGCAAAATTGGGTCGATATTCAAAGAACTATGAACCTCACAGCCGGAGTTCATACTTTTGGTATTAAAGTTGTGGTTGGTGGATTCAATATTAATTGGTTTAAGATCGAACATGCCAGCAATCTTCCGGCATCCTCAGCTGCACCATTGTCCAGCTCTACTGCTGCATCGTCCAAACCTGCGAGCTCTATTGCTGCATCATCCACACCCGTCAGTTCTACTCCTGTAAGTTCTACACCTGCGAGCTCTACACCACCTAGCTCTACACCACCTAGCTCAATTGCAGCCTCATCTCGGCCGGCAAGCTCTGCCGTTGCTAGTTCTACTCCTCTCAGTTCTGTTCCCGCATCATCGCGGCCAGCGAGTTCTAAGGCTGCATCTTCTAAACCCGCTAGTTCAGCAGGTTCTAATTCAAGCCTTATAGCAACACAAGTTTCAGGGCCGGTAGAAATGAGCTGGATAGCACCAAACTTGCGTGAGGACGGTAGCTTTTTAGATATTACCGAACTTGGTGGCTACGAACTTCGCTATAAATTATTGTCAGCCGCTGATTTCACATACATTTCCATTGCTGATCCTTGGACGAATTTTTATAATTTTTCCTGGCTAGAAGGTAATTATGTATTTCAGATTGCAGCATTCGACAAAAATGGTCTTTATAGTAATTTTGTAAATGTTGTGCAAAATTAATGTTGCACAATTTTATATTTTTAGTGACGATTTCTGTTTGTTAGTTATGAATCTGTTAACTATGAATCTATTAGTTATGAACCTATTAATTATGAAACTATAAGTGCTCGCGATAGAACAGCCGGTAACTAACATTACCGGCGTGTTTTTCACGATGAAGCTGCCAGTTTATCGGGGTTTGGTAAACTGATTCGCGACCCGATTCAATGTAAATAGTCGCATCATTTGCTAACCAATTTCCTGCCTCTAACACATCAATCACCCGCTGCCACAATTGCAATTGAAAGGGTGGATCGATGAAGACAATATGATATGGCGCGTTGCTATTTCCTTGCTGTAAAAAATGTAGCGCATCACCAAGAATAACTTTGCCATTCTCCGCATTAAGCATTTCCAGATTTATACGCAACCTTGCTGCAGCTTTAGCATCACGCTCAAGCATTAAAACCTCCTCAGCGCCGCGCGATAATGCCTCCACCCCCAATGCACCAGAGCCTGCAAATACATCCAAACATCGCGCACCTTGTATTTCTGGTGCCAGCCAATTAAAAAGCGTTTCACGCACACGATCACCTGTGGGGCGTAAACCATCAACAGCAGGAAAGCTAAGTTTGCGGCCACGCCAGCTACCACCAATGATACGCAATTGACCAGAGGCGTTAACTAGCGAATGTTTAGTGGACGGGCGGGGTGATTTCAAGGCTTATGCTCAATAGATAAAATAGAAGTGGAAGTGATAGCATAGCGACTTTATTAAATTTCATACATCACGAATGTTGTTATCTATGTTTTCCAAATTTTTTAAGAAATCTGAAACAAAATCACCTGAGCAGGAAGCACCTGCTGAAAATCAGGTGCTTCCTAATATTGCCAAAGATTCTGGCGATGCCAATTTGCCTG
Source organism: Gammaproteobacteria bacterium (assembly GCA_031425935.1). GTDB lineage: Bacteria > Pseudomonadota > Gammaproteobacteria > Pseudomonadales > Cellvibrionaceae > Cellvibrio. The sequence continues at coordinate 10,255 of JANPKH010000155.1, read as the reverse complement.
TTGTCCCTACTGATGCCCCAGCGGAGCCTACGTCGACTCCACTCAGCTTTTTCGCGCGCATCAAGCAAGGCTTACAGCGCACCAGTAATAATTTTGCCCAAGGCCTAGGCACTTTAATCCTCGGTCGCAAAACGATTGATGATGAGTTATTTGAAGAGCTTGAATCACAATTGCTGATCGCAGACGTTGGGATGGATGCAACCACGGATATCATCAATAACCTTACCCAAAGTGTGGCCCGTAAACAGCTCACCGACACCACTGCACTTTACCAAGCGCTGCGCGAACAGCTCGCCGCGTTATTGCGTCCAGTGGAAAAGCCACTAGTCATTAAACCTAAAATGCTCGACGGCGTTAAAAAGCCTTTTGTTATTTTGGTCGTTGGCGTTAACGGCGTGGGGAAAACCACCACTATCGGCAAACTGGCCAAACGCCTGCAAAACGATGGCAAAAAGGTCATGCTTGCCGCCGGAGACACTTTTCGCGCAGCTGCCGTTGAACAACTGCAAATATGGGGCGAACGCAATAACGTACCAGTAATTGCCCAACACAGCGGTGCTGATTCCGCCTCCGTGATTTACGATGCATTACAAGCCGCACAAGCGCGTGGTTTTGATGTGGTGATCGCTGACACCGCAGGCCGCTTACATAACAAAAGCCATTTAATGGATGAGCTTTCAAAAGTAAAACGAGTTATGGCTAAGTTGGATGCTTCAGCCCCCGACGAGGTATTGTTGGTATTGGATGCAGGCACCGGTCAAAACGCTATTAATCAAGCGCAAGAATTTATTGATGCAGCAGGTGTTACCGGCTTGGCACTCACGAAGCTCGATGGCACTGCTAAAGGCGGGATAATTTTTGCGCTGAGCAAAAAGTTCGCTTTGCCCGTACGATTTATCGGTGTAGGCGAGGGCATCAATGACTTACAGCCGTTTACCGCTGAACCTTTTATTGAAGCATTGTTTAACAGGCAACCTGATGAATAGGCCGTTGATGAGTAATTTTTTACCAATCGGTATTAACGGGGAACTTTCGTGATAGGTTTCAGCAATGTTAGTAAACGCTACGACAATGGTTTTGACGCTCTTTCGCGCATTAACTTTGAAGTAGAGTCGGGCGAAATGTTATTTTTAACAGGGCATTCTGGTGCGGGCAAAACCACACTGATGAAGCTCATTATGCTGATGGAACGCCCCAGCAACGGGCAAATTATCGTCGACGGTCACGATTTAGGCCGCATGTCTAAGGGGCAAATTCCCTACTACCGCCGCAATATTGGTGTGGTGTTTCAAAATCACCAACTACTGTTTGATCGCACCGTGTTCGATAACGTTGCCTTACCATTGCAAATCGCCGGTTTACCACATCTCGAAATTGGCCGCCGCGTTCGCGCAGCACTTGATAAAGTAAGCTTGCTTGAAAAAGAAAGCCTAAATCCTATCGTGCTTTCGGGCGGTGAACAGCAGCGTGTGGGTATCGCCAGAGCGGTAGTCAACAAACCTTCAATGTTATTGGCCGACGAACCTACAGGTAACCTCGACCCCGAGTTATCCGAAGAAATAATGACTTTGTTTCGCCAATTCAACGATGTAGGCGTCACGATCATGATTGCTAGCCACGACGTAGAGTTACTCAAGCGTATGAACAAGCGCATCGTCGGCTTGGTTGAAGGCAAACTCGTGCATGATGGAGTTCTTTGGTGAAATCAAAACGTCCTTCAGTCTCCGGTAACCGACCATCCACCGGTGCCACTCGCGGTGCTAGTACTCATAATCGGCCAACACGCGCTCCCGAACCTGAACCTGGTCGACAAGGTGCTGGGCAAAAAGGTGCAGTGCAAAGCAAACTGCGCTTCAGCGATAAATTTGACGCTTACATTACGCATCACAGCACTTCCGCTATCGACAGCTTGATGCGCTTGCTCGAGACACCTTTGCAGAGCTTAATGACGTGGATGGTAATTGCCATAGCAGTTGCCTTGCCAGCAAGTCTCTATATCGCCTTCGCTAATGTGCAGCAGCTGGGGGAGACATGGGAAGGCTCGAGCAATATTTCAGTTTTTTTGCGTCCCGATACTAGCGATAACAGAGCAGATGAGTTACGTGGCCGTATCGCCGCCCGGGCCGATGTTGCCAAAGTAGTGTATGTATCGCCCGCACAAGGTTTAGCGGAATTCAAAGCACAATCAGGTTTGGGTGAAGTGGTTGATAATCTTGACAAAAATCCTCTGCCTGGAACTTTGCTAGTCACCCCTCGCTTACAAAATACCAGCGATGCTGCCATTAACTCGCTGGAACAAATGTTGGTGGCAGACCCTCTGGTTGCCGATGTCCGTCTGGATATGCAATGGGTAAAGCGCTTACAGCAAATCATGATGTTAGGTAAAAAGATGGTATTCGGCTTAGGCGGATTACTTGCATTGGGAGTATTGCTAGTAATCGGCAATACCATCCGTCTTGCTATTGAAAATCGCCGAGATGAAATTTTAGTGGTAAAACTTGTCGGCGGTACTGACTCTTATGTAAGCCGCCCTTTCCTCTATACCGGCTTTTGGTATGGGATTGGCGGGGGCTTATTGGCCTTAGTGGTGGTTGGAATTGGCTTTTTGTGGGTATCGTCAACAGTTGAACAACTCGCTAACCTCTACGAGAGCAATTTCCGTCTACAAGGTTTGGGTTTATTTGGCAGTATGCAGTTGGTATTGTTAGCAGGACTAACGGGATTACTTGGCGCCTGGATAGCGGTTGTACGCCATCTGTATCATATTCAACCACGTTAGTACTAATTAAAAGTATGACAAGCATCACTTGCGAAACTTTTTTGAAAATAGCACTCTAAAATAACAAGTGCTACACTCGACCCACGAATTTTTCAGGAGTTAACGGAATGAGCGTAAATACCAGTTTGCAACCCATAGGTGTACTCGCCCCCGGCGCAAACTTAAGTGCCTATGTGCAAGCAGTAAGTTGTTTTTCCATTCTCACTGTAGAAGAAGAGCAACAACTGACTAATGACCTCTATTTTAACGGCAACCTGGATGCAGCACGTAAACTCGTGATGGCACACTTACGTTTCGTAGTACATATTGCCCGCTCCTATAACGGTTATGGACTACCACTGGGTGATTTGGTACAAGAAGGCAACGTCGGTTTGATGAAAGCAGTAAAACGCTTCAACCCCGAAAAAGGTGTGCGGTTAGTATCTTTCGCGGTGCACTGGATCAAAGCCGAAATCCACGAATTCATTTTGCGCAACTGGCGTATTGTTAAAATTGCCACTACAAAAGCGCAACGCAAATTATTTTTTAATCTTCGCAGTGCTAAAAAGCGTTTAGCATGGTTAAGTAATGATGAAGCTGCTGCTGTAGCGCAAGATTTAGGCGTTGAAATTAAACAAGTTCGTGAAATGGAAGGCCGCCTAGCTTCTTATGATGCTGGCTTTGACGCCGATGAAGATGACGAAGACAGCAGCTACGTAGCACCGGCCCATTATTTGGAAGACAACCGTTACGACCCAGCTGCACGTTTGGAAGAGTCAAACTGGGAAGAATCCAACGTCAACAGTTTGGAAACGGCTATGCAAAAACTCGACGACCGCAGTCGCGTGATTCTGCAACGCCGTTGGCTGAATGATGACAAGGCCACTTTGCATGATTTGGCGGCTGAGTATGGCGTATCTGCCGAGCGCATTCGTCAGCTTGAGAAAAATGCTATGAACAAAGTTAAAACCATGATGCTAGAAGCTTAGTTTTTTAATTAGTGATATTTAAAAGCCGCGCAATGCGCGGCTTTTTATTTTCTCGCCCTATCGTTGTCTAAGCCCCGTTATTTCTTAACCAGTGAAATACATTTCATGCAACGTTATTTTCTGATTTTTGCCGCCATAAGTGGATTTCTCACAGTCGCCTTGGGCGCTTTTGCAGCTCACGCGCTCAAGCACCACCTAAGTGTTGAATCCTTAGCAATTTTTCGCACGGGTGTGGACTATCAAATGTTTCATACGCTAGCGTTGTTAGCCATTAGCTTACTCAACAAACAGCAGTCCGAAACCACACTTCTGAAACTGAGTGGATATGCTTTTATCATTGGAACTATATTGTTTTCCGGCAGTTTGTACGCCTTAGCCTTGGGCGCACCTCGTGCTGTAGGTATAATCACTCCGCTTGGCGGCTTGGGGTTCTTAATCGGCTGGCTAGCACTGGCCTCATTCGCATGGCGTTCGCGCTAAATTACTTTCTGACAATAGTCTTGTCAGTTATTTTTAGGTTCCTTTCTTCTTTAGATTTATGGCTCATCCTATGCCCGACTCGCTTGCATCCAACCCAACACCCCCTCTGCTCGAATTCATTACCGCCCCTGAAACTGGCGAAGAAGGGTTCCTGATTAAACCTGAATTCAAACCTAAATCCATCCGCAGCTTCGTTATTCGTGCCGGACGCATTACTGTTGGCCAAAAAAATGCCTTCGATACCTGGTGGCCACTCTATGGTTTAAGCCTTTATAAAGGTTCTATCGACCCGCAAACTATTTTTGGTCGCAGCGCACCGCTAGTGCTGGAAATTGGTTTTGGAATGGGTGATTCGCTATTAGAAATGGCACGCAATGAACCTGAAAAAGATTTCATTGGAATTGAAGTGCATCCGCCAGGCGTCGGAAAATTAATTAATAACGCTGGTAAAGAAGGATTAAAAAATTTACGCATCTACATGGCCGATGCGATGGATGTGCTGGAAGATTGTATCCCCAACAATTGTATCGACCGTATGCAGTTGTATTTTCCTGATCCATGGCATAAAAAAAAGCATAACAAACGCCGCATACTTCAGCCGGCGTTCGTGAAAAGCTTACAACCGAAACTAAAAACCGGTGGCGTTTTTCACATGGCGACAGATTGGCAAGCCTATGCCGAACACATGCTTGAAGTCATGCAAAATGCGCCTGGCTTTAGCAATGCAGAAACGAAAGGAAGTTATGCACCACGACCAGAATATCGCCCCATCACAAAATTTGAAAAACGCGGCGAGCGTTTAGGTCATGGAGTCTGGGATTTATTGTTTCATGCGCATTAATATTTTGTTAAGGTGCGAACCCTGAAAATAACGATGAAATGGATTTTAACTCTCTGCTTAACCAATAAAATAACATTAAGCCGCCTTATATTTATTTAATTGCGATCGATCTTGTCATGATCGCATCGCTATCACACACTATAGGAATGAGATAATGAAACACACACGCATAAACATTTTATCTGCAGTAATTTCTACCTTAATCTCAACTAGCGCAATCGCTGACGACCACAAGTTTGAAATTCAATTGGGCGCTGGTCGCGTTTTTTTCGAAGACGCAAAAAATGATGCCACGGCAATTAATCTTGGCTTAGGTTACGTCATAAATAAAAATTGGACTTTAGAAGCCGTTGCCAGTGACTACGAAACAGATATCAATAATGTTGGTGACATTGATGGTCGTCAATATCGTCTCGATGCACTTTACAATATCTATACTGAAAGCAAATGGCGCCCTTATGTTGCATTCGGTGTAGGCGATCAAGAACAGGAATTTGGCAACATCTCAGCACAAGATACTTTAGTAAACGCAGGTGTTGGTGTTAAACGTAGCTTGGGCAACAATTGGGAAATCCGTACCGATATACGCGCATTCCATAGCCTGGACGAAGAAACCACGGACCTAGCCATAAACGCCGGTATTAGCTACCTATTTGGTTCTACACCCGCAAAAGCTGCGCCCGTTGTCGTTACACCAGTAGCACCTGTTAAAGAAGTAGATAGCGATGGTGACGGCGTATTTGATTCAAAAGATAAATGTCCCGATACCCCTAAACAATACAAAGTTGACGCGGTAGGTTGCCCAATGGAATTAACGGAAACCGTTGCTATTAAACTGGCCGTTAAATTCGACAGTGCAAAATCCCTTGTTAAAGATCAATATCTTGATGACATAGGTAGTCTCGCGAAATTTATGAATCAATACGCGAATACTATAGTTACTGTTGAAGGCCACACTGACAGCCAGGGCTCAGACGCTTACAATAAAACATTATCGCAAAGTCGTGCCGAAGCAGTGAAGCAAGTGTTAATCGCTAAATGTGATATTAGTGCAGACCGTGTGAACGCTGTGGGTTTTGGTGAAGCAAAACCAATTTCAGATAACACAACTGCCACTGGTCGTGAAGAAAACCGTCGTGTAGTTGGCGCTGTTTCCACTGCAGTGACAAAGAAACAAGTTCGTTAATTTTTAGGTTAATGCAATAAAAAAACCCGGCATATACGCCGGGTTTTTTTATTTTTCTGGCTCACTCTGCATATTCACTTGCGCGAATGACCGCTAAAAATTCATCGCCAAAACGTTTTAATTTGCTATCACCTACGCCTGTAATTAATAATAAACTTGCGTGTGAAGTAGGGCGGCGCTCAAGCATTTCACGCAATGTTGCATCGTGGAAAATAACATAAGGTGGAACTCCGTGTTCTTCAGCAAGTTGTTTACGACACGCGCGTAACGCATTCCACAATGGTTGGTCTTCTGCATCCACAGCTACGCCTTGCTTCCGCGCGACAGCACCTGCAGTCGTTTTTAAATCGCGACGCAATTGAATTTTTTCTTCGCCGCGTAAAATTACTCTGCAAGAATCATTTAATAACAAACCACCAAAACCATTAGTGTCTACATCTAATAAACCGCGCGCAACCAATTGCCGAAATACTGACTTCCATTCATCTGCGGTCAAATGTTTGCCAATACCGTAAGTAGTGAGTTGCTGATGGCCAAAAGAATTAATTTTTTCATTGCTACTGCCGCGCAATACATCAATCACATGACCAGCACCAAAACGCTGACCAGTGCGATACACACATGAAAGTGCCATACGCACAGCTTCACTGGCATCCCACGTTTGCGCCGGAGTTAAACAACAATCGCAATTACCGCAGGGTTGTAAAAGATTATCGCCAAAATAACGCAACAATGTTTGCCGGCGACAAGTCGTTATTTCACATAACCCTAACATTGCGTTTAAACGCTGTTGTTCATTGCGTTTAAATTCTTCGTTACCTTCTGAACCAGCCATCATTTGCCGAAGCTTCACCACATCTTCCAATCCATACAATAATAATGTGGTAGACGCGTCACCATCGCGGCCTGCACGACCAGTTTCTTGATAGTAGGCCTCAATACTTTTGGGTAAATCCAGATGCGCAACAAAACGTACATCAGGTTTATCAATACCCATACCAAATGCGATAGTTGCCACCATAATAATTTGGTCATCGCGCAAAAATTTGCTTTGATTTTTTTGTCGAACTTGCGCAGATAAACCCGCGTGATACGGCAGCGCATTAAAACCTTCACTGCATAACCATTCCGCAGTTTGTTCTACTTTGTTGCGCGATAAACAATACACAATACCAGAATGCGTATTGTGCTCTTCGCGCAAAAAACGCAATAGTTGTGCTTTGGGATTATTTTTTTGCTGAATGCGGTATTGAATATTGGGGCGATCAAAACCAGTAATAAATTGCTGCGCATTCTGTAATTGCAAACGCACAATAATTTCATCGCGCGTGCGCACATCAGCAGTTGCAGTTAAAGCAATCCGTGGCACCTGCGGAAACTCGCGTTGTAACATATCTAATTTTAAGTAATCAGCACGGAAATCGTGCCCCCATTGCGAAACACAATGTGCTTCATCAATGGCAAACAACGCAATCTTTACACCTTGCAATAAAGCCAGGGTGCGTGCTTGAATTAAACGTTCGGGGGCAACATAGAGCAAATCCAGTTCGCCATTTTGTAATGCCAATTCCGTTTGCCAGACTTCTTGCGGCATGAGCGAGGAATTTAAAAATCCTGCTCGCACTCCCAGCTCATGCAAAGCACTCACTTGGTCTTGCATCAATGCAATTAATGGCGAAACGATTACACCTGTTCCCTCGCGTACTAGCGATGGGATTTGGTAACACAATGATTTACCGCCCCCGGTTGGCATTAATACCAAGGCATCTTCGCCTGCCACTAAGGCATTAATGACAGATTCTTGCGGACCACGAAAATCGTGATAACCAAAAACATGTTTAAGAATAGAGTGGGCTGTTTGCGTCATCCATATATTGTACCCTGCAAAAACACAAAAATGCTTTCAGAATAGCTATACTTCTTGCAAGTCGCAGCAAACAGGTAATTTCTGTGCAAACCGGTACCGGTACGTTCATACAAAAATTATTGATTCGAGTTCTGCAGTGTTAACGTCTGTAGTATTAAACAGTTGAGCAATAATAAATATATGACGACTACATGCCCCAAATGCAATTACACCCGCAAAGTAATAGATGCGCAAATAAATTCAGATATTTGCCCCGCGTGCGGAATTGTTTACCAAAAATGGCTTGAGCGGCAACAAGCCAAAATAGCCCCAGCTACAGAACAAGTGTTGCCTACCCATATAACAATTAACTACCGACAATCATTATTCAAACTCCTCACTTGGGTACCCGACAATATCGATCCCGCAAGCTTCTGGCCGCGCGTCATTATGCTGATAGGTTTTACGATGTTGGGTTATTACTTTATTTCTTCTGGGGTAGATTGGGAAAAAATAGGCGGTTCTTTTTTACATAATGTTAATTTAGCTTTTCACGAATTCGGCCATATTTTTTTCTCGCCTTTCGGTCGATTTATGACGATTCTGGGTGGTAGCTTGTTTCAAGTTTTGCTGCCACTCGGGCTGATGTTGGTTTTTATTTTAAAACAGCGCGATAATTTTGCAGCCAGTATTATGCTGTGGTGGTGCGGCCAAAATTTTATTGATGTGTCGCCATACATTGACGATGCGCAATATCGCTCGTTGCCTTTAGTCGGCGGCGGTGGCGAAGAGTCACACGATTGGGGAAACCTGCTAACAATGATGGACTTATTAGATAAAACGCACACTATTGCGCGAGTTAGTTTTACCATAGGTGCGATAATTATTGCTATTGCGCTGGTATGGTCAACTTATATCTTATACTTGCAAAAAAGCAAACTGAATCTCCTGTAATATATTGCCGCCACTCGCCAATATTGGTTAACGATCCATAGTTTATTTTATCTCGAAATTTTACTGATATAGCACATAAAGAGTTTATTCTATGTTGAGCTGTTCTAGCAGGCGTCTTTTGTCATACTGGGTTTTATTCGTTTTTAATAGTTTCATATTTAATACGCATGCTGTTGAGTCTAACAATCCTTCTTGTATTGATTCAAATTTAGCTGCAGCGACTTCAACTGACGCTATTGATGATGTCGACAATAACAATATTAAAGATATTAATATCGTTATTCATCCCATATTTGATGAAACAAATCCAAAAGAAAATAATCACTTGTATCGCATGGCTAACAAATTTCATATTGACACGCACCCTAAAGTGATAAAAGGGGATTTGCTTTTCAAAGAAGGTGATGTGCTTGATGATAAAAAACTTAGCGAAAGCGAGCGTATTTTGCGAACGCGCCGTTATTTAAATTCAGCGTTTGTCACTAGTTCGGAAGATTGTAATAACAATAAAAATGTTACTGTAAACGTTCGTGAAGTCTGGACTCTGGTTCCGCAGTTTAGTTATTCCCGTACGGGTGGCAACAGTAATTATGGGTTTGGTTTAAGCGATGCAAATTTTCTCGGTTTAGGAAAATCCCTTAATATTGCCCGTACCAGCACAGTGTTGCGTAATGGAGATTTGCTGGATTATTACGATCCTAATACTGGCATTTTCAATTCTACGTTAACCATCCAATACACTAATAACGATGATGGAAAATCGCAAGCAGTAGCATTGGTTAAACCTTTTGTAGCATTAGATAACATATGGACCGGTGGCATTAGCCACGAAAGTTATACTCAGGAAGATACACTTTACAATGCGGGAGAAGAAGCGGATCGTTTTAATCACGAGGGTACTAACCAATCATTTTTTTACGGAATGAAACTGAATACTGCTTCACGCGAATCAATACATCGCATTGTCATGGGTTACACCGAGGGCGAACATAATTTTAGTTCTGTAGGCATCGCACCTGATGCATCTATTTTTGTACCAGAAGCACGACAGTTTTCGTATCCCTGGATTGAATACCAACATATTACTGACGGCTATTTTGAAGCTAATAATATTCAACAAATAAATCGTGTTGAAGATATTAATCTTGGTGCGCAAGTACGTTTACGCCTTGGCTACACAGCATCAAAATATAATAATTTT
>JANPKH010000154.1:0-1616 GCA_031425935.1 Gammaproteobacteria bacterium | reverse complement strand
TGGACAATTTGTATAATTTATGGGTTGCAGTTTGGATACTCAATATATAACCAAAATCAGATTATCCTGCACTTTATTTCCCCGCATTTCATTTCCCTTTCCTTGGCCTTGCTCCCTTACAGTCTTCATGATTCACCCCTTCCCACTAGCTGCCCCCGAACAACTCGGAACAACTCGGAATAACTCGGCATAACTCGGAACAACTCGGCATAACTCGGCACAACTCGGCACAACTCGGCATAACTCGGAACAACTCGGAATTGTTTGGCACAAACTGGAATTGTTTGGCATAACTCGGCACAACTAGGAACAAACCGGGAAACGCTGTTTTGAACCGACCACATATTTGCATCCTAACCACGGAACATGGTGGTGTGCAGATAGGAACAAAACACTCAAACATATAAAACGGAAACGATGACAGCACAAGTACAAAAGCGAACAGCTCAACTAAACAAAACAACGAATGAAACAAATGCAAAGTCTTGCCTTGACCGTTCTCTCGCCTCGGAGAAACCAGCAGCCGTAACTGCACAGGCTACGCTCGCTTTTCAAATTGCGTACACGGCTTTGTGGAACACCCAAGAATTTTCTGCCACAGAAATAACGCAGGCAACGAAACTCATTGACGAGATACTTGCGCAGCATGATAACCCTGCAAAGGCTTTCAACAATTTTGTGCAGCGGGTATTGCTTGCCCGCCAATACATAAATACACACCCGGGTAGTTATGCACCGATACCAACGGAGTGGCTTAGTACAACTAACAAGAACGGTTTTGCAGGTACACAACGTTGGTTAGATGCCGTAGACAATCTGCGCTCCTCTATACCCACCTACAAGCAGGCGCTGAAAGCTTTTGCAGAGGCGGTACAGGAAACGGCGACTTCCCGAAAAGCAGTAGATTTTCATTACTGGCGCAGCTACTTTATACAGCAAAATGCGCAGGGGTTGCTGAATTTGTTCTTGAGTACGATGGCGAATGTGAGCAACTGGGAAGAGGTAAGTGGGTAGTGGGTAGTGGGCAGGAGGCAGTTGGCAGTTGGCAGTTGGCGGTTGGCAGTGGGCGGTGGGCGGTTGGCAGAGGGCAGTTGGCAGTGGGCAGAGGGCAGTGGGCGGTGGGCGGTTGGCAGTGGGCAGGAGGAAGTGGGGAGTGGGAAGAGGGTAGTAGCGAGTGGGAAGGTTTTTTGTTCGTGCACTTTATGGGCGGCTTGTAGCGCTCTGATGTTTTATTTCAGTTTATAACGGGTTTTGACAGGCTCGACCTTACAGATTATTACTTGGCACCGAGGTATGAGGGTATGACCTCACCTGTGCTGCTCTGCCCCTGCGGCAAAAAATATCAACAACAATTTTTTACAATCACCGAGTACCTCGATGTTCTCCTAGAGGGGAAGGATGGGGGGTGCTCACAAACCAACAATAACATGGCAAAACAATCAGGCATTTTTCAAGTGGAAGGAACACTTGGCAATGTAACATTCGTGAAAACACAGGATGGCTATTTAGTGAAAACAAAGTCAGAAATCTCTAAAGCGAGACGGGCATCTGACCCCGCTTTTCAGCGCACAAGAGAAAACAATTCAGAGTTTGGTAGAGCGGGCAAGGCAGGCCAG
>JANPKH010000153.1:0-1813 GCA_031425935.1 Gammaproteobacteria bacterium | reverse complement strand
GTGAGTTTTTGAAGTTACGTTTTAGTTGGGTGGCATTTGCAGCATCTCTTAATAAATACAATTAATCAAGTAACGTATGTTCAAACTCTTTTACTATTTCTTTAGGCTTGAAGCGTTTGCCTTCGGGCCAATAGCGATCGGCAAAAGAGGCGATAGTGTGCATTATTCGCAAATCTTGCTCAATAACTTTGCGCATATTGGGTCGTAAGATTTTAACCACAACATCCTCGCCTGTTTTTAATGTTGCGGCATGAACCTGTGCCATAGAGGCGGAAGCTAGAGCGATAGGATCCAATTGAGCAAACACCTCAAAGGGCGATTTTCCATACGCTTGCTCAATAATGCGCATGGCAATATCGCTTGAAAATGGAGGAACCTTATCTTGTAGTTTACTTAATTCAGCAGCTATATCGTCGGGTAAGATATCCGGTCGGGTAGATAGTGCCTGGCCAAATTTTATAAATATGGGTCCTAATTCTTCAAAGGATTTACGGAGCGCTTCTCCTCGAGTCAATGGCGCTTTGCGAAACCAGTTCCATGGATTTAAATAAACCAGGAATCGTAGCGGTGCGAAGAGTCTTAAAGACACAATAACATTATCTAGCCCGTTTTTGGCTAAAATATAGTTAATCTGCAGCAAGCGTATTAATTGTTTAATTGATTTCATGGGCTTTTATCAGTTCATTGACCTGTGCTTGTAGCCGTTCCACATCGAGTGATAAGACGTCTACATCTTTTAAAAAATCCTCCAATTCATTACGTGAAGGGAACATTCGAAGTTCTTCTTGAAGATATTCAGTCACATTGAGGCGCATTGACTCGCTTAATTGCTTTTTAAACTCTTTTCCTTGGCGAAACATAGAGCCGAGTTGGTGTGCCACTACATCGCCGGTAAAATGAGCAATGTGACCTTCCCAATCAATTTCCATTGCATCAAATAATTGCTTTACTTTTTGTCCTAGCTCTATGTCTCCCGATATGCGCACTTTTTCATTAAACAAAGAGCGTGCTTTGGAGGCGGGAAGTATGCTTAACCGTATAAGGCCAATGGGGCTGCTATGAATTACGGTATCTGCCTGTCCTTCATAGTTATCCAGCAAAACCATCACACCTTCTTTAAATTGGATAAAAAAAGCCACATTTAAAGGCGTAATAACGACTTCAATCACTTTTTCGTTTAGTGCCTGTAATTTAGCCGGCATATGCTCATCTAGACGCAAGGCTTGGTTAATAGCAATTTGTAATGCGCGTAAGGAGTATTTTTTCAACATAATGAACTCAATGTAACTTCCCAAGTACGTCATCCTGAGCGCGGTCTTTTGCGCGAAGGATCTCCCAAATGTGGCACCATCAAAAATGACGTACCCGGGGCATTACAACTCAATATTTATAGGCAATATGTAAAGCTACAATGCCCCCACTTAAATTATGATAATGACACTCTTCAAACCCAGCTCGCTCGATCATTGATTTTAAATCGTGCTGATTAGGATGCATCCGTATGGATTCGGCCAAATACTGATAGCTGGCTTCATCTTGAGTAAAAAACTGTCCTACTTTTGGTAAAATATTAAAAGAATACCAGTCATAAATCGGTTTTAGGACAGGAAAAGAAGGTGTTGAAAATTCAAGAACCATTAATTTTCCACCTGGCTTGCATACGCGATACATCGAGCGTAAAGCTTCTTCTTTATCCGTTACATTTCTTAGGCCAAAAGCGATCGTAATGCAATGAAAGCTGTTATTTGCAAAAGGTAGGCATTGTGCATTACCTTGGACGAAACTAATATTTTGATAAAGACCTTCGTCCAGC
>JANPKH010000152.1:0-13083 GCA_031425935.1 Gammaproteobacteria bacterium | reverse complement strand
CATGCGACTCACCTGCGGCAACCATGTTGTGCAAATTGCTCCTGCAATTTGTCACGGCGTGTTTTGAATTGAACAGTATTCTTTACTACGAACTCATTAGTAAATGCTTTATGGATGGAAGAACTGGAGTTGCTGGGTGGGCTTGACACGCAGTTTATAAAAATAGTTTAGGAAATATTTAAAATATAAAATTACACTTTTGAATGGTTTGCAAAAAAATATCCCATCGCTGAGATGGGATATTTTTTATTTCTAGATTTTTAATAACGCGCTCAACATTAATCAAGCTGCTAACTAATCTAGTTTGGTTAAATCTCTCACCGCTCCTTTATCCGCGCTAGTCGCCAACATTGCGTAAGCTTTTAATGATGCAGAAACTTTGCGTGGTCGAGCTTCACTTGGTTTCCACCCGTTCGCACCTTTAGCATTTTCTGCCGCGCGACGTGAATCTAGCTCTGCAACGCTAAGCAAAACATCAATGCTGCGATTGGGAATGTTTATCCGGATGATATCGCCATTCCGCACCAATCCAATTGCACCACCAGCGGCGGCTTCAGGAGATACATGCCCAATCGATAATCCCGAAGTGCCACCTGAAAAGCGGCCATCGGTCAGCAGGGCGCAGGCTTTGCCCAAACCTTGTGACTTCAAGTAGCTAGTCGGGTACAACATTTCTTGCATGCCGGGGCCGCCTTTAGGGCCTTCATAGCGAATCACGACCACTTCGCCGGCTTTTACTTTGTCTTCAAGAATATGATGTACAGCTTGGTCCTGGCTTTCAACAACGTGCGCGGGGCCTTCAAATACCCAGCAGCTTTCGTCCACGCCGGAGGTTTTTACCACGCAGCCGTCGATAGCAATATTGCCTTTGAGAACCGCCAAACCACCTTCCTGGCTGTACGCATGCTCAACAGACCGGATGCAACCTTCAGCGCGGTCGATGTCGAGCGTTGGCCAGCGAGTGGCTTGGCTAAATGCAACCTGGGTGGGAATTCCCGCAGGGCCAGCTTTATAAAAAGTTTTAACTTCTGCGGATTCGGTAACGATGATGTCCCATTTGTCCAAGCCCTCTTGAAAGGTTTTGCTGTGAACAGTAGGTAGTTGATTGTGCAGTAAACCGCCGCGATTCAGCTCTGCCAAAATACTCATCACACCGCCTGCACGGTGTACGTCTTCCATGTGATATTTGGGAGAGTTGGGGGCCACTTTACAAAGTTGCGGCACCCTACGGCTTAAGCGGTCGATATCAAACATAGTGAAGGGGACTTCGCCTTCTTGTGCGGCGGCCAACAAATGCAGAATAGTGTTGGTGGAGCCACCCATCGCGATGTCCAGTGTCATGGCGTTTTCAAAGGCTGAAAAAGTGGCGATGGAGCGCGGCAGCACACTTTCATCATCCTGTTCGTAGTAGCGCTTGGTGATCTCCACAATACGTCGACCAGCTTCAAGAAACAGCTCTTCGCGGTCAGCGTGCGTTGCCAGTAATGAACCATTGCCGGGTAACGCTAAACCCAAAGCCTCGGTCAAACAGTTCATAGAGTTAGCGGTAAACATACCTGAGCAAGAACCGCAGGTCGGGCAGGCAGAGCGCTCATATTCAGCCACTTTTTCATCACTGGCGGTTTTATCGGTGCCGATCATAATTGCATCGACTAAATCTAATTTATGTTCAGAAAGCTTGGTTTTGCCCGCTTCCATCGGCCCGCCGGAAACGAAAATGACGGGCACATTTAAGCGCATTGCCGCCATTAACATGCCGGGTGTGATTTTGTCGCAATTGGAAATACACACAATCGCATCAGCGCAGTGGGCATTAACCATGTATTCCACCGAGTCCGCAATGATGTCGCGCGATGGCAAGCTGTAAAGCATACCGTCGTGGCCCATGGCAATGCCGTCGTCCACGGCAATGGTATTAAATTCTTTCGCGACGCCACCAGCGCGTTCAATTTCGCGAGCAACCAGTTGCCCTAAATCTTTTAGATGAACATGCCCTGGCACAAATTGGGTGAAGGAGTTGGCGATGGCGATGATCGGCTTATCGAAATCGCCATCCTTCATGCCAGTAGCACGCCACAAGGCGCGAGCACCGGCTTGATTGCGGCCAGCGGTGGTGGTTTTGGAGCGATAAACAGGCATAGGTTTCCCCCTAAAAAACTCAATATTTGTGCAGCGATACTAGTTCGCGCTGAAAATTTGGGTGATGACAAAGGAGGTTATGGTAGCAGAAAAAAGATGCGAGCCTAAAGGCTCGCTGGAAGAGATTAACTAAGCGCCTACAGATTTATGTGGCAGTGAATTATGTTCAGCGGGCTGCTGACAGATAAAGCACTGTTGTTGAAACGCCGTTACCCTGACCAATTTGATCTGCGGTCATCGACTGTTCTAAAGCGGAGTGGAGTTCTTTTTTAATTTTTCAATCACGTGCGGTGTGGTTTTATAGGGAATCAAAAATGCCGGGTTCGACCAACTTCTGGCATTGATTTTCTAGGGGTAGGAATGGTGATTTCAAACAAATTACACGGCGGTTTTTTAAGTTGAGAGTATTAATGTCTTCGCGAAAATATCGATTAAAAATTTTGTTGAATTCGCCGTTGGTTTGTATTTTTTGTATGCCTTCATTGAAGCGCGCTGCTATTTTTGGATGTTTTGCGCTGATATAAAAATAAATCGGGTACTCGTAATGAATTAATAAGTTTTTTTCTACAACAAGTGTTTCTATATAGGGAACATTTTTTTTATAAATAAACATGGCCTCAGTCACGCCTAACGCTAAACAGTCAAATCGGTTGAGAGCAAGCATGGACAGCAATCCATCAAGCGTAGGAGCTTGAATAGTACTGATGTGGTTGGCTGTGTATATATCAACATCTTCCCAGGTTTGACCTTGGCCTATGCGCAATGTTTTAAGGGTATCTATATCAGTAATGTTATCGAATACAGTCTTTAACGGTAACGTGGTTAAACATACGCGATAACCCAACATGCCTTGTAAAATATCGATGGGAATGGGGATCACATGGGTAGAGTCCCTTACTGTGCCGGGCGATGCCCAAGTGACATTGATTTGAGCCCCCTGCTTTACAAGAACAGATATGCGTTTAGCGCCCGGATCATTTACATAAGGTTCGATACGATAGTCACCAAATTCCTTTTTGGTTTCTTCTAGAATGGCTTTAATCAGTTCAAATTTATATGCGTTGCCTGCGTCCAGCGCTCCGCGGTTAATATATCTGATAACCATTGGCTCTTCGCTTGTGGCATAGGCGCTGCTGGCAGCTGTGCCCATTATGCTGAGCAACATCATAGGGAGCAAAATAGTACTGATCAGTAATGAATGTGGCATTAAGCGACCCAAGGTCAATTTTCCTGTACGAAAGCTTAGCGTCATTTTTTATTCTATTTTTTAAATTAGTTCTACATCTTCATGAAATTTTCGAAAGCTTTGGTTACATAAAAATAATCTGAAGATGATTATTCTTCAGTAGTAAATACTCCCTTATAAATACTGATTTATAAGGTATCTAAAACACCCAAATCATTTGGATGTAAGCATTGATTTTCTAGCGGTAAGAAGGGTGATTTCAAACAAATTACACGGCGGTTTTCTAAATGGAGAGTATTAATATCTTCGCGAAAATATCGATTAAAGATTTGATTGAAGGCACCACTGATCTGTATTTTTTTCATGCCTTCTTTGAATCGCGCGGCGATTTTTGGATGTTTGGCGCTGATATGAAAATAATACGGGTAGTCGTAACGAATCAGTAGATTTTTCTCTATAGCAAGAGTGGGCATTTGTTTAATGTTATTGCGATAAACAAATTCCACTTCATTAGCGCCTAATGGCAAACAATCAAAACGATTCAGGGTGAGCATAGCAAGCAACCCTTCAAACGTTGGCGCTGTAACGGTGTTGATATTGTTGAACGCATATATTTCCAGGTCGTCCCAAGTTTGCCGCTGTCCTAACCTCCACGGTTTAAGGTGGTCGATATTTAAAATATTATCAAGTGCCAAGTTTCTTTGTGTATTGGTTAAACATATGCGATACCCCAACAGTCCCCGATAAATATCCGCTTGGATGGGAATAACGTCAGTCGAATCCAGTACTGTTCCTGGAGATCCCCAAGCTACATTAATTAAAACGCCATCTTTAATGAGGACAGCTAATCGTTTAGAACCCTGATCTTGAGCATAAGGCTCGATCCGATAGTCACCAAACTCCGGTTTTGTTTCTTCCAAAATCGTTTTTATAAGTTCGAATATGTACGCATTGCGGGCATCTAATGCCCCGCGATTCGTATATTTAATTGTCATAATATCTGTGGCTACAGCATGGACGCTATTTATGCAGAACAACGTAATCCAGCAGCACAGAGTATTGATCAGCAATGAATGTCGCATGATGCCGGCTCATAGTAATACTTCCATCTGAAAGCTTAGCAGTCTTTTTCACGTTGTCTTAAATTGGGGGGTGTGCCAAGTCACGCGTAAAATATTCACGCCGCATCCGGGATATAAAATCCTTAGCATCACAATGCTGCAAAAAATCACTCCAATACCTTTACGAAAATTTTCGAATTCCTCTGGTAGTTATACAGCTCTTGCTTCGCTATCGGTAAATCCTCCAGCTTACCTTGCACAAATCCCTGCTCAATAAACCAGTGAGCAGTTTGTGTGGTCAACAAAAATAATTGACTGATATTTTTTTTGCGTGCTTGACCTTCCATTTGTTCTAATAATGCTGCTGCTCTGCCGCCGTTGCGATAGTCGGGGTGCGTTGCTACGCATGAAAGCTCAGCCATAGTTCCGTAGTTATAAAGTGCTGCGCAGGCGATGATCATGCCGTCTTTTTCCATGACATGAAATTTACTGATTTCGGTTTCTAAAGCGTCGCGCGAGCGACGCACTAAAATACCTTCTTCTTCAAGCGGCCTAATTAAGTCCAAAATGCCAGCCACATCGTCAATCGAGGCTGTGCGCAATTGTTCGTATTGGCCGGAGTAAATCATGGTGCCTAAACCATCGCGCGTGAATAATTCGGTCAGCAATGCTCCGTCTGTGGTGTAGTTAACAAGTTGGGCACGTTGCACACCTTGCAGGCAACTTAAGTAGCACGCGCTTAATGCCTGCTGTAATTCCAAATTCATGTGCGGGCCATTATTGCTTAGATATTCTTTGCATTCTGGTAGCGAGAGTTGGCGAATTAAATTTCCGTCTGCATCCGCTACACCATCGCCATCAATAAACGCGAGTAATTTGTCGGCCTTAAGCGCGCCAGCAACGTGAGTCGCAACATCGCTAAACGAGAGGTTGAAAATTTCACCGGTAGGCGAATAAGCGAGTGGCGAGAGCAACACCACTGCTCCTGAATCCAATGCAGTTTGCAGTGATTTAATATTCACTTTGCGCACTTTGCCCGCGTGTTGCAAATCTACGCCGTCAATCACTCCATGAGGCATTGCCACCACAAAATTGCCGCTAATTACCTGCATGTCGGCATCGTGCATGGGCGAGTTGGGTAAGCTGGTGGACAGCGCTGCTTCTACGGTTGTGCGCGCTTCGCCAATGGCTTGAATAACCAAACGCAAACTTTCGCTATCAGTAATTCTTAAGTTTTTATGGAAGTGACTAAAAGTGTCTGCCACTTGTAATCTTTCATCAATTTGCGGGCGCGCGCCGTGCACCAGTACCAGCCTCACATCAAGGCTACAGAGCAGTGCAATATCGTGCACTATGTTGTGAAAGTTTGGGTGTGTAATCGCCTCGCCCGGCAACATCACAACAAAGGTTCTGTCGCTGTGCCTGTTGATATAAGGAGTCGAATGACGAAACCATTTAACGTAGTCTTGGGTTTTAGTAGGCACGGTAATTCTCTTGTGAAGGTTTTTATAAGCTTAACGTGTATTGATAATAAACAAAACTTTTCGCACCAGGAGGCCCGCACCGAGAATAAAAGTATTGGCAAGGCTGTGCGTGTTGGCGCACAGAGTTGCAAAAACTAAATCGCCACAATTCGCCATCGACTCAAGTTGGGTTTGATGCGCCATGCATGTTCGTGCATAAAGCTTCATAGCCACATAGGGTTTTAATCACTGGAATATAACAATGAAAGCCATAAAATGGATATTACTCTTAGTCACTCTGCTTGTTTACGGCCCCTCAGCACTGGCTATACCTATATTGGGTTCGGAGCTAGCGAGCTTCGATGTTTTGGGTGCGTCGACGGTAACCAATGTTCCCACTAGCAGAGTCGTCGGTAATGTCGGTGTTTGGTCGATGAAGGGTGCGAATGCCATCACTGGCTTTAATTCCACTCCAGGCGTAGCAGTTGCGGATACACAGGTGACCGGTGGAAAAGTTCACGCAGGTACTAATGTAGCGCGCTTGGCTCAGCGCCAGCTTATCAATTCAATCACTAGTTTGGGGCTCATGGGGACAGGGATAACTTTGGCTAACCCAGACCTGAGCGGACTCACACTCACTCCCGGCATCTATACAGTTCATGCTGGAGCTACCAATTTATCAACATTATTCGGCGCACTTACACTCGACGGCCTTGGCAATGCGAATGCGGCTTGGGTGTTTCAGATGGATAGCACCTTGATCACTTCGCCCGGTTCGAAGGTTAACGTAATTAATACTGGCTCCAATGCTGGTGTGTTTTGGGATGTGCGCAGCTCGGCAACCCTTGATACCAGCACTTCGTTTGAAGGAAATATTTTGGCCTTAACAAGTATCACCATGAACAACGGCGCCACTATCGGTTGCGGCAGAGCGCTGGCAAGTACTGGTGCGGTGACAATGGACATTAATAGCATTGGTGCTAGATGCGATACAAGAGCCTCTGGCGGCGATAGCTTTAGTGGTGGAATTATAGTTGCGAAGACTGGCGGGTTACCAACTGCCCTCCCGTTTGCTTCAGTTCCAGAACCGAATACATTTTTGCTTTTTTGTCTGGGGCTGGTTGGCTTAGTTGCTTGTAGGCGCATGTCCTCACGCTTGGGCTCACCTAAAAGCTCCGGACAGTTAATCGTAGGATAGTAGTTTAAAAAATTAGCCAGAAGAACTTGCGGCTGTTACAGAATTCATTTTTGTAACAGCCGTATTTGTTTTTCAGGTCACTGCAATCGATATTTTCCTACCAATTTCTATTACACAAAAATAATTTCTCTTTAGGCAATATTGTAATAAACATTTCATGTCAGTCCCGCCTGCCCAATGTTTTCGGTGTTTACTTTTATTTAACTATTTTGTTCAATTTTTGTTGATGGGTTTAGCCATTAATTATTTTTCCTGCATATGTTAG
This sequence comes from Gammaproteobacteria bacterium, assembly GCA_031425935.1. Taxonomy (GTDB): domain Bacteria; phylum Pseudomonadota; class Gammaproteobacteria; order Pseudomonadales; family Cellvibrionaceae; genus Cellvibrio. Next base: position 5,771 of record JANPKH010000152.1, on the reverse strand, counting down.
CGAAATTATAAAACGAAAAAAATCGGGAGGCTCAGCCGCTTAGCACTAGGTCCTGAGTGTGAAGCCACTCACAAACTGATAGGATACTGACCCTATTTTTACTTGGCTTATTGGATAAATGGTGAGTTTCCTGTATCAATCAGTGACGCTGAAATATATTTCAATGCAGATAATATCGTTAACATCATTTTTATAAGGAATATCACAGTGCCTCTTACCTATCCTTCCTTCGTAGCCCTCGATGTCATTCAAAAAGCTTCCCGAAATTCACCACCTTTGCGATTTGGTGATAAGGGCAATGGTGTCGCCATGATACAAAGTGGTTTAATCGACTTGGGTTATAAGCTGCCAGATTCCACAATAAAAACTGGGCGTCCAGATGGCAAATATGGTGGTGAAACCAAAAAAAGCGTTAATCCGCTTTCAAACTGATGCGAAATTTGCGCCTGGTCAAATTGATGGTGTGGCTGGCAAGAATACAATTTTTGAATTGGATAAAAGATTAGCTGCCAAATTTGGCGCAACTTCCGTAATACCAGCACCACCCAAGCCAATCCCGATTCCACAAAGCGACCAGCATTATACTGTCGGTAATAGCCAGCCAACCATAAAACCTGATGCGGGTGCGGGCGTTTTTAATTCTAAATCGGTTGAAGTTTCCATGTGGGCACTGAAGCAGTCGATTTTAGAAATATTGCCGCCGCGAGGTTCAGCCGCCATGCTTTTTATTGGCTTTGATGCCGCAATAAATATGAAACATTATTTAGATACCAGTGGGGCTGATTTAAAAATAAACCTGGAAAGTATGATTGACTCCGGCCCTACTGCAAAAGGACGTTTTAGAGAAGAGGTTAGCCAGGCGCAAAAATTTGTCGAAGCCTTACCGGCAGGAACCCATCAAATTAGTTCAAAATCTGCAGAAAGCGCATATAACTATAAACAAGAAAGTTCGAATTGGTTTTATGCTGTAGGAGGCTATGCTAGCTGGGGTAAAGGAACAGCAACTGTGACGAAAGGCGCAACAACTACGGAATACAGTTTAGATTTCGAATATCACTTTTTTGATCGCTACAATTGGGATGGTGGCAAAAGTGTCACCATTGGGCCTATCACCATTACCGATGAATTTATGGGCGAATTTCATCGCCAGGGGTTAGCGCGAGAATATAATATGAAAGCGATGATTAAGCGTCAGTTCAAGTGGAAAAAAGGGGATGCTATTCCCGAAGCGCAATATCAACGAGGTAGTGGTCGATAAAGGTTAGCGATATGAAAAATTTCTACGTTGTAAAAAGCATCTTTGCAAAATTGTTTATTGTTGTATCGATCACCAGCCTTCTTTATGCCTGTCAAGCCGATTCAAGTGATGCTAAACAGCGGGCTGCAGCAAGTAAAAATGCTAGCACAGCAAATGCAAGCAATACCTCGTCATTTTCAAATTCCACAAGCACAGATAAATCGCAGGCCGCACAACTGCCTGCAAATACAAAATCGAAATTTGAGACTGCTACAGGATTAACTCTTCCCGATAACGCTAAAGTTTTATTTTACGAATCTGCAGAAGGCTCTGATCAAATGGTCAGAGTAATTGTCGAAATGGTAGCTTCAGATTTTAAAGCGTGGATAGCAAATTATTATTTGGATACATCACACTTTAGTGAGGAAAAACGCTATCTGCTAGGAACCAACGTGAGTGAGTGGCAACCGCAAACACCAAAAAAATTGCCAACGGCACAAGTGCAATTTGAAAATGCTAAAACCTTAAATATTGGCTACGAAAATCAAACATTAGAAAATTTAAAAATATATTTGGTATTTCATAGCTCTTAGAAAAATACAAAGCCCGCGTTGCGGGCCAAGATTAAATAGCAACAAATAATTAAAACCTGTAATGGCGTATATTTGCATTTTTCCACGATCCCCACCCGTTGCAAGTAGTAGGTACATCAGCTCCATCGAAGTAAACTGAATTTATAGGCTTGCCTGAGAGCTTTGCAGCAAGAAAAGTGGAGTACATGGCTGCGCAGGTTTTGGGGCCTGTGGTGTACCCTGTGCCTGTAACCGTCCATGTGGTTTCAGTATTGCAAACAAATACAGCCAGATTCATACCACTTAAACGAACCATCATTTGATCATTGGCATGGTAGCTAACTTCTTCAACTGTGCCAGAGCACACAAGTTCAGCTGTCGATGTGTTTAAGGTAAATGCCGAGAGTAAGCAGGTAACTATTAGGTGAGGCGATAAGTATTTAAACATCATGTTATTTTCCATAGGTTAAATTGATAAAAAGCTAAAGGTCGCGATCGACGCGTTATTCTACGCAAAAAGAAGCGAAAGGTCATGTTAATTCTTGCATCATAATGCGATTTTATGCGTTCATACTGGAATCGTTTTCTGCAACCTATTGCTCTCCTCCGCAGCCAAAATCATCTCTACTGCTAGCAACGCTTCCTGCGGTTTAAATCGCAATTCCTCTTTATCTAAAATTGCATCGGCAATGTTGCGATAAAACATTTCATAACAACCGTATTCGCTTGGTGTTTTTTCGCGGTTGCTCTTCACTGATAAATGATTGTGCAAAATTCCGTAATTATCATCGCCATGTTTTGCCCAATTTTTTTCATAAGGTTTTAAGCCGTTCATTAGTTGCTGCTCTTGCACATCCTGCCCAAATTTTAAAAATGATCCCATCTCACCGTGTATGCTTACCGTTGCGCCTTTTTCGCTAACAAAAGTATTGGAGCGTAAGAGCACGCGCATATCGGCATAATGAAAGCACACGTTAAAATAATCCGTAGAGCCATCAGCGCGGCGAAGGCTGCGCATATCAGCGTTTACTGCTTGGGGGCGGCCCAATAAACACAGCATCGAATCCACCATATGGATACCTAAATCAAACCAGGTACCAGCTCCGGGTACATTATTTTCCTTCCATGCTTTATGAGTGATGTTGGTTCTATAGCGGTCGTAGTGCCATTCGATTTCCACTACGCGGCCTAGCAGGCCTTGAGCAAGTATATTTTGTACGCTGAGGTGATCAGTTTCCAAACGTTTATTGTGAAAAACACTCAATATTTTATGTTGCCGTTGTGCGAGTGCAATAAGTTCTTTACCTTCATTTAGATCGAGAACAAAAGGCTTTTCTGTAACGACATGTTTGCCAGCAAGTAATGCGGCTTTGGTCATACTGTAGTGGAATTCGTTGGGCGTATTAACAATAACTAAATTAATTTTCGGGTTATGAATAATTTCTTCAAATGATTTTGCGATGGTTACATTGGGGTAATCTGCAAGCGCACTGTCATCAGAGCGTTGCAAAATGGTGTGCAAATTAAGTTGCGATTCCGCACTGATGAGTGGTGCGTGGAATACTTTGCCGGACATGCCGTAGGAACAAATTGCGGTGTTTATCATTACAGTGCTCTTTTAAAATTTAATTTCTTCAGGCAGAAGTAATGAACACTGTTTGATTCAAGACCGTATGAGGCATGGATGCCGATTCGAGCCTATAGGGACATATTTACGGCGTGTTTTGAATTGAACAGTGTTCATTATAATTTTCTCTATAACATCTACTCACACAAACAAAACTTTTGAATGAGTTCTCTAACAATTTTTACCGCCGGTTCAATTTGACTAATGCTTATAAATTCATCGGGCTGATGTGCTTGATTGATGGAACCAGGGCCGAGCACCACAGTTTGCATTCCTAATGCTTGCAAAAACGGCGCTTCAGTCGCGAAGGCAACGCTGTTGGATGTATTTCCCGTTAGTTGTTCACATACTTTTACTAATTCAGATTCTGTTGATTCATCAAATGGTTCTACACCCTCAAATAATGATGAGAAAACAATATCAGTACCGCTGGTTTCAGCGATAGGCGTTAAGCGGCGCTGAATTGTTTCGCGTAATTCCGTGTTGTCCATGCCTGGTAATAAACGTAAATCAAAATGTAATTCGCATTCGCCGCAAATTCTGTTGGCGCCGTCACCGCCGTGGATACAACCTAAATTTAAAGTAGGTGTTTGCACTGCAAAACTGGGGTTGCGATATTTTAATTGCAGCTCGCTACGCAAATTAATTAATTCATTCATGACTTGCGTCATTGCATCTAACGCGTTTTTGCCAAGCGCAGGGTCGGAGGAATGCCCTGCTTGTCCGCGTACGCGAATCATCTCCATCATGATGCCTTTGTGCATACGAATTGGTACTAGCTCCGTAGGCTCGCCAATCACCGCATAGTGCGCTTTAGGTTTGCCGCTTGCGGCCAATGCACGCGCGCCACTCATACTGCTTTCTTCGTCGGCAGTCGCTAAAATAATTAATGGGTGTTTGAGTGGCTGGTTTAGAAATGGCTTCACCGCTTCTAAAATAACCGGAAAAAATCCCTTCATATCGGTTGCGCCTAAACCATAAAACTTGCCATTTTTTTCTTCAAGTTTGAAAGGGTCGCTCTGCCAGCGGTTGGCATCGTAAGGTACGGTGTCGCTGTGGCCCGCTAACACTAAACCACCATCGCCACTGCCTAATGTGGCAATTAAATTTGCTTTGCCGGTTTGTGCCAGTGGCATAATTTGCGTGCTAAACCCTAGATCGCTAAACCAGGTGGCGAGCAATTCAACTACCGGTAAATTCGGCATATCCCAACTGGGAACGGCGCAGCTTACGGATGGAATTGCGACCAGCTGGGCAAGTTGAGTTTGGTAATTTTTGAGTGAATAGTTCATAGGCGTTAACTTCTGAGTAGATGTTTGTGACGATCACCTATCAGATTCAAAAATGCAAGTGGAACAACGCAGATAGCCTAAGCTAGACTGACAGTATTGTATAAAAACCAGGAATATTTCATGGCGCAAATTCTCGACCGGGTATTGGACTTACGCAGTTTAATCACGGATTTAGTGGCAGATCGCAAACTTGAACAGACTGACGCCAATATGTTGCTCGGCTCTTCGCGTTCCCGCGAGCAGGCGATGATGCATCCGCTAAGTTACATCGCCAGCCAAAATTTTGAGGACCTGTCGCGCCCCGGCAAAGTGTTGGATGATGCCGTGCTAACGGAGTGGTTGGCGGCCAAAGCAAATTTGCCGTTAATACACATTGATCCCATGAAGATTAATGTGACTAAAGTGACGGAGGTAATGGGTTATGCATTTGCCAAACGTCATGGCATTTTGTGTGTGCAAGTGACTGCTGACGATGTGCATATCGCATGCCTGCAACCGTTTTTAGGCGGATGGGAGCCGCAGTTAGAGCATGTGGCGCGGCGCAAAGTAAAACGCGTATTTGCCAGCCCCGCCGATGTCGAGCGTTACATGGTTGAGTTTTACACCTTGGCGCGTTCAGTAACGGGTGCGAGTGGTGGTGCATCGGCATCGGCTGTAACCAACTTTGAACAATTAGTCGAGCTGGGTACAGCAAGCGACCCTGATGCGAACGATCAGCACATCGTTAAAATCGTTGATTGGTTGTTGCAATATGCGTATGACCAACGCGCTAGCGATATTCATATTGAACCGCGGCGAGACGTTGGCCGTATTCGCTTTCGTATCGACGGTGTATTGCATTACGTCTATGAATTGCCAGCAAATGTTTCAACGGCAGTAACCAGCCGTTTTAAAGTGTTAGCGCGCATGGATATTTCTGAGCGGCGTAAACCGCAAGATGGCCGCATAAAAACCCGGCGTAGTGATGGCAGTGAAGTGGAATTACGTATGTCATCTTTGCCCACTGCGTTTGGCGAAAAAATGGTGATGCGTATTTTTGACCC
>JANPKH010000151.1:0-37496 GCA_031425935.1 Gammaproteobacteria bacterium | reverse complement strand
GTACTCCAATCAACTTTTTCGAGACCGGCGCCAGTACCCAGCCATAATGTGCCAGTGTTATCGAGGTACGATGCTTTTACAATTTTGTCATGTAGCCAATCTTTTTTGAGATTATCTGGCATGATGATTGAATAATGATTTGTTTTCCTATCAAGAACGTAAAGGCCTTTTGTTGACGGAAGCAAAAGCTCGCCGCTCGGAAGCTCCATGGACATTCCAAAGTTGGATGTGCTTATAGCCCCTTGTGCACCAGGGTTATCTGGAATAGGTGTAAGCAATTCGGTCTTTGGGTCATAGCGCAACACACCGGTGCGCGTTGCTATCCATAAAATATTTTCCTTATCTTCGTAAATATGATTGACCATTTTTACTGGTTTTTTTTCTACACCGCTTTTCGTTGGCACTGTTTGGAGGATGAATTTAAATTCGTAACCATCGTAACGAACGAGCCCACCACCACCGCCAATCCACATGAAGCCTTGGCTATCTTGAAGAAACGCCTGCACCTCGCCAAGGGCTATGTCTTTGTTTTCAAGTAAGTGTTGAAAGTTAATGCGTTCGGGAAGTGGTTCGGCAATTACGCTGGTAGGCAGTGTTACCGCGATAAAGAGACTGGCTGATAGGGCAAGGGGCTGCGCAAGCTGTTTGAGCAGCTTTTTAGGGTAGGTGGATCCCTGAGACAAATATCGCATAATATTTCGCAATCACTGGTTGATTATGGGGGCATTGTGCGGTGGGAAGCATAGCTGCCAATGCTTTAGTTTTAATACACTTCAGTGTAGCAACCCAAATCACGACCACAAGGAGAATAGAATTTATTATTGGCTGGCAATGAAGTCTGGTAGGAGCGGAATGATATGAGTTTGCCAAGTGTGGTCACAGTGCTATTTGGATTGTGATAATCCCTAAGCTTTTGTGAGCACACCTGGTATTTATAATGATGAAAATGGTTAATGAGTTTTGTGACGTTCGAACACTAGAGTTGCTAAATTGTATTTACCTGTTAGCGTTGTGATGCGCAATGTATTAGTGCCCTCCAGTAATTTTAGTTTGGTCAATTCCTGAGTTTTCCAGGGAGTGGCTTTGGTTATTGCGACGGAATCCATTACGATTTGATTATTAAGCGTCACTGAAATTTTTGCGCTATCAACATCTGTATTGACACTCGCACTGAATAAATAATCACCTGCTTTTTCCGCAATAAAAGTGTATTCCGTCCATTCGCCTGTTTCGATATGGCTAATAAAATAAGACGGTGAAGATTTTGTTTTTTTATCAACTTGAATATCAACCCCATCATTACGATATACGCGCCCTTGATTCCAAACGGCAAACTCTTTTTGCCCCGTCGATACATGGTAATCCGCAGCATCTACGTCAAAATAGCTATTGCTTCCCATATCGTAATCGACAGCATTGATTGTTCCACCTGATGCTTTAATGAGATGTTGTGCAAAAGGTTTTGACGCACTGGAATGAGGTTGTCGAAACATCGCATCAATAACAGCCGGGTGCTGAGTATTGTTTTCAAAACGAATGTCGTGCGTAGCGAATTTCATTAAACCTTTATAAGCTTCTTCACGTGTGGGGCGTGGGGCTTTACCGTTCAAGTAAGCCACTACCTTCAAATAGTTTTCATTGGCAATAACTTGCAATGGATTGTTGTAACGAATTTTTTTCAATGGCCAAAATGCCCAGCCAACGCCCTGAGATTCAACGAGACGAATGGCATCACTGAACCACAAGTTGGAATTTTCGCCGGACTCGCCTAGCCATATAGGTACATTATATTTTTCACGTAACTGTAAGTGCGTACTGATATCGGCAACTGAGTTTTTATTCCAGTATTTATGAAAACTTAATGTCATATTGTTGTCCCACGTGGGCAGCACGCCAGCATAATTATTGCCCCAACAATTGCCTTCAATAATAATCATATGCTTTGTATCAACTTCGCGAATTGCGTTGGTAATTTTGACCATTAAATTTTTTAAAGGGATGTTTTTTTGTTCCTTGCAGCCATTTTTATCGTCACTATTTTCAAAGCCCCAGTTGGGTTCATTGATGATATCGTAAGCGCCAATCATGGGCTCATTAGCATAGCGTTCTGCTAATTTTCGCCAAAGTGCAATCGTCTTTTGTTGGTTTTCAGGGCTATCCCAAAGCGACGCCTTCGTGGGGTCGCGATCAGAAATGGCGAGATCATTACCTTGTCCACCTGGTGCTGCATGTAAATCTAAAATCAAATACATGTTGTTGGCTTTACACCATGCTAGTAGGGCGTCCGTTAACGCAAAACCATTCTCTAGCCAAGTATTTTGTCCTTTTACTGGTTCTTGCTCGATAGGCAGTGTGTATAAATTAAAGTGCATCGGTAGGCGTACGGAATTAAATCCCCATCGCGCCATTGCATCAATGTCGGCTTTACGGGTGTGATTGGCAAGCCAGGCGGTATAAAACTCTTGGGTTGCCTCAGCGCCGATAAGGTCTTCTAGTTTCGCTTTGATGGCATGTTGCTGGCCCAGGTTGCCTAGCTCCAACATATAGCCTTCTTGCAACATCCATCCACCTAGCCCCATGCCACGCAATAAAACTCGTTCCCCTTGCGCGTTAACGATATATTGCCCCTCGGTATGAAGATATGCTTCAGTGCGAAGTGTGACTAACGTACAGATAGCGAAACAAAAGGATGTTACTATTTTTTTAATATTCATTAGGCTTGTCCTTCGTGATAAAAGAAATTTAATGGAGGCGGTAGACATAGGCCATGGTGAGGCCATGAATCAGATAGAAATACGACTTATATTATGTTCTAGCGCAAAAAACTAGATTAGACTCTATTTTCAGAGCTGCTGCCAACGCGAGTATAGCTTTTATTGTCTGGCAGCCAAACTCTTTCGGTCAAATTAGCCGTTGCATAAAAATAAAAATCATCACTACTTAGAAAAAATATTATGAGAGAAACTATATTTAATATTCATGACCTTGTATTAATGATGACTGCTATTCAAGGTGCGTGTTTTGCCATACTTTTACTTGCAACGAACCCGCGAGACAATAAAAGTAATTACTTTCTTGCTGCCTTTTTATTAACGCAAGCATTTATACCCATGCACGAGTTGGTGTTGTGGGGTAGCGACATTAGAACCATTGTGATGGAAAATTATCCGCGCTTATTTTTGTGGATGGGTTTTGCGTATTACCTTGATGCTGCATTGTTGTATTTTTATGTAAAATCTCTCGTGTATCATGATTTCACTTTGCGTAAAAAGGATATGTTTCATTTTGTGCCGTTAGGGATATTTATTGTTTTTATTTGCGTCACTTTTTATAGCTATAATTTGCAAGACCGCATGGCAATGATTGCGCACGACAAATATATTTACAGCGTTCCCAATTTAATTGTCGATTTTTTATGTAAAGCTCTTCGTGTTATATATTGTATTGCTTGTTTTCTACTAATATTAAAATATAAAAATCAATTAAAAAATACCCATTCAACGATTGAGCGAGTCGATATTGCGTGGCTAAGCGTGCTTGTAGTCGGGTTTTTGCTGGTTACTCTCATAGAGGCTGCGTTGGCAAGCGCTAAAATTGTTCATTTATATATTGGTTTCCATTTACATCTATTTGAAGTGATGGGTTTAACGGGTTACTACACCGCGTTCCTTTTAATGTTGGTATTAGTATTTTCAAGTACGCGTTACTTTGCTACTTTTGAATCAATTAGGCAGAAGGAGCCCATCAAAAAGCCGACAGAGGAGAAATTGCTTAATACCGTTTTTGCTGAAAAAATTGATGCTACTATGCGTTCGCAAAAACTTTACCTATCTCCCGATTTAACGCTGGATATGTTGGCTGAGACCTTATCAGTTCCTTCCAAAGATTTATCCTTGATATTTAATCGCCACTTCGATAGTAATTTTTATGAATTTATCAATGGTTACCGCATTGAAGAATCTAAAAAAATGTTGGCAGATCCCAAGCATAAATCCAAAACTATCACCCAAATTTATCTTGAGGTAGGGTTTAACAGTAAATCTGTGTTCAATACTTTCTTCAAAAAAATTGTAGGGCAAACGCCTTCTGAATACCGGCATGAACATTTGCCGTCATAAAAAATAACTTCAGCCGCTACAAATAAAAACCGCGCGCAATTTCTTGCGCGCGGTTTAATTGATTACAACGTAACTAGGTTAAATCAATACACCTCATTACATTAGTACACTTCATACATCAGTACACTTCAAAATCCCACAGTGAATAGCCGTAACCGGTAGCGCGTGTTATGCCTTGCACACGCACGTAACGGCCAGTGGTGGATAATGGAATATCATCATATCCGCCATCACTGTTGGTTACCGTATGTACGGTAACCCAGGTTATTGCATCGTTAGATACTTGAATGTTGTAGCTTTTGCCGTATGCAGTTTCCCAATTAAGCGTTACACCTGAAACCGGACGCACAGATCCTAAATCAACATGTATCCATTGGGCATCAGTTGCCAGGCTTGCCCAGCGTGTTGCCGAGTTGCCATCCACAGCAAAAAGTGCTGCCAAGCCATCACCTTCATTTGAAGACGATAGCGCTGGGCGTTTTAATGCCTGGTTACCAACTATTGCAGGGGTGCCATAAACTTCAAACTCAAACAATGAATAACCATAGCCTGTGCCACGAACAGTTCCATGCATCCGCACATAACGGCCGGTTCCTACAACACTCAATGTTTCTTTACCGCCAGCGCCAGTTGTAGTTCCGTAGATTTTCACCCAGGTAACTGCATCATTAGACGTTTGAATTTCATAGCTTTTACCAAACGCTGCTTCCCAAGTTAAGACGACTTTATTGATGCTGTAGCTTGCGCCGAGATCAACATAAATCCACTGTGGGTCGCTAAAGGCACTTGCCCAGCGCGTGTCAGCTTTACCATCAAAGGCTTGAGTTGCCGACATCGCATCGCTTTCATTTGTCGAGGTAAATGCCTGGCGATAAAGTGCCAGGTTAGACCCAGCGCTGGAAGAACTTTTTATGGATGAAGAACTTACAGCAATGCTTGAGGGCGCCACGCTACTTTTGGAAGAACTCTTAACGGATGAAGACGGTATTGAGCTGCTAGCAACAATTGAACTAGAAGCTGTTGTTACATTCCACACTTCAAAATCCCACAGTGAATAGCCGTAACCTGTGCCGCGTGCTATACCTAGCATGCGCACATAACGGCCCTTACTTGCAGCCACACTCAAGGTTTCTTTACCGCCAGCACCCGTGGTGGTTGAGTAAATTTTGGTCCAGGTTGCAGCATCATTGGAAACCTGAATCTCATAGCTTTTGCCATAAGCAGCTTCCCAATTTAGTACCACGCTGTTGAAGTTATAACTTGCACCAAGGTCAACATAAATCCACTGCGCGTCTGTAGGTTGGCTCGCCCAACGCGTACTTACATTACCATCTGCTGCAAACCTAGCATCCCAAGCTTCACCCTCATTGGTTGACGCAAATGCCGGACTATTAAGTGCCAAGTTGCCCACTTTGATAATCACGCTGCTGCTAGAGGAACGAACAGAGCTTTTAACAGATGAAGATCCCACAGAGCTTTCTGAAGAACTTTTAATCGATGAAGAGCTAATGGAGCTCTTAACCGACGAAGAAGTAATAGAACTCTTAACTGACGAAGAACCTATTGAAGAGCTCTTAACCGATGGTGTAGATGAGGACATAATGCTCGATTTTACTGAAGAGCTTGAAGCGCCGCCTACAGTAAAATTTATCCAGTTCACATTGGTCGATTGGTTGAGCACCATACGAACTTTGTGTGCACCTGCCGTTAACTCCAACGATGATTTAACGGTAGCCCAGGTTTGTAATCCACCTGTTGGGTTCACATTAACGACCGCTTTTTGCACACCATCAACCAAGATATTGATAGTACCTGCAGTTTCACTCGAAACACGTATATCCAGGTTGTAAGTGTTAGCTTGGCCGGTAACGTTGTATTCAACCCAATCGCCTGCAACTGTGCCGCTTAAATTCAAGAAGCCTGTTGTATCTTTAGTTTGTTCAACACGCATTCCCGTGGTGGTGGTATAGGTTTCTTGCACACGAACTGCTCTCATGGTTGCGTAAGTTTCAGCTTCAACTAATTTTGGCAAAGTGTGTACGTTAGTGGTTTCACCGTGTATCGGCATATTGAGATAGATGTCACCAAGATCAGTAAGGATCCCTGCTTGACGATAATCTAATAAGCTATTGAACGGGTGGCCGTTGGAGCGGCCGATAAACCAGGCATAACGTTCTACGTCTTTGTCATTTTCAAGATAGTCAATAACTTGAGTGAGCATGCGTTGTTGAGTTTCTGCAGTTGTAGACGGCTCCCAAGCACAGAATTCAGTTAGCCAAATTGGCTTACCGTATTTTTTGTATTGATTCACATACCATTCAATACCATTTACATCAGGCATGTAAGCGTGAATAGAAATCGCATCCACACGGCAGGTAGGGCATATTTTGAAGAAATCATCGAGATAATCCCACGGTGAAAAGTAAGGTGCGCCAGATGGGCTCAACACACAATTTCCGCAGAAGTTCATTGCTTCACTAACAATTTTTAAATTGAAGTCATTGGCAATTTTTTCAAGACGTGGCCACTGTGCTGCAACCTCGGTAGGCGTCATATTGGCTTGATCTTTGAACTGTGGTTCGTTGAAGGCGAGAATATATTTCACGTCAGGGTGGCTTGCGATGTAGGCACGAAGTGCTACTTCATCAAAAGCGCCATTCCACGTCATAGGCGCATATTCAACACCGTAGTTGCGGTAAGTATCTTGGATCGCCAAATCAGGTTTGATACCCCAGTTGTACCACCAGCTCATACCTTTAGACATGATTTCCATATCCGCTGGTGAATGATTACCGTAACCAACACCGCGTTTTTTACTTTTTACTTTGCCGTAGTTTTCATCTGCAAAAATGATGGTTTTTGCGCTTGCACTCAATTCACCATCACTGACTGTTACCACGACATTGTAGGAGCCGCCTTGAGTAAATGTATGGCTTACTGTAGCGCCAGAGCCCGTGGTGCCGTCGCCGAAATCCCACGAGTAAGTAAGAGTATCCCCATTTACATCACTTGATTTTGTTGCGTCGAATACTACTGCTAACGCAGGTTTACCACCCATAACAGAAGGCTTAATGGCTGCAGTGGGAGCACGGTTAACCACAACACCATTAGTGCCTGGGTCTTTTGCGGCCAAACCGCCAGAAAGGTATACATCGTCGATAGCAAGGCTAGTAATTTCACTTGTGCCTAACACTTGCAGTAACTGCCGCATGTCAAACAAATCCAAATCTTTTGCAAGCACAGACATTGGGATAACAATTTCATGCCACTGGCCATCGCGCACAAAACCGTAAGGATCTGAACCGGCTTTAAAGTTAATCCATTTTTGGCCAATATCATTGACGTTGCCGCTTTTAAAGCCGATTTGGAAATCGCTTTGTTCGGTTGTCTTCATAGAAAAATGTAATGCAGCATTAGGATTATCAAACGCAGTGAGGTTGAAACCTTCGCGTGCGGCTAAGCCCATGCCGTACCAACCTTTGCCGGTAGATTTCAAATTCAGAGAAGAATTACCTTCTAAAACTTGACCTGCTTGCAAGGTAAGTGTGTCTGCCCAGAGGAATAATTCACCGTTAACGCCGAAACCAAATTCGCCAGCGTTTTTGTGCGCAGCGTTTTCGGTGTAAATACCAAAAGTACCAAACTCAGGTGCAGGTAATTTAATGCTTTCGGTCAGATAAATATTGTCAAAGGCAACAACCATATCAGCCGCAGGTGCAGGGCCGGAAACGCTGAAAAACGTTTTAATAGTTTCAAAGTCAACGTTGCCGAATTTGCTCAGCGGAATAGCAACGTGATGCCATGCCCCATCGCGCACTAAACCAAATTGATCGCCGCCATCAATTAAATCCACCGCGCCTGAGCCGCCTGAAGTGCTGCCCACGGTGATGGTCATATTCGAGGTAGATGTGGTCTTAACATCGAAATGTAAATAACCATGCGTGTAATTGCGCATGTTGTAATCTTTATGCAGCAAGCCCATGCCCCACCAATCGCCTGCTTTAATCTGGTAGGCAAGCGCACTGCTGCCTTCAGATGGCGCAGTAGCCACGGCGGTCATATTATTCCAGATGTAAAGATTAGTGCGATCACCCCAATTGAGTTCACCTAATGTGGGGGTGGTTTCAGTCATCACACCAAAATTGCCGCTGCGAACGTTATCACTGGCTAAGTGTAATTCCGTGGAATCGTTTTTATACAAGCGCACGTAATCCACATACATTTTCCCAGGTAAGGGTGCGGTGATTAAGTTAGGGTCAGTAATTTCAACAAAATTCGAGCCACCTACCGCTAAGTTCAAGATAATAAAGGCGGGATTCTCACGCAGTTCTGACATATTTGGGTCAGTAATATCCATCGTAAAAAATGGCGCATTATCGACGTACATTGTAACTTTAGCGGGCGTCCAATCTAATTTATAGGTGTGGTAATTGTCGTGGAAATTACTGGCCATAATAAAACTTTCAGCTTTATCTGCTTGTAGCCATGTGCTCCAGGTACCAGCTTCATGCCACCAGTGCATAGCACCGGAGATATGTTTATTGATGGTTCCATCGACCTGTGCGGATTTAAAACCTGCTTCCAAAATGTCCCATTCACCACTTTTTGGCCAACCGTCAATACCAAAATTGGTACCCATCATCCAAAACGCTGGCCATAAGCCATTGTTCAGCTGCGGCAATTTAATGCGTGCTTCTAAAGTTCCGTACTTGAATGACATGCGGCCATTAGTGTGCAAACGTGCCGAGGTAAATTCTTTACCACTAAACTTTTCGCGCTTTGCTTGAATAACAAGGCTGCCACCTTCGAGGTAAGCGTTACTGCTATCTGCAGTGTAATACTGCAATTCGTTATTACCGTTGCCTGAGCCGCCGGTGTTGTAAGACCAAATAGAATGGTCAATACGGTCACCGGTAAATTCTTCTGACCAGACTGGTGCAGCTTGCGCATAAGCACCTGAAGTAGACATGCACAGACCTACTAATGCAAAAGCTTGCATTAATGACTTGCGGGGTATTTTCATTTTTTGTACCTGCAATAGTTATGGTTATTTAAATTGTTATGCTGGGTTGTAAGAATCATTATTTTTACTTCTACTAACACAGCGACATTTTTATGGATATGCCGAAACATGTCGTTCGCTTCGCAGGAAAGGACAAATTTATTTGGTACGAATAGATTTAATAAGACATACGCTAAATACCAATTTCATACATTTCTTTAAATTTTTTATAAATCAGATAGATAAGCTTTCTTTTTCATGGAGTGAGTTGATGAAAATGTAATTCGTCTGACAGGCGTTAATTTAGTGGGACGTTCGAATGGTTTATTCGGTCAAGCCACTTTATGCGCCACCTCAAAGTGGGGTGTTATTCGCTCGTTGATTCGTACACTGGATATTGCTGCTCACTAACGAGCGCATGCGGAAAGGCTGTGACTTTCCTTATCTAATAATGAATTATCTCGGAGTCGCAATGATGAATAACAAGATCTCCAATTTTTTAAATAGAGTACGATTCTCTTTGTTGAGAAAAACCAGTTCAGTAAAGCGAGCCACAATGGCTGCGTGCGTTGTAGCTTCAAGTGTAATTGGCGTTCAGATGGCTGAGGCTCAAGCGCCTTTAGAGCCAGCAGGTAATCGCGTGCTAACCGGTGGGTATGTGGATATGGATTGGTCCGACGCTAATCCTTGTGGCGATAAGATCACTGAGGAGCGCGAGTGGAACGACAACAAACAGTGGTACGGCAATGTTAATCCGTATTTTGGAAAAATATTTCCTGAGGTGTTCCGCCCCGACGGCAGTAAAAACTGGTACGGCAACTGGCAGGTAGAGATAGCGAAAATTAAGTCCCAAGGGCGTGTTCCGTACGTCAATTTGGAGTTTCATGGTGAACTGCAGAAACATGACAATAGAGAGTGCTGGCATGGTGGCGGAAAGGGTAATGATCGTGTAGATCGCAATATCATCAAAGAAATTTTAGATGGCAAGCATAACGACCTTATTGACAATATTGCCTGGGGTTTGAAAGGTGAGAAAGTACCAGTTATGGTTGACCTGTTCCATGAGGCAAATGGTCACTGGTATGACTGGTCGCCGTGTAAAAACGGTGAAACCTGGGCTCGCTTCCGTAGCGCTTATAAGCATGTAGTTGATCGCTTTAGAGCGGTGGGCGCTACCAACGTCAAGTTTGGTACTTCAGTCTGGTTTGGTTCTGTATGTTGGACAGATTTGGACCCGTGGAGCAAGCCAGAAGGTCAGCGTGGTGCTGTTGTTGCCGATATGTACGTACCCGGTTATATGGATTGGGTCGGTATTGATATCTACGGTGGTGAGGGCGAGGGCGGAAAATTCACCAGTCTTTTAAATCCTTGGTATGCAGATTTGGCTGCAACAGGTCGCCCAATTGTAGTGGGTGAGATGTCTGTTGCGCCCCATGCTGGTAAAGCCCAGTGGATGACTGATTTTGCAAACGCGCTTACCAGTGGCAAGTACCCAGCACTCAAAGCCTTCAACTGGTTTGATATTGATAAGGCTGTCGAAGGCGTAAATTGGCGTATTTACGCCGGTGGCACTGGGCCTTGGTTTGATACATTAATGTCTAACCCTAAGTTTGTGGGCAGTTTTGGTACCTTTGAAGTTAAAAACAAAGCCAATAATCAATGCCTGGATATTACCGGCGCAGCAACAGGTGATTTCGCTAAAGTCCAAACCTATGCATGTAATGGCACTGTTGCACAGACATTTACATTTGCAGATCTTGGCGACTACAGCATGGAATTACGTGCACTGAATAGTAACAAGTGTGTGGACGTGGCGGCAGCCAGTACGGCGGATGGTACGCAAATTCAACAGTACGCCTGTAATGCGACTAATGCACAAATTTGGAAAATGCGTGTGCTCGATTGGGCAACGATGGAAGTCGAATTAAAAGCGGCTAATTCTAATAAATGTTTGGATGTGGCAAACGGTGTAGGTCCAAAAGTACAGCAATGGTGGTGTACTGCAGGTGCCGCACAAAGGTTCTATTTGAAAAAACGTTAACACTCTAAATAGGTCCAACTGAAACAAAAACAAAAAGCGCGTAGCCTTGGCTGCGCGCTTTTTTTTAATGGTTTAATAATTTTAGTAGGACTTTAGGGCTAACAAATTAAACCAACTTTATATCGCAGCCACTCAATTATAGATTCTTCTTTAATTTTAGACGCAATATACTTTTTAATGGTGAAACGAGACATTTCGGGCAGATTTTTAAACGCAACGCCGAATCGGTTACCCGATACATGTTTGATTACGCCCTGAACTTTAATAATGCTTTTCTTTTCATCGATGGGTAGCTCAATGATGAATGACACCATTGCATTAAGATTACAATTTTTAAACCCGTGTGGAACCGTGATGCCTATGCCTCCAACGCTAATGTCATTAGCTTGTAAGATATCGATAAAATTTTCGCCATTAATATTGATTTTAATAGGCTCGTTATGGGATGGCACGATACGTATGCCTTCGCGTACTTGAATAGGATTTATTGCTGCCGCTGTGTTCATACAGATATCCCGAATGATGGCGTATAAATCATTGTATAGTGCATTTTTCTGAATGTGTGAAGTGTTTATCATTATTTGAAATCATTTATGCCTTAATAATTGCCAAAGATAAAATCGCCGTTATAAGCGCAATGTAAAGGTTATTAAAGTTTCTAATACTCATGCTTTTACTTCTGTTGAATGGAAAAGCACATATTGCTGCTTTGCTTCGTTGGCCATAAAAGTGATGGTCGGTAAAATGTAAGTGCATAAAAAAATCCCGCAGCCGTTTGACGGCTGCGGGATTTTTTATTTCAGGCGTTAAACTAGTAAACCAGCGTTTGAATCGCGTGGGCTGGAATACTTATTTTGGTTTCGTTTAAGCCAACATAGAAACGATAACTAATTTCATTGTCGCTTTGGTTCATTACGATAGTCGCCATTTTGTTGTCTTCATTTAAAAATGAAGTAGTCAACAATGCGCTTCTGCTACTGGTTGAACTAACTCGTTGGGCATTGGGGCGAATGAATTTTGAAAAATGACCAATATAGTAATAAGTTGGTGTGTAAATTAAATTACCTGTTTTGCTATCAGCATGAATTGCTGCATAGCAGAAGTTACCAACGTGATTAGGGCCACCTTTGTCATCTAATAAAATGTTCCAATCTGTCCAGCCTACGCTACCAGTATTTAAATCATTAATTATTGAGTTACCGTATTTTTCACCATTTGGCCAATACTGGTAGCGTTCCGGGTTGAATTTTTCTATTGCTGCTTCGGTCAACAAAATATGTTTGTCTGGGTAAGACTGATAAACATCACCCACATTTTTAAACATAGGATCGCCACCAGTCCAGGTTTCATACCAATGATAACCAATGCCCCAAGCGTATTTAGCAGCTTCAGGATCATCAAAAATGGTATTCGCGCGGTTAGTTATCAAATCACGGTTGTGATCCCACACGATAATTTTTTTATCTTTTAAGCCTTCTTTATGCATAATTGGGCCTAAGTGATTTTTTAGAAAATCGCGCTCTTCTTCAGCGGTGTAAATCATTGATTCCCATGTTTGTTTGGCCATAGGTTCATTTTGTACCGTGATGCCCCAAATCGGCATACCTTCTTTCTCGTAAGCTTTAATAAATTTTGTGAAATACATTGCCCATGCGTGATTGTATTCAGGCAGTAATTTACCGCCTTGCAGCATATGATTGGTTGTTTTCATAAAAGCCGGCGCGCTCCAGGGGCTCGCAAATAAAGTGAGTTTACCTCCTGCAGTTTCGATAGCCTTCTTAATTAATGGGATACGAAATTCACGGTCGTGGTCAATTGAGAATGTTGTTAATTCTTTATCGCCTTCTTTAATGTAGGTGTAACTGCCGCTACTAAAGTCCGAGCTGTGAATGGTGGTGCGGGCCAGGCTGTAGCCAATGCCATTTTCTTTGTTGTAGTAGGCTTGTAAAAATTCTTTTTGTTTCGCAGGATTTAACTTGGCAAATACTTCAGCACTTGAGTCAGTGATGGCTCCACCAAATCCAAGTATTTTTTGAAAGCGGCTGTTGGGGTTTACAAAAATAGCTATTTCAGTTTCAGGCGGTTGTTGGCCCTGGGAAAATTTTAATGTGTGGGTTAGGGCTAAACGTTTCTCGGCGTCTTTTGCGGTGGTGTAAACGCTAATGGCTTTGCCATCGGTTGAGAATATGGCTGCTTTTTTCGTTTTCTGCGAATCGCCAGCGCTTGCTAACTGCGGGCCCGCAGTGAACAGAGCAAGTGTTGCTGTAATGAGTAAAAGACGGGTTTTCATTAAGTTGTTCCTTTGGTTGTTTTTTAATTAGTTGTGAAGGTGAATACCATCATCATTATAAAGACAAGTTAGAATATCCGAATCCACGTTATTAATCAGACTGCCCCTTGAGTAGGGCGATGACTTTTGCAAAACCGTGAAAGGATTGCGAGTCCAATATTTGGTCGATGATATTATGTTTATTGTATAAACAATAGAACTATATTTTATCTAGGTTGCTCGGCAATTTATGCATGTAAAACGATGTGCCGACTACACAAACGTACATAAAATTTGTATGAGTATTGACCGAATCGGGACCGTAAAAGCCAGTTATCACTTATGATTTGATGATGTAATTTATGTTGTTTTTGCGCTTAATCATTGCGCTTGGGTCTTTTTTTATCCACACTTCAAACCCCCGCAGATTAGACTCGTCCTAAGCAAGGCGCCTATAATCGATAACTGTCGTAAATTAGCTCATTTTAGGGTAAAACTCATTGGTTACTCATCTGTTAAAGGCATTTGCAATGATATGCGCCCTTACACTAATAGGGTTTGCTAGCTTACAGTTCAATGACCCGGATCCTATAGCATGGGCCGGCTTTTATTTTTTATGCGCGCTTGTGCCTTTGTTGTTGGTATTTAATATTTACTACCCGCCATTGTTTTTGGTGGCTGTGGCTGTGTGTGCGCTTTGCCTGGTCGTTGCTGGTCCAGGCGCGTTTGAATATTATCAACATATGGGGCAAGAACCATTGATGCAAAGGATGAATCCTAATAAACCCTATATAGAAGAGGCGCGAGAGTTTTTGGGTGCATTGATTGCGCTCGTTTTGATTGCTGCCAGCGCCTTGATGGCAAACAGCCGATATTTAAAAGTTTATATGCGCCATTTTAAGGACCAAAACATTACTTTTCCTGATTGACCTTCTATAAAACCGCTCGCTAACAATCATTTAACAACCACTACGAATGACTGAATACTATGAAATTATTAAG
Organism: Gammaproteobacteria bacterium; assembly: GCA_031425935.1. Lineage (GTDB taxonomy): Bacteria > Pseudomonadota > Gammaproteobacteria > Pseudomonadales > Cellvibrionaceae > Cellvibrio. The sequence goes on along the minus strand of JANPKH010000151.1, from coordinate 23,064 downwards.
CCGCCTTTTTAAAAAAACGCCTCCCCCAATTGCTACTATCGACGAGCAAATTAAAGCGCTTGCGCTTCACTCTAATGAACAATTAGTGTTAGTTGCTACTACCGCAAGTGGAGATGACACTGTACGTGAAGCTGCGATTACTAAATTGAGTTACGGGAGCGAGCTGCTCAGCTTGATCACTGGAACGCATACCTCACGCATTCAAACTATTGCGCGTAAACGCATCGGGCAATTATTGGATGATAAAACTCTCACTGTTGATCAGTTAGCAAAAGAAATTTCTAATCCCATTGAGTTGATGGCGGTTGTTAGTTATTCCTCATCTGCAAGTGGTGATGTGCTTGCGCAAATTACTAGTTCGGAGTCATTGCTCCAGCTTGCGCGTGAAGCGAGCACTACGCAAATTCGCCAAGCCGCGGCAGCCAAAATAACTGAACGCGATCAGCTCGAGCAGCTCGCTAAAACGGCACAAAGTAAAGATAAAAATGTATATAAACTAGTGAGAACGCGGTTGGATGTGTTTAAAGCTGAAGATGCAAAACTTGCCGAAATTGAAGCTCTAGCGGCCATCATTTGCACTAAGTTAGAAAAGCATTCGCATCTTGATGCAGATACGCTTTTTAAAGCCAGGCTTTCAGTATTGCAACAAGAGTGGTTGGCATTAGGTGATGGTGCAGCAGCTGCAACTGTGCAGCGGTATTTGGCAGCTGTTAAATCCTGTCAGGCTAAAATTACTGCTCAGGCTGACGCTATCGCGCAGGAAGAAGAAAATGTTGCGCTTGATCAACAAGCTTTAGCTTTAGCGAAAGCGGCGCTGGAAAATTCAAAAACTTTTATCGCTGATATTTATTCGATTGCACATGTAGATGAATTGTTAGCAGTAAATTACGAGCACAAATTGCAGGAATTAGCGCAGGCAATTCGACTGGCTGCGAACCGTAATTTACCCATGGATGCAATTAATAAAGAATTTGAATTACGTAAACAACAAGCCTTAGTTTTAGTTGAGCAAATAAAAAGTTCTGGCACTTTGGCGCAACTAACTGAGCAGTTAAAAAATGCTGAGGATGCTATTGAAAACAATGATGCAGCTCAATCCGTTAAGCATAAGCTGAACCAATTGCTTAAGCACGCGCAAGAATTTACTCACGAACAATTACCCGAAAGTGTTGCTAATGCGCAATCCGCAGTCAAAAACTGGGTAAAAAAACAGAATGCTGTTGAGCAAGCGGCTAAAAATTCTCTGCGGGAATTAACTGATCTGATCCGTAAAGGTTTGTGGTCCATCGAACAAGGCTTTGTACGTAAAGCTCGCGCAATTCAAAAAGAATTAAACGAAAAGCGGCAACAATTTGCAGACTTACCAAAAGGTATTCAAGCCAAGCTGGATGAATTTGAAGAACAGATAACTAAATTGGGTGATTGGCATGAATTTGCGGTAACACCCAAAAAGGAAGCGTTAGTAGTGCAAATGCAAGGCTTGATTAATAGCCCAATGGCACCGGAAGATTTAGCCACTAAAATTCACGAGCTGCAAGACAGCTGGAAAGAGGTGAGCAAAGGCGGTCAGCAGCAGGACGAAGTGCTCTGGCAACAGTTTCATCAAGCTTCAGAAACAGCTTTTGCTCCTTGCAAAGAGTTTTTTGATGCACAAGCTGCCGCGCGTGAAAAAAATCTCACCAAACGCCAAGAGATGGTGACTCACTTACAGCATTATTTGGCAAGCTACACTTGGGATAAAGCAGATTGGGCCGGCGTAGAGAAGACCCTTAAAGTGGCGCGCCAGGAATGGCAGCTCTATTGGCCAGTACCGCGCAAAGCGGGCAACGAATTGCAACAGACTTTTGAAGCTTTAATGGAGCAGTTGTTTGGTAAAATCACCAACGAATATGAAACCAATAAATCTACTAAGCAACAGTTAATCGAAGCAGCGCAGGGGTTGATGGCATCAAGTGATATTCGCGCCGCAATCGAATCAGTGAAAAAAATGCAAGCTCAGTGGAAAAACATTGGTAAAAGTTGGTACAAAGAAGATCAGCAGTTATGGCAAGATTTTCGCCAGCACTGCGATGCAATTTTTGCGCGTCGTAATCAAGAAATTGAAGCCAGCAATAATCAGCGTCAGGAAATACAAAAACAAGCGGAAGCTTTACTTGCCAAAATCGATGCTTTCTTAGCGCTCAGTCTTGCTGAATTAGTGGCTGCTAAAGTTGATATTGAAGCCGCTAAAACTGAGTTTTTTGCATTAGAGCTACCGCGCGATACAGCAAAAGCATTAAATGAAAAGCTCAATTCAACCATTATTGCTATTGCCGAAAAAATTGATCGGGAGCGCAATAAAGCTGAGGCACAAAGCTGGTTGGATATGTTCGGTGCCTGTGATGCGATTCGTGATTATGAATTAGCAGTTATCGCCGCTAAATCCGAAACTGAAATCAATAAGAAAAAAGATAGCGTAGAACAATTAATTACTAATACTCCACGTTGGCCAAGTGGCAGTTTGTCGGTTATACAGCAGCGTTTTACCAAAGCAGCAAGTATCACCGCAGAGGATCAAGCAAAAAATGCACAAAGTTTACGTATACTTACGGTGCGTGCTGAAATTTTAGCGGGCAGAGAAACCCCAGCGACGGATAAATTATTGCGCATGAATTATCAAGTGCAACAAATGCAGCAAGCTTTCGGTAACCGTGACAGCAGCTTTAGCTCGATGGTGTTGGAATGGATTGCAATAGGTGGCGTGCATAACGATACATACGCTGAATTGCTCGCACGTTTTAACAGTAGTCGTGAAGTTGGCGTGAAAAAGTAAATTGTAAATATATAGCATTTATCTGTATTAAAAAGTATGTCGGCGAAAAAGTACATCGACTAAAAGTAAACATAGGAAATCCATGAAAAAAACATTTAAGCTTCATATCGAAGGTAAAAATAGTGACCGTATATTGGAAGGTATTAAGCATGAAGTGCGCAAATATTTGAAGCGCGAAAGACGCAAAGCTTTACCTGCAGGCGTTGACTATTGGGATTTTGATTGTAAATTCGGGCTAACGGAAGCTACTGCAGAAAGTGTCCACTTGGCAGAAATCATAAAAAAAATGGATGAGGTTTCTGTGAGTGGCGGTGACGGATTTTATGTAGAAATTTTAGCTGCTCACGGTATTCGTCAAAAACGCCCGAGAGTTTATGATGAGTCCGAAGACGCGTAACTAATTTCTTGATGTAAACCGAGAATAAAAAAGCCGCTAACATTTATGTGTTAGCGGCTTTTTTTACATCTGTTATTTATTTTATTAATACTTATGCCTTTTTTACAAACTCAGATTTCAACATCATTTCGCCAATTACATCCACTTTGCAGTCGATATTATGATCACTATCAACAAGGCGATTAATTTTAGCTTTGGTGCCTACTTTTATAACGGACGAAGTGCCCTTTACTTTCAGATCTTTAATCAAGGTAACCATATCTCCTGCAATTAAAAAATTACCATTAGCATCGCGCACGGTAAAAACATCATCGTCCTTTTCTGCGATAACATTGGCACTCCACTCGTGTGCGCATTCCGGGCACGTCAACATTGCACCATCTTCGTATGTGTATTCAGAACCGCATTTGGGGCAGGGAGGTAAACTCATCGAATCACCATTGAATAATACTTTTGTGAGTAGTCGCTAGGTAAGGCTCGCATTTTTGGTTTACCGTTTCTTCGCGCCGTTATTCATCGCATTAGATTGTTTAACGCCTGATTTTTTGGTTCCTGTTTGCTTTACGCCACCAGTTTTTATCCCCGCTTTATTCGTAATCCTCGCCTGTTTTGCAGAGGATACTGGCGTGTCGTTTTTGGCTTCAGAGCGTTTGGTCGCAATGCGTGTTTCAGTTGCTTTATTGCCCATTTTTGCTTTGGCGTAAGCTGGTTTTTCTTGCAGTGATTTGATCAGCGGTTCGCGATCACCCACTTCGTAGCCTTCCATAAAAATACGTTTAATGCGCGTACCTATCATGGTTTCGATAATGGACAGGGTGCGCTCTTCTTCGCGGCTGATAAACGATATTGCCGTGCCTTTGTTGCCAGCGCGCCCAGTTCTGCCAATGCGATGCACATAATCTTCAGGCAAAAATGGCAGGTTAAGGTTAACCACAAAATCCAGCCCCTCTATATCCAACCCGCGTGCGGCCACTTCGGTGGCGACCAGTACTTGAATTTTATTGTCTTTGAAATCTTGCAATGCACGGCGGCGCGCGCCCTGGGTTTTGTCGCCGTGGCAAACCGCTGCAGAAATATTGTCGTCTTTGAGTGATTTAATCAGCTTATCGGCCTGCTCTTTAGTGCTGGTAAAGGCGAGCACTTGAAACCAGTTTTGCTGACGAATAAGTTCATTAAATAATTCGTATTTACGACGCTCTTCAACGGGGTAACAGACGTGTGTCACTGTGTCGGCGGTGGCGTTTTGTTTGGATACGGCGACAGTCTCATGGCGCGTTAACAATTGGTTGGCCAGTAATGTCACTGCATGAGAAATAGTGGCCGAAAACAGTAGGGTTTGATGCTTACTGGTAGCGCCCTTGAGCAGTGTTTGAATGTCAGTAATGAAACCCATATCGAGCATGCGGTCAGCTTCGTCGAGCACTACAAATTCCACTTTGGATAAGTTCACGTTACACAGCTCGATATGTTCGAGGAGGCGTCCCGGCGTTGCCACTAAAATATCCACACCTGTGCGCAACTTGGTAGCTTGGCCAGTCAGTTTTACGCCACCGTAAACGGAGATGATGTTGATTGGTAAAAATTGCGCAAATTGTTTAATGTTGGCGGCAACTTGCTCCGTCAGCTCGCGCGTGGGGGCTAAAATTAATACCCGTGGGCTGCAAGCTACAGCTTCCTTAGGTGTATCAATCATTTGCTGCAAAATCGGCAAGGCGTAAGCAGCGGTTTTACCGGTGCCGGTTTGCGCGGTGGCCAGCAAATCGCGGCCACGACGGGCGAGTGGAATTGCCTGCTCTTGAATCGGAGTCAGGGTCTTAAAACCGCAGGCCTTAATGGCTTGCAATAGTTCGGGGGCAAAGCTGAGTGAGGCAAAATTCATAATATAAGTCGGTTAACGAATGAATGTGAGAGGCATAAAACCAAAAACAGGGCGCGCAGTATAGAGGATATGCTGTACGTAATGGGATTTGTTTTGGTTGAAAAATAGGCGGAGGAGGGTAAATGAATATCTAATTCTATTGGTTACTCTTCGTAACCCAAGGCACAGATATTATTTGAGTATCGCTAAAAGTGGCGTGGAATTAATTCTTTTACGTTCGGCCGTAGGTATAATCAGGTGACAAGCTACGCCCCAAAATAAAAAAGCCGGTAAAAATTTAACCCCTTAGAAAATTTGACCTAATGTTATTACAAGTGAAAATTTTCTGGCTGGAAGAGATAGAGGATTAACATGTGCGGTATAGCGGGAATCTTACCGACCAAAGGTTTATTGGCGCGGGAGCAGGCCTTAACGACGCTGAGTGCTATGGCAGATGCTATCAAGCACCGCGGCCCTGATGCCCAAGGATTGTATTGCGATGACTTTATAGGTTTGTCGCACCGCCGCTTAAGTATTATTGACCTCGCTGGTGGCGCCCAACCCATGCAGACCCTTGATGGCGATTTGTGTGTAACTTTCAATGGGGAAATTTTTAACTTTATCGAATTGCGTGCGCAGCTTGTTATTAAAGGCTATCAATTTGTTTCACAATCTGACACTGAAGTTATTTTGCATCTTTACCGCGAATACGGGCTTGATTTCCCCTCGCATCTAAACGGTCAATTCGCAATTGGCTTGTGGGATAAGCGTGCGCAAACATTAATTCTAGTGCGCGATCGTGTGGGCATCTGTCCGCTATATTATTTTGCTAACCAAGACATGTTTGCCTTCGCTTCGGAAGTCAAAGCCTTAGTTCCTGCATTGCCAAATAAGTTAGAGATTGATCTGGAATCTCTCGATGCAATTTTTACGGGTTGGACTTGTGTACCACCAGCAACTATTTTTAAAAATATTTTTCAGATAAAACCTGGGGCGCTGCTGGTCATTAAAGGGCGTGAGATAACAGAAAAAATATATTGGGATTTAGAATTTCCCACGCATCGCGATGAATATGATAGTCGCTCTGAAGCAGTGTTAGTTGAAGAGTTGCACGAGCGGCTTTTAGAGGCTACTAGATTGCGGTTGCGCGCAGATGTTCCAATAGGTGCTTATTTGTCGGGTGGTCTAGATTCGTCAGTACTTGTGGCGTTGATGCATACCCAAACTAACGCGCGCTTGCGAACTTTTTCGCTAGGTTTTACTGATACTGCGTTGGATGAAACCTATTTTCAACATCAAGTTGTAAAATTTCTTGGTACAGATCATTCGCGCACAGAGGTTGATGACACGCAAATTGCGCAACAATTTGTGAATACGATTTGGCATACGGAGTCACCCATTTTACGCGCGGCACCTGCGCCTATGGGAATTTTATCTAAGCTCGTGCACGAGCAAGGTTACCGTGTGGTACTGACGGGTGAGGGCGCCGATGAAGTGTTAGGCGGTTATGATATTTTTAAAGAAGCAAAAGTTCGTCAGTTTTGGGCAAAAAATCCTGAGTCAACATTTCGGCCACTGTTACTAAACCGGTTGTACCCTTATATGGATTTACCCAAAGGAGATGCTGCTGTTTATTTAAAACGATTTTTTGGTGTGGGTTTGGATACTCCAGAATTATTATGGCACTCTCACTTGCCGCGCTGGCAAGCTACAAGTAAAGCCAAGTTGTTTTTCAGCGCAGAATTAAACACGCAGTTAAAAGAACAGTTGCTGCAGAATAAATATGAAACAAAAATAGCTAATTTATTTCCAACGCAGGCTAAGGATTGGCATTCATTCCATAGGGCGCAATATCTCGAGATAAAAACCTTAATGTCTGGCTATTTGCTCACATCGCAAGGTGATCGAATGCTGGCGAAAAATTCTGTTGAAGGGCGTTTTCCGTATTTGGATCACACCTTAATAGAATTTGCGAACCGCTTGCCGCCAAAAATAAAAATGAAAGCGATGCAAGAAAAGAACATTTTGCGAAAAATGGCGAAACGCTATTTGCCACCGGAAATCAGCCAAAGGCATAAGCAACCTTATCGTGCACCTAATGTGTCGGCCAGACATTCGTCTCTGTTTGATGGCGAATTGAGTGAGTATTTGGCAGAAAGTGATATAGAAAATATTGGGCTATTTGATGCGAAAAAAGTCGCTTTTTTAATAAAGAAAGCACGAACTGGCAAGCCTATTAATACGGCAGAATCGCAAGCGTTGACTGGAATTTTAACGACGCAAATTTTACATAAACAATTTTGTTAAAAATAAGTTATAGGATAGGGGCGGATACATAAATGATAGAAACTAGCACAATAAATATGGATGAAGTTCGCCAAAAACTGCGACACTTTATTCTTGAAAATTATTTGTTTAGCGATGATGAAGCGGCATTGGGAGATGATGATTCGTTTTTGGACGGCGGCATTCTGGATTCAATGGGGATTCTGGAGCTGATTGAATATCTTGATGAAGGTCTGGGTATAAAAGTGGAAGGCGACGAATTGGTGCCAGATAATCTGGATTCGATTAATAGCTTAGTCAAATTTATTCGAATAAAAACGCAGGTTTAGCGCAAATATGACCATCGAAATTCGCCGTCTTTTATCTGACAGTTTGACTATTGCAAGCAAGTTGCATCCGCAAAAAATTGCGGCGCAAGTGGGCAGTGAACAGTATACCTATGCCCAACTGTATGACCAAAGTCAAGCTATAGCAGCCTATTTGCAAAGCCGTGGCTTGCAACGTGGCGATAGAGTTGCGATTTTTATGGAGAACGCCTGGGCACTCTTACCAAGTCTTTATGCCGTGCTTTATGCTGGTGGTATTTTTTTGGTGGTGAACCATTTAACCAAAGCCAATAAGTTGGAATACATTCTACGAGATAGTGGTGCTACTTTTTTATTAACGGATGCAATCGTAGCGAAACAATTTCTACCCGCTGTTGCGAACTTGCCAACTCTGCGCGAAATTATTTATTCTGGTGCCGAGATTAGCGATCAAGAGCTTAATGACACTAAGGAAACCTTACAGAGCATTAAACCCTTGGTGCAGTTGATCAACGTATTAGATGCAGCTTTGCACACAAAAAATACAATTAAATCTTCAGCAATTAGTAAAGATCTTGCAGCGCTAATTTATACCTCAGGCAGTACCGGGGACCCTAAAGGTGTGATGATGACTCATGCCAATATGGTATTCACTACCGATAGTTTGGTTGAATATTTACGCCTGGATGCGGATGCAAAAATTATTTGTTTTTTACCCTTGGCTTTTGATTATGGGTTGTACCAAATTTTGATGTCGGTACGTTTAGGGGCGTGTCTTATTGTCAGTAAATCCTTTGCTTTTCCTAGTGTTGTATTCGCAGAAATACGCGATCATTCAGCCAGTGTTTTTCCGGGTGTGCCTACGGTTTTTTCTACTCTGATCGGTCTTCATCAAAAATCGCCATTGTGTTTTCCGAGTGTTACGCGCGTAACGAATACTGCTGCGGCCTTGCCTCCCGAATATGTTTTTCACTTGAAACAAATATTCCCCAATGCGTTAATTTATAAAATGTATGGCCTCACAGAGTGCAAACGTGTGAGTTATTTAGAGCCGGAAGATGCGGAGAAATACCCTAACTCTGTTGGTAAAGCTATTCCCGGTACAGAAGTATTTTTATTAGACGATGAATTAAAGCCTGTGCCTGCCAATAAGCTGGGAACTCTATATGTGCGTGGTGCACATGTGATGCAGGGCTATTGGAACAAACCGCAAGAGACGCAAAAAATGTTGGTCAATAATCTTGACCCTAATGGCAGCGTGTTGTGCGCGCAAGATCAATTTGTGATGGATGATAATGGCTATCTGTATTTTCATGGCCGCGTAGATGACATTATTAAATCGCGCGGTGAAAAAGTGAGCCCGGTTGAAGTTGAAAATGTTCTCTATCGTTTGCCAGGTATTCGTGAAGCAGCTGTAATAGGTGTGCCTGATTTGCTTGAAGGGGAAACAATCAAAGCATTTGTTGCGCTGGACCCAGGAACAACCATGGACCCTAAAAAAATCCGTCAGCATTGCATTGCTAATCTGGAAAATTTTATGGTGCCCCGCGAGGTTGTTATTTTGGAATCGTTACCCAAAACGGATTCCAATAAAATTAGTAAAAAAAATCTGCGTTAAGTGAATCAAAATTTTATTAAATAATGAGAAAGTCGCCATGATGGATAATATTGCAACACTCAAGAGTGCGTTGACAATTGACGCGGAAGCGGAAGTAACGCGTATCACGCAGAGTTTGCGTGAACTACTTAGAACTAAAATTAATCGGCGCGGTTTGGTAATTGGAATATCCGGCGGTGTGGATAGCGCAGTTTGTGCTGCGCTTTGTGTTAAAGCTCTAGGTCCAAAGAAAGTGTTTGGTTTGTTAATGCCTGAACAAGATTCCTCAGAGAATAGCACTTCATTAGGAGAACTGGTTGCAAAGCAGTTGGGTATCGACTACGAAATAAAAAATATTTCCTCAACGTTAACTGCGATTGGTTGTTATGAATGGCGCGACAAGGCTATTAAAAGTTTATTTCCAGAATACGACGGTTCCTGGAAAAATAAAATTGTTATTGAGGGGGGGCTAGAAGGAAAAATTAATCATTTTAAATTAGTGGTAGAAAATCCTGAGCGCGAATTGCACAGTGCGGTGCTGCCACTGAACGAATATCTCACTATTGTTGCGGCGACTAACTTTAAACAACGTGTACGCAAAACTACAGAATATTTTCATGCGGAGCGGCTTAATTACGCCGTGATAGGTACGCCTAATCGGCTTGAGTATGATCAAGGTTTTTTTGTGAAAGGTGGCGATGGTCTCGCTGATATAAAACCTATTGCGCATCTTTATAAAACACAAGTTTATGCCTTGGCAAAATATTTAGGCTTGCCGGATCTTATTTGCAACGCCATCCCTTCTACCGATACGTACAGTTTACAGCAGGGGCAGGATGAATTTTATTTCGCGTTGCCTTATCAACAAATGGACCTTGCGTTATGGGGTTACAACAACGGTGTTGCTGCTAATATTGTTGCTAGTGAGCTAAACATTCCCGCAGAAAAAATTGTTTACGCTTACAAAGATATTGAGACAAAACGCAAAACTACCCGTTATTTGCATATGCCGGCGCAAGTGTTAGCTGCGTTGGAGGTTGGTCAGTAATTAGTTGGCCAGTAACAAGTTAGCCAATTAAAAGTTAGCCGATAATTAGGTGAAATATTTATGACAGCAACAATTCTTCGCGGTGCGCGATTGGCAGGTGTCGCTAGTGCAGTGCCTGTTACTGAATTTGATAATGTGCGCGATACACAACAATTTGATCCTATGGAAGTTAAAAAAGTTGTTGCATTGGCTGGCGTAAAAGCTCGTCGCATAAGCAATGGAAAGTTATGCAGTTCAGATTTATGTCTGGCCGCTGCAAAAGATTTGATGGCGGGTTTGGGTTGGTCTGCAGCCTCGATTGACGCGTTGATTTTTGTTACGCAATCGCCGGATTATTTTTTACCGGGTAGTAGCAGTCTTATGCACCGCGATCTTGGTCTGGGTCATCATTGTGTTGCTTTCGATGTTGGCTTAGGTTGTTCAGGGTATCCCTACGGGCTGTGGCTGGCGAACATGATGATCCAGACCGGTTCTTCCAAGCGGGTTCTGGTTTTGCACGGTGATACGCCTAGCCTGTTTACCGATAAAGAAGATAGATCAACTTATTTGCTCTTCGGCGATGGTGGTACAGCAACGGCAATTGAAGCATCAGGCAATAATAATGAGTGGGGTTTTTGTTTACACACTGATGGTGCCGGCTGTAACGATTTAATCATTCCCGGCGGCGGCTTTAGAATGCCCAAGCCGGAAAATGAGCGCGATACAAAGTTGCAGATGAATGGCCCAAATCTTTTTAACTTCACTGTTGCGCGGGTACCTGAAGTTATTAATGAAACCATGGAGCTTATGAATTGCAGTGTTAAGGATGTCGATATTTTCTTTTTCCATCAATCAAATCAATTTATTATGAAACACATCGCTAAAAAATGTGGTTTGGATCTCGCCAAAGTGCCGCTAACCTTGGCTAAATTTGGCAATATTGGTGGCGCATCTGTGCCTTTGACTATAACGCAATATCTTGCTGAAAATATGCTGGAATCCACGGTTAAAGTTATGCTGTTAGGTTATGGTGTGGGTTTGTCTTGGGGCGCAGCGTTTGTTGAGTTGGACAAAAATATTTTTATCAGCCACCGCGAGGTTGCTGAGCCGAGTTGTTAAGCCTGAGCAATGTAATAGCTCAGTAAAATTCGCGTTAATATAACAGAGAAAAATAATATGTCGTCCATAGAGCCAATAACAGTAACTGACTTATTAAGGTTAACCGAGCAATTATTAAATCTTGATGAAGGCTTGTTAACGATTGAAACATTATTAGTCGATGTGCCCGGTTGGGATTCGATGGGTGTTTTATTATTAATGGCAGAAATGGATGAGCGATTCAGCATTACTCTCAATGAAGTTGCCTTGGCTAACTTAAAAGGCGTTAAAGATATTGTTGCAGTAGTTAAAAATGCAGGGTTGTTAATCGAATAATATAAATCAGAGCTTTATATGAATCAGAACTTTTTATGAATCAAAACTTTGCAAAAATTTCCAAGGTTTTAGCAAAGTCTCTCGGCGTCACTGCTGAAGAGTTAGCTCAATCTTATAGCCGCGCTACTGCATCGGATGTGGCTGATGTTTGTGAGCTCATGCATCTGGGTTTTGGTGCGGCCGAAAATGTGAGTAAAGCCGTTATTGCGTGGCGTTATTTTGATTCGTCTAATAATTCATCAGATATTTTTGTGTTGCGTTATCAAGGTAAACTTATTGGTGCTATTGGTGCTGAACCTATTAAAGTAAAAGTTGGCGATCATGAGCATGAGGGAATAATAGCATCCGATATTGTGGTTCATCCTGATCATATGAAACGTGGTATTGGTGCTTGGATGAATTTATATTTACAGGAAAAATTTCCTATTGTTATTGCCATGGGTTCTAACGAAAATTCAGATACCATGGTGCGACGTTTATTTAAACCCATGAACTGCCGCCATCATTTTAAAATGCTGTTTTCCATAAAAAATTATCTGGAAATTCGCCAATGGCCGGACTTTTTTGTCACGCTTGCATCGATATTAGCGGTATTACCTTTGGCATTGCTTCGCGTTCCCTTTTTAAAATCCTTACCGTCTGGTTATACACTAGCCTGGGTTGATAATGCCGACGGCTTGTCGATGTTTTTTAATGATAGTGAATACCAATGTCGAAATCTTAGTGCGATCTCTCGTTCCGCAAACTATTGCCGTTGGCGCTACGATCTTAATCCAAAATCTCAATTTAAAATTCTTGAGATGCGTAAAGAAAATCGCCTTGTAGGTTATGCCGTTGTTAAAGATAGTGTGAAAGCTATTATGGCGAAAGATTGGCAGTTGATGGATTGGGATTTTTTGCCAAGTTATCGCGATAAAAAGCATTTGCAGATTTTATTTAGTGCGGTAACCAAATTTGCCGTAAAAAATGCTGCGCAATCATTAAGTATTATGGCGAGTGATGAGCTATCGTGCACTAGTTTGCTCCGTACTGGCTTCAGTCATCGCGCTTCGGATGATGGCTTTTTTCTCTGGTCGCAAAGTCAGGTTGACCCTTCAGTGCTCAATGAAAATAATTGGTTTTTGAGTCTGTGTGATACAGATGAAGCGCTCTAATCCGCGTCAGGTTGCATTATGAATCTTGTTAAAGCAGATATGCAGAAGCAAATAAAAATTTGGTTGCAGGCATGGAATAGCCATAATCTTGATGATGTTATGAGTTTAATGCACGAAGACGTAGTTTTTGAAAATTGGACGGGTGCAATTATAGCGGGCAAAAAATCGTTGCATCGGTCTTGGTTGCCCTGGTTTCTTCATCATGGCAATTTTACTTTTACACTAGAAGATATTTTTGTTGATGAGCTGGAACAAAAGGCACTTTTTAGCTGGCAGCTAGAGTGGCCTTCGTTAGAAAAAATGTATAAAGGTAAACCGGAAAACAGGCGCGGGGTTGACGTGTTGCATTTTCTTGATGGAAAGATTCATAAAAAATATTCCTATTCAAAAACAACTCTTGTAATAGAGGGCCGACCAGTTGTACTCGGTACCGGCAGCTAAGCAAATGAAGTATTCATTTTAACGTCACGGTTAATCATCACTACTATTACTATTGCGCATAATTTTGAATGAACGAATGTAACGCTGTAGGAATTAAGGAGCTGCTATGTCGCAAGAAAATATATTTCAAAATATACTCAGTTTGCTCAAAAAAGAATTGAGTATCTTGCCTGATAAAAGTGAAGAAAATCCAGATAATACTTTGAGCGCATTGTGGCATGCTGCCGCAGGACATTTAGTTTCACCGGTGGCTGCTGCAAATCTTCCATTGCCATTTTTGTCGCAAACCCAATTATTACAGTTGGACGCGCTAGTGAAAAGCAGGCTGGCAGGCGTACCTCTTGCACACTTAACGGAGCGGCAGCACTTTATGGGTATGGAATATATTGTCAGTAAAGGGCTTTATATCCCGCGCAAAGAAACTGAATTATTAGCTCGTGCTGCAATTGATACAGTTATGAATGATTGGTCATTGGAATCAGAAATCACAGTGATAGATTTGTGCGCTGGGATAGGAACGGTTGCGCTTGCGATTGCGTTTCATCGCGACAATACTCGGGTATTTGGTTCGGATATTTATAAGCCCGCTATTGACGCAGCCATAGTCAATGCTGAGCATTTTGGTTTGGCCAATCGCGCCACTTTTTTCAATGCGGATTTATTTAGCCCATTTGAATCGCTGCAGGGCTCAGTGGATATTATCGTGAGCGCCCCTCCTTATATTACTTCAGCGAAAGTTAAAAACATGGCTGAAGAAATTGCTCAACACGAGCCCGAAGAAGCTTTTGATGCGGGCCCCTTTGGTCTTTCCATTTTTAACCAACTTATTGCGGTGGCACCGACTTATTTACGCGCAAATGGTTATTTAATTTTTGAGTGCGGTTTAGGCCAGGGCGATTTTTTGGCAAAGCGAATTAATGCAAATAAAAGCTACGCTAGTGTGGCTAAAATATGCGATGAAAACGGCAATGTCCGAGTTTTAAAAGCAAAAATGGCGCCCTGAGAACGTAGTTTTGGGTATTTATTTGCTTGTGCGCCTTAAGCTTGAGCGTTGATAATAGACGATCAATTTTAGGCGGGATGTACATGTGTCTGACTTACCAAAAGAGCAACAAATACCCACGAAATCCAGAAGTTTACTGCGCTCCAGTTTGTTAACTGGTTCTATGACTATGGGCTCGCGCGTATTGGGCTTGGTGCGTGATATTGTTCTGGCCAGCGTGTTGGGTTCGGGAGGCGTTATGGATGCCTTTGCTGTAGCTCAGAAAATCCCCAATTTTTTTCGTCGTTTGTTTGCCGAAGGTGCATTTTCCCAGGCATTTATTCCGGTTCTATCTGAGTATCGCGAAAAGGGTTCCCGCGATGCAGTGAAATTATTGGTTGATAGTGTTGCGGGTTGCTTGGGATCGGTTCTGCTAATAGTGACATTGATCGGCGTGATAGGGGCTTCGGGTGTCGCATTTGTTTTTGGTTATGGTTACGTCGATGAACCCGCGAAATTCACTTTACTGACAGATTTAGTTCGCATTACCTTTCCGTATTTAATGCTAATTTCGCTCACAGGTTTTGCAGGAGCGATTTTGAATAGCTACGACCGCTTCGCAATTCCCGCCGTAACGCCCATTTTCCTCAATGTGTTTATGATTGCTGCTGCGTTGTTGTTAGCAGATTTTTTCCCCAGCCCTGTCTATGCACTAGCGTGGAGTATTTTTGCCGCAGGTGTGTTTTCACTGCTGTTTCAATTGCCTTTTTTGCGCCAAATTCACTTGTTACCATCACCTAAGTTGAATTGGTCAGACCCAGGCGTAAAACGTATTTTGGTATTGATGACGCCAGCGCTGTTCGGTGTGTCGGTCAGTCAGATCAATTTGCTGTTGGACACGATGATTGCAACCAAATTGGTGGATGGCAGTGTCAGTTGGCTGTTTTACTCTGATCGTTTAGTAGAGCTACCTTTAGGGGTTTTTGGTGTAGCAATTGCCACCGTCATAATGCCTAGTTTGTCGCGCCAAAGCGCTGCGCAGGCGCCGGAAAAATTTAGTCGAACTCTCGATTGGGCCATTCGTTTTGTGGTACTCATTGCCTTGCCTGCAACGCTAGCGCTGTTGATTTTGGCGGAACCCATCTTATTTACGCTATTCCATCATGGAAAAATGACGGCTTATGCGCTGCTGATGTCTAGCTATAGCTTGAAAGCTTATGCCTTGGGATTGTTTGCTTTTATGCTAATTAAAGTGTTGGTGCCTGGCTATTTTGCGCGGCAAGATATGAAATCGCCGGTTCGCATTGGCATTGTCGCCATAGTAGTTAATATCGTTATGAAACCCTTGGTGGTGATTCCCTTGGTAATCCTCTGGGGGCTTGGCCATGTTGGATTGGCCATAACCACTGCGTTGGCTGCTTACGTAAATGCCTATTTGCTATATCGCGGATTGCGCCGCCAGCAGATTTATAATCCCGCAAGCGACTGGCCCAAACTCTGGCTGCGCTATGGCTTTGCTAATCTTTTGATGGCCGCAACCTTAGTGGTTGGTATGCATTATTTGAATGGCTGGCATCAATGGAGTGTATGGCTGAACATAATCTTCTTAACAATACTCTGCTCTGCTGGAATGGCGGCCTATGTTCTAGGTTTAGCGTTGATGGGTTTTACGCTCAAAGATTTTCGTGTGGCGCAGTAACTCAGCGTTAGCGATAGGAAGCGCTGGTCCTGTATACTTCCGCCCCTTAACTTGGTAACAATTTAGGTAACGGCAGCCCGTGCAACAAGAATTTATTCGTGGTTTACATAATCTTCGCCCTGAACACAAAAACTGTGTAGCGACCATTGGATCTTTTGATGGTGTCCATCTTGGCCATCAAGCGATATTGCAACAACTTATTCGTGTTGCGCGCGCACAAAACTTGCCAGCGGTAGTGATAGTGTTTGAGCCCCAACCCCATGAGTTTTTCGCCGGCGATAAAGCCCCCGCACGGTTAATGCGGTTGCGTGAAAAAATAAGTGCTTTATGGTCGGCGGGCGTGGATCGCATATTGTGTTTGCACTTTAACGAAGAGCTGCGCGGATTGTCTGCCGAACAATTTATTGATCGTGTTTTAGTCCATGGCCTAGGTGTTAAACATTTAGTCGTTGGTGATGATTTTCGTTTTGGTTGTGATAGGCGCGGCGATTTTAGTCTGTTAAAAAGCCGTGGTGCGCAACTCGGGTTTGAGGTTTCTGACACCCAAACATTAGCTTTGGCGGGTGAGAGGGTTAGTAGTACCCGCATTCGCGAATTGTTGGAGTTAGGCGATTTTAAGCAAGCGGAAAAATTACTTGGTAAACCATATTCTATTCATGGTCGTGTTGTGTATGGTAAACAGCTCGGCAGGCAATTGGGTGTACCAACTGCCAATGTAGATTTACGCCGCTATCGTTCGCCACTTCATGGCGTATTCGTTGTAACCGCACAATTTGCAGATGGCAGCTCCTATCAGGGCGTTGCCAATGTGGGTGTTAGGCCAACACTTAAAAAAAATGGCGAGCCCGGCGACAAAAAGCCGTTACTTGAAGTTCATTTATTTGATTTTTCACGCGATATTTACGGCGCAGTTATTGATGTAGAGTTCCAACATAAGTTGCGCGATGAGAAAAAATTTGGCTCGCTCGATGAATTGAAATCGCAATTACAGCTTGATATTTTGCAAGCAAAGGATTTTTTTAAAAACTTATCCTAGCTATTAAATACCGTAACGTTTTGGCCTTTTTTTGCAAAGACCAAATGAGATTGACTGCTACATATGTTTAATTAATTTTTATTAATAAGCTGACTCTGGATTTTAGCCAACTATCATGACCGACTATAAAGCGACACTCAATTTACCTGTAACAGATTTTGCGATGAAAGCAAATCTTGCTCAGCGCGAACCCGAAATGCTCAAGCAATGGACCGCAAATAATATATATCAAAAAATTCGTGCGGCACGTGCTGGTCGCGAACAATTTATTTTGCACGACGGTCCCCCCTATGCCAACGGCGATATTCATATCGGCCACGCTGTGAATAAAATTTTAAAAGACATTATTATTAAAAGTAAAACACTGAGTGGTTTTGATTCGCCTTATGTGCCGGGTTGGGATTGTCATGGTTTACCCATTGAGCATAATGTTGAGAAAAAGCTAGGAAAAGCGGGCGACAAAGTTGATTTTAAAACGTTTCGTCAAAAGTGTCGTGAATACGCTGCCAAGCAGGTAGAAGGTCAAAAAGCGGATTTCATTCGTTTGGGTGTGCTTGGTGACTGGCAAAATCCCTATCTCACCATGGATTTTAAATTCGAAGCTGACATCATTCGTTCTCTTGGCAAGATTGTTAATAACGGCCATTTACACAAAGGTTTTAAGCCAGTGTATTGGAGTGTTGTTGGTGGTTCTGCTTTAGCCGAAGCGGAAGTGGAATACCAGGATAAGACTTCCTTTTCCATTGATGTGAAATTTGCTTTTGTTGATCAGCGTGCGATTGAAAGAGTTGTGACTGATATCGATGGCAGTGGAAAAATTTCCCTGGTCATTTGGACCACTACACCTTGGACGTTGCCAGCCAATCAAGCGGTGAGTGCGAATGCTGAAATAAATTATGCTCTGCTGCAAGTGGGTGCTGAGCGTTTGTTAATTGCAGAAGTTTTGCTCGCTAATGTGTTAGCTCGCGCGCAAATGACAGATTATAAAATTGTCGGATATGTAAAAGGTGAAGCTTTAGAAAGTTTACAATTACAACATCCGTTTTATGCGCGCCACGTGCCGGTGATTCTGGGCGAGCATGTTACGACTGACGCCGGTACTGGCTTTGTACATACTGCGCCTGATCACGGTGTGGACGATTTTAATGTTGGTGTGAAATACAAAATTGGTACGCTTAATTATATTGATGACAATGGTTATTATCGCCCCAATGTGGAGTTGTTTGCTGGCGATCATGTTTACAAAGTCGATGAGAAAGTTATCGCTTTATTAATTGAAAAAAATGCGTTGTTGGCACAAAGCAAAATTACACATAGTTTCCCACATTGCTGGCGCACTAAAACACCGCTAATTTTTCGTGCAACGCCACAATGGTTTGTGAGCATGAGTAAAAATAATTTGCGCGATCAAGTTGCGCAAGCGGTTGACAGCGTGCGCTGGGTTCCAGATTGGGGTAAAGCGCGTATTGATGCCATGCTTGCCACATCACCGGATTGGTGTATTTCGCGGCAGCGTACCTGGGGTGTACCTATCGCACTATTTGTGCACAAAGAAACCCAGGAGTTGCATCCAGAAACTGCAAGTTTAATTGAAGCTGTTGCGCAAAAAGTTGAACAAAATGGAATGGATGCATGGTTTGACTTGGATGCAGCGGAGCTGCTCGGCGCTGATGCAGAAAACTACAGCAAGGTTACTGATACTTTGGATGTATGGTTTGATTCTGGTGTTACACATTATGCAGTGTTAGAGCAGCGCAAAGGTTTACGCTTTCCTGCAGATTTATATTTAGAAGGCTCAGATCAACATCGCGGTTGGTTTCAATCATCACTGAAAACATCAATGGCAATGAATGGTGTTCCTCCGTACAAAACTGTATTAACGCATGGCTTTGTGGTGGATGCGCAAGGTCGTAAAATGTCGAAATCAGTTGGCAATGTGGTACCGCCCCAAAAAGTAATGAATGATTTAGGTGCGGATGTTTTACGTTTATGGGTAGCAGCCACCGATTTCAGTACAGAGATGAGTGTGTCCGATGAAATTCTAAAGCGCACGGCTGATTCTTATCGCCGTATTCGCAATACCGCGCGTTTTATTTTATCCAATCTAACTGGATTTAATCCTGAAACAGATTCAGTTGCGGTAGACGATATGCTGCAGTTGGATCGTTGGATTATCGGCCGCACAGCAGAGCTGCAACAAGAAATTATTGCTGCTTACGACAACTATCAACTGCACTTAATTTATCAAAAATTACATAACTTCTGTGTGGTAGAGCTCGGTGGTTTTTATCTCGACATCATTAAAGATCGTCAATATACCACCAAGGCGGATAGCCTCGCGCGTCGTTCCGCACAAACAGCAATGCAACATATTATTGAAGCTATGGTACGTTGGATTGCGCCGATTTTAAGTTTTACTGCTGACGAAATGTGGCCAGTCATTGCTGGTGATCGCAGTGAGTCAGTGTTTGTTGCTGAATGGTATGTATTACCACCAGCATCTTCTGATGCATTCGGCAATGAATATTGGGAATTAATTGCGCAAGTAAAAAATGCCGTTAACAAAGTACTCGAAGCAAAACGTGGTACGGGTGAGGTGGGCGGTTCCTTGGGTGCAGAAGTTGTTTTGTATTGCAATGAAAAGCTAAGGAATGAATTGCAAAAACTGGGCAATGAATTGCGTTTTGTATTGATTACTTCAACCGCAGAAGTTCGTTCTCTTGCAGTGGCGCAAGATGCTGTTGCAACCGACGTGGATGGATTGCAAGTGTCCGTACAAAAATCAACTTATCATAAATGTGCGCGCTGCTGGCATCACCGTGCAGATGTGGGCCGTTTTGTAGTGCATCCAGAGCTATGTGAACGCTGTGTAGAAAATGTGGATGGCAAAGGCGAATTACGTCAGTTTGCATAGTTTTATTTATTTTTTCAGGATTGATAATGGTTTTCAGAATTTCTCGGCAAGCGTGCTTGTGGTATCTCATTGCACTTGTTGTTGTAGTGCTTGATCAACTTAGTAAAATGTGGGTATCAAAGCACCTTGTGTATGCTGAGCCAATTACGTTAACGTCTTTTTTTAATTTTACCTTGCTGCATAATCATGGTGCGGCATTTAGTTTCTTAAGTGATGCGGGTGGCTGGCAGCGTTGGTTTTTTGCCATCATCGCCATGTCAGTCAGTGGTGTGTTAGTAGTTTGGATTGCACGTGCTGTTGCGCACAATCAGCGAGAAGCTTTTGCACTTTCTTTTATTTTAGGCGGTGCTTTGGGAAATTTGGTTGACCGAATTGTGCTTGGCTACGTAGTTGATTTTATCGTAGTGCATTACGACGATAATTTTTTTCCAGCATTTAACTTAGCTGATTCAGCGATCACGCTGGGTGCATTAATTTTAATAGCAGATATGTTTTTGACGAAAGAGAAAAAATCGCATGCGTAATTTAGCCCTTGGCCCCGGTACCCGTGTAACCCTACATTTTGCCCTGCGTATGCCAGATGGCGAAATTATTGATTCCAATTTTGAGCGCGAACCCGCTACATTTACTGTGGGCGACGGAAATTTGTTACAAGGCTTTGAAAAGGCAATATTTGGTTTGCAAGAAGGTGATCGAAAGACGTTAACTATTAAGCCAGAAGACGGCTTTGGCCAACGCAATCCAAATAATGTGCAAGAAATTGCTCGCAACCAATTTGGGGCAGATATTCAATTAGAAGAAGGTTTAATGCTATCGTTTGCCGATGCGCAAAAAACTGAATTACCCGGTGTTGTGAAAAGATTTAATGATGATGTGGTGATAATAGACTTTAATCACCCTCTTGCCGGTCACGATATTTACTTTGAAGTTGCCATTTTAAAAATTGAGCCGGTTCAAGTTCATTAACAGTGATTTTCCGTAAAGTAAATGTAAAAAATAGGTGCTTCAGTTATGACGCAAATTAAACTTGCCAATCCGCGCGGATTTTGTGCTGGTGTAGATCGCGCTATAGATATTGTTAATCGCGCTCTCGATGTTTTCGGGGCACCAATTTATGTGCGCCACGAGGTTGTGCATAATAAGTTTGTAGTGGATAGCTTGCGCGAGCGTGGTGCAATTTTTGTTGAAGAAATTGAGCAGGTACCCGACGATGTTATTTTAATATTTAGCGCACACGGTGTATCACAAGCAGTGCGTACGCAAGCGTTAGATCGCGGGCTACAAATATTCGATGCAACTTGTCCGCTCGTGACTAAAGTTCATATTGAAGTTACACGTTACAGTCGAGAAGGTTGTGAGTGTGTGCTTATTGGTCATGCTGGTCACCCGGAAGTGGAAGGCACTATGGGGCAATATGATAATAGTAAAGGCGGCGAGATTTATTTAGTAGAGGATGAAGCCGATGTTGCTGCTTTAGTGGTAAAGAATCCTGATGCATTGGCTTATGTGACACAAACAACTTTGTCGATGGATGATACCGCAAAAGTCATTGATGCCTTGCGCAAAAAATTCCCAAGTATTAGTGGCCCACGTAAGGACGATATTTGTTACGCAACTACAAATCGTCAAGATGCCGTGCGCCAATTAGCACTGGAGTGTGATGTAGTTTTGGTTGTGGGCTCACCCAATTCGTCTAACTCAAATCGTTTGCGTGAACTAGCCGAGCGATGCGGAACGCAAGCTTATCTAATTGATGGGCCGGATGATATTGATCCGGAATGGATTCATAATAGAAATTGCATTGGTATTACTGCAGGTGCATCGGCTCCAGAGGTGCTGGTAAAACAAGTGATCGAAAAATTACAAGCTTGGGGTGCAACTGCTCCCGAAGAATTATCAGGCACACCTGAAACAATGAGCTTTTCACTGCCCAAAGCATTGCGTTCGAATATTTAAAAATTTATGAATCGGGCAGCGTCAATATTTGCTGCCGTATTTATTATTTTTCATTGCATTTGGCGGCGCTAATTTCATTCATTCTCATTCTCCCGCTGCGCGCCAGCGTTAGTTCATAGCCTGTGCCTTTGGTTGTTGGGCACACTTTAAATGTTCCTGCTTGAAATGCCCCGCTATTATGTCCGCCAACAAAACGACTCTCACCTGTTCCTATAAAAGAAATATAATTTTTTAAGGGGCGGTTGGCGGTGATGCGAATGCCTTGAGTTTTTTCGCGTGACAGTAAAATTTTTTCTTCATTGTCCCTTAGTCCATTATCGTTGCTATCAATAAAAGCCTCCCAACCATTTTCCCAGCTGCCTTGGTGCTTTAAGGTTGCGCGGTTATTGATTGATACCGCTTGAGTGCGCGTTAAAGCAACGGCTTCAAATAAGCTTAGTGTTGTTGTTTTTAGTCGAGTGTTGTGAACTTGTGCCGAAAAGCTAGGTATGCCAATAGTCATTAGCAAAGCAATAATAACTAGGGTGATTAAAAGTTCGAGAAGTGTAAAGCCGCGGTTGTACATAAGTATCCTTCCATGGAAATAGTAAATTGGCTATGAGGTTCGCAAGTTTTTGCGCCACCTAAAGCCGTTCATTCGTCCTTGTTGACCACATATCTCACTGGTAAGAACTGTTCATGCCGTATGTGATAGGGTGAAGCAATATAACCTCTAGATTAAATTTCGTCTAGCCTTGGTTGAGAAAGAGCCAGGTTAGATAATCCTTAGAAATACATAGTTGGTATAGATATGTTTAAAAAACAAAATGGTTTTACGATAATTGAATTAATGGTGACGCTTGCAGTTCTTGGAATTGTTATGGCTGTAGCTATACCTAGCTTTACGAGGCAAGTTCTCAATAATCGTTCACTTGCATTGGGCCCTGATCTAGTCACCGCACTGAATTTTGCACGAGGAGAGGCTGTAAAGCGTGGTGGTCGAGTTTCAATTTGTCCTTCAACAGATGGCCTAACCTGCTTAAGTGCTACTAATTGGGCGAAAGGGTGGATGGTTTTTGTAGACGGTGCTTTAACTGATGGCGCAGCTGTGGACATAGTAACTCCTTTGCGTCACTGGAATGATCTAGACAGTAAGGCGGTGATCACCGGTACAAAACAAGTGGGGG
>JANPKH010000150.1:0-13829 GCA_031425935.1 Gammaproteobacteria bacterium | reverse complement strand
CGATGACAGTACAAGGCAAAAATTGCTAACAAAGCGGAGTTTACACGAAGTAAATGAGCATTTTTTAGCAATTTTTAACGCAGTAATGTCGAGCGCAGTAATCGTGCAAAGGTCTCATATTAATTAGAAACCTGATGTAAGTTTGCGTCTTGTAAAATCAATGTATCAAAACCTGCCTGACTTAACAGTTGGGCAGCAACATCAGTACGACGGCCAGCATCATCTGCTATTACATAAATAGTGCTAACATCTAACTGCGGCAACGTTTTCCGTAATTGATTAAGAGGAATATTGCGACTGTTAGGTACCGACTGAAAACGACGCTCAAGAGATAAGCGTACATCAATGATTTGATAACGGCCTTTTTTAGCGATGTTTTCTTGCAACTCTTCAAAAGTAATAAACCGGCGCACAGGCTCTTGCAAAAGCGTAATAAAATCTTCTTTCACCAAACGCATTAATTTTCCCGCAGTAAGCATTCTTACGGTGGCATTACGCGTGGTATCGCCCACTAAGGCCTCCTCACCAAAATAATCACCGGGACGTAAAGCAGCAAGTAAGTTACCCTGCTTATCTAACACAGTCGCGCTACCAGATTCCAATACATAAAAGTAATCGCCACGCTCACCTTCTCTAAGCACTATCTCATCCGCAACAGTTTTATGAGGTTTAAAGCGAATGAATAGTTGGCGAATATTGCCCGGCGGAATCTTATTAAATAATGGTGATGCCAGTAGGCTAGACATCCAATCACCTTCTTCCATACCTTCAGGTAAAGCTTCTTCAGAAGCTTCATCATGGCCGCTTTCGCTCCACGCCATCACCAAATCGAGAAAATCGCGCTCCACGGTCAATACCGTGACTGCCGACTTGGCAATCGCTGAGAC
This sequence comes from Gammaproteobacteria bacterium, assembly GCA_031425935.1. GTDB lineage: Bacteria > Pseudomonadota > Gammaproteobacteria > Pseudomonadales > Cellvibrionaceae > Cellvibrio. The sequence continues at coordinate 12,942 of JANPKH010000150.1, read as the reverse complement.
CAATGTTGGCGACGGGCTATGCAGCACGAAACGATACAGCTCTTGCTCGCTAGAAATAGATTCAACAGCAAATTGCGCATCAATTAAATCGACATTGCCTGTTAGCAAATAAAAAACTTCATTCAGCTCGCGCCCCCGCTTAAACACGATTGCGCCTTTCTCGAATTTCTTGATGCTGGCCTTTTCAATAATTTGATTGAGGTATTCAAACGGCAGCGTATTAAATGGGGCAAATTTTGCCAGTAATTCGTGGGTAAGTTCCATAACAGTTCCGAAGTCACGTGTGACTGTGATGTTTACACTAGGTCTTGAATTATAAACACCCTCTCGTCGCAGAGGAAGAGAAGTTATCAACTCTTAGGACCAAGTCACAGAGGTGAAATTCCGCATATACAGCACGAAAAGCGAATTTGTTTCGAAAAGCCATAGCATCGGAGTAACATCTGTAAGAAAGGATGTCGAACAGATAAATTAAACACCTCGCCGCAAGCAGCGAGGTATATTTTTGTTTCAAAAATCTATTCCGTGGCAAGCCACAGGGAATCTAACCCTCGCTTGCGATTAAAAAGCGAAATTATTGCGATACTGATAAAACGTTGTGGCCACGCGATAGAGGTAATGTGCATCTTTAACGCCTGCAAGCTCGCGAATAGAATGCATTGCAAATGTAGGCACCCCTACATCGATGGCTTTTACGCCAACTTCTGAAGCGACAATTGGCCCAATGGTGCTGCCACAACCCATATCGGTACGCGCCACAAACATTTGCAAGGGCACCTGCGCCTGATTACAAAGCAACTGAAAGAATCCACTGGTTTCACTGGTGGTCGCATACCTTTGATTGGCATTAATTTTTATGGCTGGGCCATGGTTCAACAAGGGGCCATGATTTTCATCATGCTTGTCCATAAAGTTGGGGTGAATACCATGTGCATTGTCAGCAGAAATCATAAATGAACGTTCTATGACGCGCACACGAGTTTCAAAATCCGGCAACAATCGCTCCAGGAATTGTTCTAACATTGGCCCTTTAGCTCCGCAGCAAGAGGTACTACCTACCTCTTCGTGGTCAGTACAAATTAACAAGCTAGACACATCAGGATCGGCTTGCAATAACGCTTGCACGCCAACGTAACAACTTAACAAATTATCCAGGCGAGCACTGGCAATAAAATCTTGCTGCAAACCCACCAAGGCGGGAGGTTGGGTGTCGTACAAACTTATTTCGTAATCCAATACTTGAGCAATAGTAAGTTGGGGATGCTGAAGAGTTAGTTGCGTGAGCAAGATTTTTTTAAATGCTGGTGCAAGATTTTGTTCAGACAAATTTTGTTCAGATAAAGGCATTTGTAACAGCAAAGGCACTATATCTTTTTGTGGATTAATAGTGCGAAGGTTATTAACTTCACGATCTAAATGAATTGCCAAACTGGGTACTACGGCAACAGGCACCTTAAAGTCAATTAACGTACTAGCGACACTGTTTTCAGGAGTACGGTAGGTTATGCGCCCTGCCATTGATAAATCGCGATCAAACCAAGGCGCTAAAAGTGCACCACCATAAACTTCAACACCTAATTGAAAATACCCTTTGCGATTTAACTCTGGTTGTGGTTTTACTTTTAAGCAGGGGCTGTCGGTGTGCGCACCGAACATACGAATACCTGTATCCAATAAAGGATTTTTACCGTACACGAAAGCAACAATTGACGAATCATTTCGCGTCACAAAATAGCGTCTACCTGCACACAAGTTCCACGCATCGACTTCTGCTAATTGCTCAAAACCAGCATTACGTAATATATCTGCAAGCGCGTGGGTCGCATGAAATGGTGTTGGCGATGCTTGTAAAAACCGCATCATTTCTTGATTAAATTCTGTTTGCGATAAAAATGATTTCATAACGCTTAGCTCATGTTTAATTATGAATTAGCAACCGGCACCGAACGGATACGTTGTCTTTTTTGCCAGGAGATGGAATTACGTAAATAGACAAGCTCTGCATCCATAATTGAAATTTGACCGTTACTTTTAAAAATATTAACGGCTAGTGCGGCTATATCTTTGGCATTCGGGTGAACATCTACTATGAGAATTTCTGGAGCAATGAAATGTAAATCGGTGTAATGCCAACCCGGGCCAATAGCGATAAAATTTTTCTGTAACGCTGCAACAATATTGTTTTCACACACTAACGCTGGTTTCATTACATATTCGCTATCTAATGCCTGCGGTATTGCGTCGGCAGTAAATAGTCCCCAATAAACTTCTTCCATTCTTGCATCTAACGCGACTAATAAAGGTAAATTATTATCTACTACAGACACATTATTCTCCACTTGTTGCGCCACAAAACCATGTGCCATCGCCTGTAATGTAGACACAGGAATCACAGGTAAATTGCTACCATATGCCAAACCTTGCACAACACCCATGCAAATACGTAAACCAGTAAAAGAACCCGGACCGCGACCATAGGCAATAGCATCCAGATCCTGCAGATTGCACTGTGCCTGCTTTAAAATTTCGTCAACCATCGGCAATAATCGTTGCGTGTGGCTTTTCGCAGCGAATTCAAAAACATGAATAATTTCACCATCAATATGCAACGCAACTGAACAAGCGTCGGTGGAAGAATCCAGAGCGAGAATTTTAGTCATAACTTTTTCAATATTTCTTCAGTGTAGGAACAGTTTGTAGACAAAAAAATAGGCTCACAAGGAGCCCATTTTTATGCGAGTTAAAATAGTTTAGTCTAATACTGATAATAACTGCTTACGAATTTCATCTACGCTACCTACACCATCAATTCGATAGTATTTAGGTGCATTTTTATTTCCAGCATCAACTAAGTTTTGATAAAAGCCTACCAGTGGCTTAGTTTGCTCATGGTAAACTTTTAAACGTTTACGTACGGTTTGTTCATGGTCATCAGGGCGCTGTACTAAAGGCTCACCTGTTATATCATCGTGGTCTTCATGTTTTGGAGCATTATAAATAACATGATACACGCGGCCAGAGGCCTCATGTACACGACGCCCACTTAAGCGCTTTACTATTTCTTCATCAGGGACATCAATTTCAATGACATGATCAATAACAACACCAGCTTCTAATAATGCCTCCGCCTGCGGAATAGTTCGCGGAAAACCATCAAACAAAAAGCCATTTCTGCAATCACTTTGTGCGATACGCTCTTTTACCAATCCAATAATTAAATCGTCAGACACCAAGCCACCGGACGCCATAACATCTTTTGCCTGCAAACCTAAAGAAGTGCCTGCCTTTACTGCTGCACGCAACATATCACCAGTAGAAATTTGCGGTATCCCAAATTTCTCCATAATCAGCTGCGCCTGAGTGCCTTTACCTGCACCTGGTGCGCCCAACAAAATCACTTTCATTACGGATTGCCTCTTAAATTTATTCACTGCTAACCAATACACATTTGAAATGCTTAATAGCGCCAAAAAGGCGTTACGATACACGGCCAGACTAGCAATCACAACCTTTGGCGCCATTTGCCAAACTTACCATAATATTTGCTGATAACACGGATGATAAATTAGCATCAAAAAAATAGTGACTGTTTTTATCCTAATTTTATTGATTTTCAACAGAAAATCATCCTAAAATCTCGCCATTATAGTGAAAATAATTGCAAATCGAGATAAAACTAATGACTTCCAAGGTAGAGCTTGACGAATACGACCGCAAAATCTTACGTGCCCTCCAGGAAAACGCTGACTTTTCTATGGCAGATTTAGGGAGCTTGATTGGGCTATCCCACACACCTTGTTGGCGGCGCTTAAAACGCTTGGAAGCAGAAGGCGTTATTCGTGGCAAAGTTACTCTGTTAGATGCAAAAAAAATTGATTTGAGCGTACGTGTACATGCTTTTGTTACTGCCAAAAATCACGATGAAGAGGCGCTAAGCACCTTTGAAGCAGCCGTACAATTGATCCCTGAAATTATGGAATGCTACTCAACCAGTGGCGATAAAGATTATATTTTGCAGATTGTGACTAATAGCGTTGATGATTACGATAAGTTGTTACGCAAAACATTATTGAAACTACCAAATGTTGGCAGTATTCACTCTACTTTTTCCCTCAAACAGATTAAATACACTACACAATTACCGATTTGAACTTTCCTTTAACTTGCTAAACCCTAAATCGCTACACCTTAAGTCGCTACACCTTAAATTGCCGCAACAATGTACGCAAATTTGAAGAGAGTTGACTTAAATGTTGGCTTTCTTGTGCGGTGCGAGTGGCGCCATCAGCGTTATTCATTGCCAACTCATTAATTTCTATGAGATTTCGATCAATTTCTGCGGTAACACTACTTTGCTCCTCAGCCGCTGTGGCGATTTGAATAGCCATATCATTAATTTGCTGTACCGCCACGCCTATGCCCGATAAAGACGTACCCGCGTCATTTGCTGACGTAACAGCATCATTGGTCATACTGGCACTGGCATTCATCGCATCGACAGCTTTCTGCACCCCCGCCTGTAACTTACCAAGCATACCTTGTATATCTTGTGTAGATTTTTGAGTACGGCTTGCCAAGGTACGTACTTCATCAGCAACCACCGCAAATCCGCGTCCTTGTTCACCTGCACGCGCCGCTTCAATAGCCGCATTTAACGCAAGTAAATTAGTCTGCTCTGCCACACCGCGTATCACATCAATCACTGAAGTTACATTTTTTGCCTCATCTTCCAGTTTTTCCATCGTTAACGCAGTTTCACTAACATGGGCAGACAAATCTTGCACTCGACTTACTGCTAAGCGAATTCTATTCTGCCCCTGGTCCGTAATTAGACTAGCTTCACTGGTGCTTTGAGCAGTTTGGCTTGTATTGCGAGCGACTTCTTGAATCGCCATCGTCAATTCATTCACAGCAGTTACTACCATAGTGATGGCGTGACCTTGCTCATCAGCGACGCGTTGGCCACTACTTGAAACGACAAGTAAGGATTCTGCAGCAGTAGATACTTCATCTGCATTTTTACCGATCTCTTTTACCAAGCTCTGCAGCTTATTCATGAATTGATTAACATGGCTTGCGAGCTCACCTAACTCATCGTTTCTGTTTACATGAATACGAATAGTCAAATCGCCATTACCAATGTTTTTTATACGATCACAAATTTCATTCAACGGCACGGTGACCATTAAAGGAATAAAAAATGCCGCAGCCAAAATGGTTACAACGCCCACAACCAGTAGTGTAATCAGCCTCCTGGCAATAGAATCGCTTACTTCCTGAATATCACCAGTAAATTTACCAACATGTTCTAAACGCTTTTCCTGGAGCAAATCAATATAGTTGCGCACTGTAGAAAAAGATTGAAAGCCTTCAGCCATAGATTTTTTTAGCAGAATAGAACGTGTTGCTTCATCTGCACCACTAGCAGCACTTACTATTCCTTCAGAAATAGTCTTCCACACCAGCAAATAACCCAAGTATTCTTCCTTTTCTACAGCAGTCCCTGTATCAGAAGTCTCAAGCGACTTAAGAACACGATCGTGCGCCTGCTGCAAATTATCAGTATGCTCTTTCAAGTAGGTTGCGGCTTGTTGTGAAGATAAGTTGGATGAGAGCAAAGCGCGCTCAGCCGTTAAAGCCTGATATAGGTCGCGGTCAGCCTGAATTAACAGTTGAATTTCCGGCAAATGAATTTTGGCGATAATTTTAGCGTCATCCGCCAAAACATTACTTGATTTTATTGAGTACAGCCCTACGTATAAAAACAATAAAGCTAAGAGAAATAAGGGTATTCCAAGTTTCAACCGAAGGGAAATATTTGCGTACCACGCCATGACACCACCTACTGTTTACAGATTTAGCTTTCTGTAAAATAGATTAGTACAATTTTGTGAAATTGCTTGGTTTTACAGACGTCATCACCAGATCTAGGAAAGATTGCCAGTGCATATGTATTTAATATTTACGTATTCTTCAATCCCATAACGCGAACCTTCCCTGCCCCAACCTGATTGTTTGATGCCGCCAAAAGGGGTCGCTACATTCGACAACAAGCCCTCATTAATACCCACCATTCCCACTTCTAACTGTTCAGCTACCCGCCAAATACGCGCGACATCTTGCGTATAAAAATATGCCGCTAATCCAAACTCCGTGTTATTTGCCAAATTAATGACCTCACGTTCATTGTTAAACTTGACTAATGCCGCTACCGGCCCAAAAATTTCTTCGCTGCACAACAGTGCGTCAGCGGGAACATCAGTCAGCAAAGTGGGGGGATAAAAATATTCTGCGCTTAAATCCTCAGTAAGAATATATTCTCCAACATCAATTTTTTTAGCGCCACGAACTAACGCATCATCCACCAAAGCTGTTACTTTTTTTACAGCAGCAGGTGAAATTAATGGTCCAAGTGTTGTTGTGTGGTTGGCACCATTTCCCATTATTAATTGCGTAATTTTCTGTGAGAATTTTTCTACAAATTCATCATAAATATTCGCATGAATATAAAAACGGTTTGCACATACACAAGTCTGCCCCGAGTTACGAAATTTTGACGCCATTGCCCCGACTATAGCAGCATCAATATCCGCATCTTCAAACACAATAAAAGGTGCATTCCCGCCAAGCTCCATGGTTATTTTTTTAACGCTGATTGCGCATTGCTGAATTAATTTTTTACCCACGGCCGTGGAGCCAGTAAAGGTTAATTTTCGCACCAGTGGATGACGAGTTAATTCGTTGCCGATAGCAACAGCGTCTTCACCACAAACAATATTCAAAACACCTGCGGGTACTCCAGCTTGTTCGGCTAACACCGCTAGCGCTAAGGCAGAAAGCGGAGTTTGTGCCGCAGGCTTCGCGACGACACTACAACCTGCAGCTAAGGCGGGCGCTAATTTTCGCGCGAGCATGGCGCACGGAAAATTCCAGGGAGTGATGGCTGCAACTACACCTACCGCTTGTTTAATGGTGATGCTACGTTTGTCATTACTCGGCGAAGCAATAACATCACCATAAATACGTTTTGCTTCTTCAGCAAACCATTCAATATAACTCGCGCCATATGCTATTTCATTACGCGCTTCAGCAAGCGGCTTACCTTGCTCGCAACTAAGTATTTGCGCTAAATCTTCCTGATTATCCATAACCAAATCAAACCACTTTCGTAAAATTTTACTGCGCGCTTTTGCAGTTTTACTTTGCCACTCTTGTTGCGCTACGGACGCAACCTCAATAGCTTGCCGCGTTTCATTCGCCCCAGCGTCGGCAACCAGAGCAATAATTTTGCCCGTCGCAGGATTTATCACAGCAAATTGCTTTTTATTGTCGGCAGCTCGCCATTCACCATTAATAAACAGCTGATCGCGTAACAACAATGGATTTTGTAAAGAGATCACGAACATATCCTATTAAAAATTTATTACGAGCGGAGAAATTTCTAACTGACGAAATAATATTTTACTTGTGAAGTTTTAAACTTACTTTTATCAAACGCTTGTTTTTCATTGCCAACACAACAAACTCCACCTGGCCCAAGGTAACTCTGTCACCAACCACTGGTTGTCTATATTTGCTGTAAATATAACGCGCGATACTCCAGTTTGCCATTTCAGGTGGAACTGGAAAGTTATAGACCATACTGAGTTCGAGCAATTTTGCCCGCGAGGTAATTACAAATTCACCAAAGAAAGCTTGCACTGATAAACGATCCGTTTCTTCCATGCCGACCAGCAATTTATCCAGAGCGTCTAATGTGCTTGGTACACTTAATAAAAAAATATGGTCGTCTGGCTGAAGCTTTTCATCCGGGGTCATTTGCACAGGATGACCGTCACGCAATAAACATAGCAATTGCACTTTATTAGGTAAATTCAAATTACCCACTGTGCGGCGTAACGCTGGGCTTCCTGTGGCCAATTTATAACCCACAAACTCATGGCCTAGCTGCCCCGGTATGCCCAGCTCTACACGCTGAACGCGGGAACTACTCATGGGCACATTAAGATTTAACCAACGCGCAAGTGGCCCTACTGTCCACCCTTGCACCAGCAACGAGATAAGCACAATAAAGAATGCAATATTGAAGAAAAAATTCCATTCCGCAACACCAGCCAACCATGGAAACATTGCCAACACAATGGGCACCGCACCGCGCAAACCCACCCAACTAATAAAGAATTTTTCTTGCCAGGAAAATTGAAAAGGTATTAAACACAACCACACTGCTAACGGCCGCGCCACAAACATTAACACCAACGCGACCAACAACGCGCTGCCGGAATAACCTAAGAGTTGATGCGGTGAAACTAACAACCCTAACATTAAAAACAAACTGATTTGCGCAAGCCAAGCGAAGCCGTCATGAAAACGTTGGATATTAAGCAAGCCGCGAGATACTCGATTGCCAACCATTAATCCAGCCAAATAAACCGCCAGAAAACCACTGGAATGTAAAGCCGCCGCCAACCCAAAAATAAAAATTCCGCCGAATAGCGCCAATAATGGATAAAGCCCTGGACTAAGCGAAAGTCGTTCAATACTCCAGGCAAGAATTCGGCCGCCAACAATTCCTACCAGAGAACCTACCCCCATTTCCCATACAAAGTTTCCCAACATCAACCAGCTGAAGTCGACCTGCTTGGTTATAATTTCCACCAGCATGATGGTGAGAAATACCGCCATTGGGTCATTTAAGCCAGACTCAATTTCAAGCGTTGCTCCCACGCGAGATTTAAGGGCCAAACCCTGCATTGTTAGCACTGAAAAAACGGCTGCTGCATCGGTCGAACCCACAATGGCTCCGAGCAATAAACCATGGACCCATGAAAGCTCCAAAATCCACGCAGCCAATGCACCACAAACGCCTACAGTGATAACAACACCAATAGTTGCAAGGGAAAGTGCGGGCTTAAGTCCAACACGAAATAAATGAATTTCAGTACGCAATCCGCCATCAAACAAAATCACCGCTAACGCCAAGGTGCCCATAAAATAAGCGGCTTTAACATTTTCGAACTGAATTCCAAAACCATCCTCACCAACTAACATTCCAATAATCAAAAATACCAATAACAACGGCATCCCCATACGTGGAGATAAAGTGCTCGCCAGGATGCTGATAATAAACAGCGCCCCGCCAAAGAGCATAAATTGATTAAGTACTTCCATTGAGAAATCTCGATAAAACAACACGTTATTAAGAATATTACTACAATCATAGCCCAAAGTTTGAAAAGCTTTTTTTGAAAACTCTAGCTGTTTTTTAAAGAGCTTCTAACGCCATCCTGCTATCATCCAACCTACTATTCTTCGCTATAAAGTTGTTATCTATGCTTAATAAAGACGCCCTGTCACAATTAGCTCAATTAAAAACCAACTTGGCTGCTAAACAAGTAGCAAGCCCAGTCGTAAAGCAATCTATTACTAACCAGGAAGTTGCTAAGAGCCCGACTCAAAACCCAATTCAAAACCCAGCTCAAAACCAAAGTGCCGTACAGACTCCAGTACAAGAAGACATCCCTAAAGATCTCAATCAAGGCACAGTTCGCAGCACCACTAAACGTTTTGGTTTTGTGCTGCTTGATGATGGCCGTGAAGCTTTTTTAGACCCAGAGCAAATGATGCGCGTACTGCCAGATGATCGGGTAGAAGTTGCGATAACCACTAACAAAAAAGATCAATTGGAAGCCCGCTTAATAAAGCTCATTAGCAGTTCGTTAAAAGAATTTGTAGGCCGTTATGTCAACAAAGGGAACAATGATTTTGTTGAACCAGACGCTACTAATTTTAACCGCTGGTTATTCATTCCTCCCCAAGCGCGCAAAGGTTTCAGTGTTGGCGATTTAATTCACTGCACCATTTCACGTCACCCGTTTAATGATGGCAAAGCGCAAATACATATTATTAATCGCCTTGGCAAAGCAGATGAACCCGGGGTAGAAAGTCGTTACACCATTGCGAAATATAAATTGCCCAATGAATGGGTGCCCACAGCACAAGCACAAGCTAGCAGTATTAATTGGTCACCATTGACGTTTGAATCTGGCGAGCTGGATTTAACGCATTTACCGTTTGTAACCATAGACTCAGAAAATACACGCGATATGGACGATGCTGTTTACATCGCCAAAAACGAAAATGGTTGGGAATTAATTACTGCAATTGCAGACCCAAGTAAACATATTGATATCAATAGCCCACTGGAAATATCAGCGCGAGTTCGGGCTAGCACCGTTTATTTACTTGGGCAATCCATTACCATGTTGCCGACTGAACTATCACACGATACCTATTCACTAGTTCCAGAGCAAAAACGCGCAGCATTAATTTGCAAAATGCAAATCGCAGCAAGTGGCGAAATCACGCATTACGAATTTGCTGAAGCCCAAATTCGCTCTCAACAAAAATTAAGTTATCAATCAGTAGCAGATCATTTAAATGGTGTAAAAAACCCGGGCGATACGGACCTCGTAGTAACTGACGCCATTCGAAACTTACTTAACGCGCTGAAAGACTTTGCTCAAGCGCGCGCCACTCATCGTTTAGAAAATGCATTAGTCATGGATGAGAAAGCCGATTACTTTTTTATTCTAAATGACCAGAAAAAAATTGATCACGTTGACAAGCGTGAACGCAACATCGCTCATCGTATGATTGAAGAGGCGATGCTAGTAACAAACATTTGTGCTGGCCAACTATTTGTAAAAAATCCTGGCTATGGAATTTTTTCCACACATGTTGGCTTTCGCCCGGAGCGTTTAAACGATGCTATTAATTTGATCACTGAAGACCGCCCTGATTTAATAGCTGCGGGTTTAAGTGCGGCTGATCTAACCAAACTTGAAAAATTTCAGCAGCTTTTTAAAGAGTTACGCAATAACCCAACAAATCATCCTAAAAGTGCTGCGCTATTATCGCTATTGCAACGCATGCTACAGGCAGGCTCACTTTCGTTCGAACCTATCCCTCATTTTGGTTTGAGCTTTCCTGCTTATGCGATGGTGACATCACCTATTCGACGTTATAACGACTACTACAATCACATTGCCATTAAGCGTATTTTGCGCGGCTTACCTAAGGTAGAAATTCATAACGAACTACCAACACAGTTACAAGAAACTATTAATATTGGTCGTCAAGCCTGTCGTTATTTAGAGCTGTGGTTATGTAGCCAATTCATGGCGCAGCAATTAGGTACATTACATATAGGCTCAATTGCACTCGTTAATTCCAATGGCATTGGAGTGCGCCTAGAGGACTTGGGCATTGAAGGTTATGCCATGCTCGCCCCCAAAGACGGTGACGTAAAAGCAAAATTTGACTCACGTCGACTAAGCTTAACAATAGAAGAAAAAACCTACCGCCTCGACGAAAAAGTCTATGTATTAGTGAAAGAAGTAGATATTGAAAAACGTAAAGTCTCGTTTGAAGTAGTGAATGAAGAAACTGCAGCACGATTGAGTGCGTGGCTGTAAAAGAGAGGCGCTATCATGAGCAAAAATTACTGGCTTTTTAAAGCTGAACCGCACATCTACGGCATAGAACATCTTGCGGCTGCTCCCGATAAAATCGGTCGCTGGGATGGCATTCGCAATTATCAAGCCCGTAATTTTTTGCGTGACCAAGTTGCGTTAAACGATGAAGTATTTATTTATCACAGTAGCTGTAAAAATGTTGGCATAGTGGGCACTGCAAAAGTTGTTAAAACTGCTTATCCAGATCCCACGCAATTTAATCCAGAAAGCGATTATTACGATCCAAAGTCGACACACGAAAACCCGCGCTGGGTTTCGGTGGATATTCAAGTGCAAAAAATATTTCCACGCCTAATCGCCCTGGCAGAATTAAAACAACAACCCGCATTACAAGAAATGATTTTATTGAAACAAAGTCGGCTATCCACACAACCTGTTACTAAAGCGGAGTGGAAATTTATTTTGGGATTGGCTTAAGGTCTAACCAAATTAAAATAAATAAAAAACGGATCAAGTAATAGCTTTCGAATAAGTTGGCAGCAAAGAATACTGTTCAATTCAAAACTCGCCGTAAATACATCCGTGTAGGCTCGAATCGGCATCCATGCCTCATACGGTTTTGAATCAAACAGTATTCTTTTGGTAGTGTCCCGCTAATAACACAATATAAAAAATTACTCCCACTCAATCGTCGCAGGTGGCTTGCTCGACACATCGTAACAAACACGTGACACACCAGAAATTTCATTAATAATTCGGTTAGATACTTTCTCTAACAACTCATACGGCAAATGCGCCCAACGTGCCGTCATAAAATCTACGGTTTCTACTGCACGCAGAGAAATAACCCATTCATAACGGCGTGCATCACCCACCACACCTACTGATTTGACGGGTAAGAAAACAGCAAAAGCCTGGCTGGTTTTTTGATACCAGTCAGCAGCGTGTAATTCTTCGAGAAAAATCGCATCGGCTTCGCGCAAAATATCTGCATATTCTTTTTTCACTTCGCCAAGTATACGCACACCTAAACCTGGGCCAGGAAATGGGTGGCGATAAACCATGGTGTATGGCAAACCTAATTCCAAACCAATCGCGCGCACTTCATCTTTAAATAATTCACGCAAGGGTTCTACTAATTTAAAAGCCATGTCATCGGGTAAACCACCAACATTATGATGCGATTTAATAACATGGGCTTTGCCAGTTTTAGCAGCGGCAGATTCGATAACGTCGGGATAAATGGTACCTTGCGCAAGCCATTTCACGTCTTTTAATTTGGTTGCTTCTGTATCAAACACATCGATAAAAGTACCGCCAATAATTTTACGTTTTTTCTCAGGATCTTTTTCGCCAATTAACTTACTTAAAAACTGCTCTTGAGCATCGGCACGAATTACTCTTACTCCCATATTTTTGGCGAACATATCCATCACTTGATCGCCTTCATTTTTGCGTAACAAAC
>JANPKH010000149.1:0-1825 GCA_031425935.1 Gammaproteobacteria bacterium | reverse complement strand
CGATGCGGAGCCGAAAGGGTATGACTTTTCTCCAATAAGCGCGTTATTGGGCCCTGCTCGGTCCACCCTGTGGAAGTAGGTAACGCGCATGCCTGCGTTTCTGGCCGAGGCCGCTTTGTCTTATTCCGATTTTCCGCCGGTGCTGATTGCCGGCGCCAGCGACGCGGCCCGCCAGCGCGCGTCGCAAACCGTCGCCAGCGCCGGCTTCCGTATCGCCGATAGCGTCGGCCTCGATGCCGCACCGGCCCGAATCAACCTGCAAGCCAGCGCCTCGGCGATCTGGATCGAACTCGACGGCGATGGCGGTGGTCCGATGGACGATTTGCTCGATCACATTTCGCGCGACGTCCGCGAGGGCCGCTACGCCGCCGTCGTCGCCGGCAGCAGCGACTTCGTCGATCAGCTGGCCGCGCGAATCCATGACAGCGCCATTGAGATTGTCATTGACGGCGATGAGGTAGAACGCGCCGCCGCTTTGGCCGTCGCCACCTCGGGCATTCACCGGCCCGGTCGATTGTCCGATGTCGTCTCCGACCAGAACAATGCCCGCCTCCGCCAGCTGAGCGACGAGGTCAGCCGCATCGCCGCCACGCTTGCCCGGCTTTCCACCGGCCCGGGCCAGCCGGCCCGCATCCAGGAAGTCCCCAGGACGAACGATGTGCCCGACGTGTCGGTCGACGCGGTGCGTGCGGTAATCCGCGCCCGCCGCCTGCGCAGCCGCTATTTCGCCGAGGAGTTGTTCGCCGATCCGGCCTGGGACATGCTGCTCGATTTGCTCCAGGCCGAGCTCGCCCAGTTGCGCGTGCCGGTGTCGAGCCTGTGCATCGCCGCGGCGGTGCCCGCCACCACCGCGCTCCGCTGGCTGAAGACGATGACTGCTCAAGGCCTGTTCGTGCGCCGCGCCGATCCGCACGACGGCCGCCGCGTTTTCGTCGAGCTCGACCCGGCCGCGAGCCTGGCGCTGCGCCGCTACTTCGCCGAGGTTGGCAGCCCGGCCACGATCTGATCTGGAACGATCGAACATGGGAGAGTGTTGTCAGACTAAACTGACATCCGCAAGCTTGCCGCGGAAGCAATCTAATCCGAAATGGAGCAATGGCCCCCGAGGAATCCCAGCTCTACCGTGACCTGATGCGGCTAAGGCCCGACGGCTGGACCTCCAACGCCTGGGCGGTCAGGGCCGGGGTCAGCCGGACCGTCTGGACCGACATGCGCCGCCACGGCAATCCGTCGCGCCGGACGCTCGAGAAATTGCTGACTGTGGCCGGCTCGTCGTTGGCCGAATTCGAAGCGCTGCGTGTTGGCGATTTGCAACCGGATTCACCGGCCCAGCCAGCCTCGGCGGTCACCGACGCAACTGCCTCAAGCTGGCGCCCGCCGCAGCTCCCGCCCCTGCCCCTGGTCGCCTCGTCGCCGTCCGGCCGTTGGGATGCCGGCGAGATTCAAGTCGAACTGACCGAACTGCGCTTCAACAAGATTCTCGGCCACTTGCCTCGCCCGCCCAGCATGGCCGGCGACGCGAGCGCCTATGCGCTGACGATTGTCGCGGATTCGATGCTGCCCCGCTTCCGCCCCGGTCGACACGTCGCAGTTTCCCCCCACGCGAAGGTCGAAATTGGTGACGACGTGCTGGTCACGATAGCCGGCACAAAAGCGGACGACCGGATGCTCGTCCTGATCGCGGAGTTGGTCCGCCGAACCGCAATTCAAGTCGAGCTTCGCCAGTTCAGTCCAAACGTAATGTTCACGGTCAACGCGCACCGGACATCCGCAGTCCACAAGATCATGGGCGAGCTGATCTAGGGAGCTTCCCGGTCTATCTCGC
>JANPKH010000148.1:0-6294 GCA_031425935.1 Gammaproteobacteria bacterium | reverse complement strand
ATAGCATCATCAGTTTCCAGAAAATTGCTTGGGGGTTGTTCATTCAATGTTAAAAATTCGCTATAAAAACAATAAATACAACTCAGTATGGTTGGTTGAGCCCATGATTAGCATTGGCCGTTCTGCTACTAATGATTTGGTTATTGACGGTTCAGCGGTGGCTGATAGACATTTCGAAGTACATGTTGCCCACGAAACATTAACACTTAAAAATCTGGATCCGCTAAAACCCGTAAAAGTAAATAATACGGATATCACGGGTGCGTGTGCCCTGAAAGAAGATGATGAAATTACAATTGGCGGGATTGAGTTGATTGTTATTGATCCCAAGCGTGAATCAAAGGTTGTTTTACCTGATGCAGCTAACGCAACTCAATTACGTGCTGTGGTATCGAGTGGTTGGGCGCTTAAGGCGAATCATACAGCCTTGGCCAACCGTGTATTTCCATTAAAAGACGTTACTGTGATTGGTCGTGCGAATGAGTGCGACATTAGTTTGACTGCGTCTCACTTGTCTCGCCGGCACGCACAATTACAAATAGTTGATGGTGCGCTTTTTGTTAAAGACCTCGGATCGGCTAACGGCACGTTTTTAAATGGTAAGCAAGTTATGGAGGCGCGTGTTAAGCGCGGCGATGAGTTGCGCTTTGACGCGCTTATATTTGGTGTGATGGGGCCAGCAGATGAGTTGGCTAAAACCACAGTACGTGCTCCATCAGCGCAGGAAGGTTCTGCCCAGGTGAAAAATACAGCACAAGAAATAGATAGGCCGGTGTCGACAGTTTCTGCTAGTAAAATATCGAGCCATTCAGCAACTAATACTTTTAGCTCAAAAAAAGAGGAGCCAAAAAGTTCGACAGGTAAGTTAGGTTTATGGGTTTTAGGAATTTTGGCAATAGTCGTGGTTGCGGTATTGTTGATCAAACGTTAGAAGAGTAGGTAACTGTGAAAGTGATTTTGTACGGCACTGTTGGCTGCCATCTTTGTGAGCAGGCGAAACAAGTTTTGTGGCCTCTGGTAGTTCAATATCAATTTCGGCTGGTGGAAATTGATATTGCTGATGATGATGGATTAATGTCCCGTTACGGTATACGTATCCCCGTACTAGCTTCCCCCGCCAGCGAACGCGAATTGAGCTGGCCTTTTAGTGTGAAAGATGCGGATATTTTTTTTGCAGAGTTAGCCGAGATCTAGTATTGAGTAATGCGATTTAGGGTTTACCATTTTCGTAAATCCCTAACTCATTCATAGTGTTCTCAACCCAAGTGAGAGTTTCAAGGTAAATCTTGGTCAGTTTCTCCGAGTTAATATTATGTTCTTGTAGAAAATCCCAATCTATTTGATCCCATTCCCCTCTTTCATAATGTGTTGTGATTTCTAACACCTTTCCTTCATCGCCGCGTTGGTTAAGAATTGCATCGTTAATATGTTCGCTGAGTGAAATACTGTTTAGTAAGCTGTCGAGAGGTACATCCATAAAGGCATCGAGGGTTGAAAGTAGGCCCACGGTAAAATAGGAATCCTGTTTAACTCGACCATTTAACTCATTCGCTATCATCTCGCACATTCGTGCACGAGCAAGTGCCGCCACACTTAATTCGTGGGGTTTTCCACTGAGATTGGCCATCACCAGAATATTCACCCAATTTCTAATTTTGTTAATGCCTAACAATAATATAGCTTGTTTTAGAGAGTCGACTTTGCGCATTACACCAAACGCAGCAGAGTTTACCAATAGCAGAAGCTTGAAACTGAGTACGGTATCGCGTGCAATATTTTTTTCGATTGTTTCGACTTGGACATTCGGATCATGCAGTACAGACATTAATTGCAGGACGGATTGTTTATTATCTGACATTTTGCGCCCCGTCATAATTTGTGGGTGCGCTAAAAAGTAACCCTGAAAAAAATCAAAGCCGGCCTTTTTACAAAATTCTAACATCTCATAGGTTTCAACTTTTTCCGCTAAAAGTTGAATTCCAAATGGTTGGATGTAGTTGATATGTTCATGTAATTGTTGAGCAGATAATTGTAAAACATCTAGCTTAATAATATCGGCGTAGGGGATGAGATGCTTGGTTTCCGGGGTGAGAACAAAATCATCCAAGGCAATAGTGTAATTTTGTTCGCGAAGCACTTTTAGCGAATGCAGCATTGAAGCATCAACATGTTGACCTTCCAGCACTTCTATAACAAGTTGTTGGCGATCAAAGGGTGGTGGCGACTTTAATAAATTGCGTGTGAAGTTGACGAAAGCAAGGTGTTTACCGACGACTTTTTCAATGGAGAGTTCGGTAAATGCATTTAATAAAACTTGCGAGCTGGCAACATCACCATCGGTGAACGAGGCTTCGTTGATAAAACTGGAGCGACACAATAATTCATAACCAATCACTTTCATCTGACGATCAAAAATGGGTTGACGCGCTAATAGCGGTAATGAATTAGTCATAATATAAAAATTTACTGAATGAATATTATTTTAGTGTAGCTCCTGGTAGTCATTACTGATAGCGACAATACAATTTTTAGTGCCAGCTTTATAAATACTTAGTTAGAAAAAATGCTGAGTTAGACTTAAAGAGTATTAATGGTATTAAGATTACAATCCTTGAGCTGCTTCTTGCGATGTAACAAAGGATTGTTTATTGCCGGAGCGATAACCATAAATTACAGAATAAAATAAAACATTCTGTACATAGGTACGAGTTTCTTTATAAGGAATGGTTTCAATCCATACATCATAAGGCAGCTTTTCGTCGTCATTTTTAGTCAGCCATTGCCTTACTCGTGTGGGGCCCGCGTTGTAAGCTGCAGCAGCCAAAATACGGTTGCCTGAAAAACTACCGAGCAGTTGATTTAAGTAAGAACTTCCTAAGGTGATATTTTTTTCTGGTAATAATAAGTCTTGATTTTTAAAGCTTACTCCATATTTTTTCGCTGTGGACTTTGCGGTTGAGGGTAACATTTGCATCAACCCCAAAGCGCCTGACGGTGATTTTGCATCGGCATTGAAAGCGCTTTCTTGGCGAGTTATGGCAAAAATAAAGTATTCGCTTAGTGCAGTTTGGCGCGCAGCATTTTTTATGTTTTCGGGATAAACAAGCGGAAAGCGAACTTGAAGCTCATCCCACAGTTGTGCGTCGGCCATAGTTTGAATAGCTTGCCTGTGCCAGCCCCAGCGGTCTGCCAGGCGGCCAGCGGCGACAATTTCTTCGGTCGACAAATGCCGCATAGTGTGTGTCCATTCGCGATTAGAGGCGCTTAAGTTCCCTACTAAATACAATTCGCGAGCGCGTTGAATGCTAGGGGAAAGCTCGACGGAACTAATGAATTCTTTCGTTAATTGAATTGGCTTATCGACAAGGCTGTAGTCTGCGCCGAGCTTGTCGGAGGATAAGAAGCCGTAAAAGCTACGCGTATTGGCGAGGTCTGCATAAATTTCGAGAGTTTTTTTGCCTTCTAACTCCTTAATGTTCAGTTTGTCCATAATGCGAGCTTGCCAGTAGCTCCAGCGTTCACTTTTTTGGATTTCAGGTGGTAAACGTGAAATCCAGCGATAGGATTTTTGCCAATCTTGTTTGCGTAAAGCTTCGCGAATCAGGGCTTCCAGTAAATCGGCGTGACTGAGGTTGGGCGTCACCATAACCAATTGCTCTGCTCTAACATCTTGGTCTTGTCGTAATAATTGGAGGGCGAGTAAATAATTAATATGAATGATTTCGTCTTCAGTAAATTCGCCTTTTTTCTGATAGCTTTTCCATAAATCATCCGCTTCTACTGCATTTGTTTGTCCGTAACGTTCAAGCCCTAAGGCAACGCTGGTGCGGGCTTCCGGTAGTTGCGTATTAAAGAGCCCGGTTTGCAAAATCAGTTTCGGTGTTTCTGCTACGTGTTGATACTGTAAGGCCAGCACTTGTTGTGCAGGTGTCATTTGCTGTGTAAGGCTGGTAGCCAAGATAATTTCATTCGCCTGAACCGCTTTAATATAGCGGCTCCAAAGCAGTGTGGGGGTTAACAATCCCGCTTGAACCCATTCTGTGAACACCGGATCACAGGCTTTGGACTGTGGCTTTTCAATATTCCATAAGGGTTCAATGTCGATCAGAGCACTTTTGTCTCCAGCAAAAAGACGAGCGCGAATGTTGAGGCATGCCAACTCGGAATCGTTCAGATTTGGGTCATAAAAATTGCGATAATCAACCCATAGCTCTTGGCTTGCGAGTGTGCGTAGCCAGCGATGGCGTAAACGTTCGCTTAAAAAGGAGTTTGGGTAGCGCTCAAAAAAAAGTGCTACGTCTTTTCGCGGTAGTGCTGTAAGTCTCTCACCAAGCTCCTGATATTCCAGGTAAGGAAGTAGTGGATAATTTTTGAGTTTAGGTAAAATTTGCTTGTAGCGAGAAACTTGCTTTTTATCTAATGCTTTTTGCGCCTCTTCATAATATAAACGCTCTGCCTTACGAGCGCTGGAGACAAAATTAATAGGATTGGTTGATGTAGATAACTGTTCAATAACAGATTGGCCCTTGGGAGTTTGTGCTGATTTGGCCATAGCATGCGTGGCGTTAAAAACGCTAACAACAGCAAGTAGACCAAGAAGTAGACCAAGAGTGTATGGCAACAGCGGGCTAAACAAAAATCGGAATTGCATTCCTAAACCTCAAGAATTGATGCGTACAACAATCTATCCATTATGGCTCCCATTGGTCAATTATTCCATGGATAATTATTTTATTTAATGTGGTTGAGATTACAAAATTTTTTAAACTTTGGGTGTTTGAATTTGTATTTATCTTACGCAGCTATTTTTCGATTTTCGCGTAATACTAGCCTACGGTAATTATTGGCAAATTTATTTATTTCCGTTTCTCTGTAAGTTGAAGTTTTATGCTGCTTGGGATCGCGGATAGAATAATTTTTCTGCCAGCAATCGGCTAATGCAGTAACATTATTTTCATCAAGTACTGGTAGTTCATTACGTTTATAAATCATCCAGGCAATGCCGGTGGCGTAGCCAAGATTGGTAATTAATTCATGATGGGGGCTTTTTAAAAATTGCTGTTGACTTGCGAGCCCCCGCATGCGTGATGCGAGCTCAGGATTTGTGACCAAAAATTCATCCCATACTTGAGTATGGGTAAACTCAGATATGCGGTATAAACCGGCACCCTTTAGAATGCCTGGGTGAATGATAAAACCTAATTGTGATTCTTGAGCCGCAGTTCCTAGTAATAAATTCTCAACAGCGGGGGACCATTCATCGAGCTGTTCAAGGGTGGGGCGTACTACTAATTCTCGTAAATCTTTTACATTAATGCCCATACTGCCCTCTATTTCCCGTACTGAATCTTACTGCTAACGGGAATGTCTTTTCATGTTTAAGTTGTAGCTCTGTTTTCACGTATTTTCCAGTTTTTTGAATAATTTTTTTTGCTGATGAATCATTTTTGTAACTCCATCTATGCGTCATTTTATTGCCGGGTTTTACATTAAAAATACTCAATTAGTATTTATTGAATAATCCGCAATACTTACGCCAACTTTGCGAATGATGGCTATTTTTAAATATTATTGTCGCGTGCAAACTGTTGTATTTGGCTGCATGTTCTTATCAAAAACAGATGGCATTTCTGAATGGCGGGAGTTAATGGGACTGGGTTAAGCGCAGTGGGTTCATAATGATGAGAGTAGCGTTTGCAATATGACCAATATCATTAATTTTCGTTCTGGTTATACCTATTTGAACACTTTAACCTATACTGACTGTTGCGGTCTTGCAGCTGTTGGTAGTATGGTTTTAACTGGAAGAGAGGGGACTTAAGTGCTGGCAATAACTGTATTTTTGTTGAAATTATAATGACTAAACTGAGCGGAATAACTCATCAATGAGAGATAAAAAACCATTGTTTTTTCATGGCATCTCATTTCAGCTGGCCAAAATAGGTATTATTTTGGCATTTGTTCTCAGTTTTATAATGAGTTCTGCTCAGCTATATCTTGATTTACATCACGAGCAGAGCAAATTAGACGATTTGATTGAACGTGTTATCCAAGTTGCAAAACCACCTGCCGAGCGCTCAGTAGCTACTTTAGATGAAGAATTATCAGATGAAGTCGTCAATGGCTTGCTACGTTACGGGTTTATCTATGAAGTTATTATTTCTGATGAGCAAGGTAATGTTCTGGCGCGAGGAAATAGTAAGCGAGAAGAGGCTTCTACGCGTTGGTTAACACAGAAAATTGCTGAAAATACTCGCGAGTATACGACGGATTTAACAATACCTGGTGACATTA
>JANPKH010000147.1:0-20062 GCA_031425935.1 Gammaproteobacteria bacterium | reverse complement strand
CCTTTGTGGGCATATTTTGTTTATACCTATTAAAATTTTGCCTTTGTTTTCGCGGTTTTGCTATTGGTGTTGTGTGATATAAACGACCGTAGAGAAGCGGCTGAGGCGCGGGCATTGCTGGACCAGTTGCTTCTCAATAGGAATGCTGAACTAGAGCACGCTACTAAGACGGCAGAAAAAGCCAACCTCGCTAAATCGGATTTTCTTTCCAGCATGAGCCATGAATTGCGCACACCTTTAAATGCAATTCTCGGTTTTGCACAAATTCTAGAGGGTGACGCGGTTTCCCCTGCAGCGCAAAAACGCAGTGTTAATCAGATCCTGCAAGCGGGCTGGTATTTGCTAGACCTTATTAATGAAATTCTTGATCTCGCGCTCATTGAGTCAGGCAAGCTATCGGTGTCCATGGAATCCGTCTCGATAGATGAAGTTCTGCGCGAATGCCGCACCATGATTGAACCACAAGCACTAGCCCAAAGAATTAACTTGCACTTCCCCGAGACGGAAACCCTGCACTATGTCAATGTTGACCGTACGCGACTGAAACAAATAATCATTAACCTTCTTTCTAACGCGATCAAATACAACAAAACCCTTGGGTCTGTAGTTGTTACCTGCCTCAGGCAATCGCCTGAACGCATACGTATTTGTGTCGAGGATAGCGGTGAAGGCTTGTCGCCCGAAAAAATTTCTCAGCTGTTTCAACCATTCAATCGCCTTGGTCAGGAATCTAAGGGTGTGGAGGGCACGGGCATTGGCTTAGTAATGACTAAACGGCTGTGCGAATTGATGGGCGGGCGCATTGGTGTAGAAAGCGTTGTTGGTAAAGGCAGTGTATTTTGGATTGAGATAAACCTGACAGACAAGCCAACCCCTACTTCTGACAAAGATCAAGCTATCGCCACCATCGAAACAGAGGTTCAAACAGATACGCAACACACCATAGTCTATGTAGAAGACAACCCCGCTAATGTAATGCTGGTTGAAAATATTATCTCGCGATGTTCTAACCTTCGCTTATTGACAGCAAAAGATGCCAATGCCGGCATTCAGATGGCACGTGAGGTTCAGCCGAGCGTCATTTTGATGGACATTAACTTGTCGGGTATTAATGGAATTGAAGCGGTAAAAATATTGGCGCTAGACCCGCTCACCGCACATATTCCCGTTGTTGCCGTAAGCGCGAATGCTCTGCCGCGCGACATTGAAAAATGTATGGAGCTCGGGTTTTTTCGTTACCTAACCAAACCCTTCAACATCAACACATTGATGTCTACTATTGACGATGCATTAGCAGCGGCGACAAAAACACAGATTTAATTTCGGCTATAAAACCAACAGGGCATCCATTCCAATAGGGCAGCCATTAACGGGGCACCCATTAATGCTTCACTAACGCTTTATCTATGTAGCAAATGCAAAAAATATAACCCAAAAAAATATAACCTAAGGAAGATTTTATACTTTTTTTATAACCAAGGTTGTAGTCGGCAAAATCAACCCCAAACACATAATAAATATTACAATTGCCGGACGTTGTTCAGGTTAGAGGTAGAGTTGGTAATGAGATTTGAAAACATCCGCAAATATATAATTTGGTTGACCGCTCCCTCACTGATAGTTTTTTTATTGGCGGCGAGTCTTTTTTGGTTTTTTAACCAAGTAAAAATATCAGATACACAACGCAAACATACACTGCAAATTATAGATACCGCTAATTCATTAATGCATAAACTCACCGCAGCCGAAACCAGTGCGCGTGGATTTTGGTTAATGGGAGATGAAATTTACCTCGCACCTTATGGGGACATACGCAGCACCATTACGAGCGATCTTCAACAGTTACACCAACTAACTGTAAACTCCGATGCTGGTAATTACGTTGATGCAATGACCCCTCTTGTAGAAGCTAAATTGGCGTACATGGAGAAGCTGAATACGATAAAACGCACCCAAGATATGAACGCCGTTAGTAAAGAAATGAGTAATCATGAAGGCAAACGGTTAATGGATGCGGTACAAGTAGAAATAAATAAATTAGCGTACTTAGGCAAGGAAGAACTAACTCGTTACGACAACGAATTTCAAACTAGCATGCAACTACTGTTTATGTTGATCACTTGTGTCAGCGTATTTATGCTGTTATTTGCACAGGGCTTTACTTATGGAGCCTATCGCACTGCACGTGAGCGCCTGCTGAAAGTAACTCATGTTAAAACCAAACTGTCACTCGACACGCAAGAAGCATTGAATCAGCAACTCAATCTTGCTTACTTGACTGTGCAACAGAGCGAAAAAAAATTAGAAGTTACTCTTAACTCTATCGCCGACGCCGTGATAGCCACCGATGCCGAAACCAACATCACACTCATGAACCAAGTGGCTGAACAACTGACCGGGCGGACGCAAGCGCAAGCAATCGGCCAGCCAATCGACGAAATATTTCGCATTGTAGACAAAGAAACGCGCGCGCCGATTGCCACTCCTGTGATTGAGATGTTACTGGATGCTTCTTCCCATGAAGACGATCACACCATAGTAAACCTTCGCACCGGAACCGAATGCATCATCTCCCACAGTTGTGCACCCATTCGGGATGAAGATGATCAAGTGATTGGTGCCGTTCTCGTGTTCCGTGATATCAGCGCCGAGCATGTTGCAAGACAAGCACTGAACGATAGCACCCAATTGGTTCAATCCATTGTTAACACGGTGTTGGACGGTATCGTAACATTTCATGCTAACACCAATAGAATTGAAACCGTAAATCCCGCGGCTGCAAAAATGTTTGGCTATTCCGCCAAACAACTTATCGGCAAAAAATTCAGTGTTATAGCTCCCGAACTTCACAACGGCCAACGCTCGCTCGAATATTACAATGCCAGCCCGGAAGAATTGGGAAACGGCATCTTGCGCGAAGTTCAGGGTCGCACTCGCGATGGCGACACCTTTCCAATGGAAATTACCGTCAGCGAAATGTACTTGGGCGGGCAACGTTATTTCACCGGTGTGCTGCGTAACATCGCCGCACGCAAATTGGCAGAAGCTGTTGTACGTGAATATGAAGACCGCTATCGCAACTTATTTAATTCAATTGATGAGGGCTTTTGCGCAATCGAATTAATTTACGAAAACGAAAAACCAGTTGATTACCGCTTTTTAGAAGTGAACCCGTCGTTTGAAAAACAAACCGGATTACATGAGGCAGAGGGCAAGCGCATTCTCGAACTGGCACCCGATTTTGATAAGCAATGGATTGATATTTTCGACAAAGTTGCACAAACAGGAGAGCCAATTCGCTTTATGAACGAATTGCAAACTCTTGACCGCTGGTTTGATGTTTATGCCTGCCGAATCGGCGAACTGCAAAGCCGACGGATTGCAGTACTGCTTAAAAATATTACTGATCGCAAACGTACTGAAGAAACATTGCAGGAAAGTGAGAGGCATTTGCGCACCGTTATTGATGCCTTACCCGTTGCCATTTATACCACCGATGCTAAAGGTAGTTTGACGCATTACAATCAAGCCGCTGTTGAATTTTCGGGCCGCGAACCGCAGCTTGGCAGCGACCATTGGTGCATTAGTTGGAAACTTTACCGCACGGATGGCTCACCACTGCCACACGACGAATGCCCGATGGCTCTTGCTCTTAAACATAACCATCCCATTTATGGCGCAGAGGCTATTGCCGAGCGCCCGGACGGAACACGCGTTTGGTTTATTGCCCACCCAACACCATTGCGCGATAGCCGTGGCAAGGTAATCGGCGGCATCAATATGTTGGTGGATATCACGGAACGGAAACAATTGGATAAGACCATACTTGAAAATAATATCGAGCTGAAAAAAGCAAAATATTTGGCCGAAAAAGCTAACCTCGCTAAATCTGATTTCTTATCCAGCATGAGCCACGAATTGCGTACACCCTTAAATGCAATTTTAGGTTTTGCACAGCTAATAGACGCTAGCAACACACCACTCACAACATCGCAAAAACGAAGTGTGGATCAAATTCTTCAAGCAGGTTGGTACTTGTTAGATTTGATTAACGAAATTCTCGACCTCACTTTGATTGAGTCGGGCAAACTCTTGCTATCAATGGAACCTGTGCATGTAGCCGACCTAATGCGCGAATGTGAAACCATGATTGAACCACAAGCATCCAACCGCAATATCAGCGTGGAGTTTCCAAAAGATGATATTGCATTCATTGCCAAAGCGGACCACATGCGCTTAAAGCAAGTGCTCATTAACTTACTTTCAAATGCCATTAAATATAATAAAGAAAATGGTGAAGT
Source organism: Gammaproteobacteria bacterium (assembly GCA_031425935.1). Classification (GTDB taxonomy): domain Bacteria; phylum Pseudomonadota; class Gammaproteobacteria; order Pseudomonadales; family Cellvibrionaceae; genus Cellvibrio. The sequence continues at coordinate 15,761 of JANPKH010000147.1, read as the reverse complement.
GAAGGTGACCTGTTCTGAAACTGCCCCGAACCGACTGCGCATTTGCGTACACGACACCGGGGCAGGTTTGACGGCTGAAAAAATCGCCCAGCTATTTCAACCGTTCAATAGGCTTGGGCAAGAGAATGGTAAGGAAGAAGGCACAGGTATTGGTTTAGTGGTAACGAAAAAGTTGGTTGAATTAATGGGCGGTAACATCGGTGTAGAAAGCACTGTTGGCGAAGGTAGTATGTTTTGGATTGATCTTGATATCACCACGCCAGACCAGGAAACTATCGATGTTATTGCAACCCCAAGCGTTGCTCGTCTAATTAACCTCAACGGGCCAAAGCGTACGTTGCTGTATATTGAAGACAACCCGGCAAATTTAATGTTGATAGAAGACCTAATGCAGAGGCGCACCGACATTCATTTATTAACGGCGCGGGACGGTACCAGTGGTATTGAACTTGCGCGCTTAACACAACCAGATTTAATTTTAATTGATATTAATTTGCCCGATATAAATGGTATTGATGCGCTGGCAATTTTAAATAAAGACCCTGCAACACAACACATTACTGTCATGGCATTGAGTGCTAATGCTATGCAACATGATATTGAAAACGGGCTTAAAGCGGGGTTTTTTCGCTATGTCACTAAACCTATTCGGGTAAATGAATTTCTGAATACGCTAGATATAGCACTGGATTTTGCGGCACAAAAAACGCCAAAAGTTCAGTTACAAGTAGAAAAGTTGGTATGAGATACAAAAACAGAAAAGATGGCATGATGCCGAAAGAAATCCTTCCGTACATCAATGCCATCCAACCTAAATAAATCTATCTTCTGCCTATCAATCTTCTGCCTATCTATCTTCGGACATGAAGTATGGATTTATTTAAAGCTTTCTGCCTTGAATAACCCTTACCAATATCATGATAATTGCTACAACCAATAATATATGGATGAATCCACCTACAGTGAATGATGACACAAGCCCTAACGCCCATAGTATGAGTAAGATAATCGCAATAGTTTCTAACATGTTGTTCTCTCCAATTTTAGCCAGCAATAGGCAGCAATAAATCACATTTAGTTATCGGCGTTTATATAAACCCCGGTAAACAAAGATTGAGGCTAAGCGGCTATCATATCGGTGCGCAAACACACATTCGCATTCATTTTTTAGGGAGCGAGATCAAGAAATAAACGATATCCCATTCATTTTCCAGGTTTTAGTCCAATGTGCGCCACCACACAGACTGGCACATAAAACAACTACACAATTAAAAGTTGCTAAACTCGAGCATAGTTCTTAATGAAAAATAACCCAAAACTTGCTGTATGGCTAATAAGCGCCCTACTCTTGGTCGCCGTGAGCGTGGCAACGTTATTTACATTCTTTTGGCAGCTGAAAAGTGCTGCCGATATGCGTCAACATACATACGTAGTTTTAAATAATTCCCATAGCTTTATTTCTACATTAAGAGGGGCCGAAACGAATTTGCGCGGTTTTTTATTAACGCATGATGAAACATTTTTGCAACCATTCATGGAAGTGCGCGAGAACCTTAATTTGCAATTAGAAAAGCTGCATCAATTAGCGAAAATTCCCGCTGCACAAGCTCATTTGAATACACTGACACCGCTGATAGAAGCAAAATTAACATTTATGGAACGGCTTATTGAGCTAGCCCGCAATGGCAAGATAAGCACTGCAGTAGATGAAGTTCGCAACACAGATGGTGGGCGCATGATGGAAGCCATTACCATTGAAATGAACAATTTTATAAAAGTTGAAGAAGCCGCTTTTAAACAATACGACACCGCATTTCAATCGCAGATGCGACGCTTGTTTGGCATTATTGTTTTTACCAGCTTGTTCGTTTTACTGTTTGCAGCAACGTTTGTATATTTTATTTATCGCAACAGTCAGCAACGAATTAAAAATTTAGTTCATCTAGAAACTAAACAATTATTAGATACGCAGGAGGCCTTAAACCAACAATTGCAACAGGCTTTTTCTCTTGTCCGCGACCAACAGTTTTATACACGTTCACTCATTGAATCTAACATTGATGCGCTGATAACAACCGACCCAGCGGGAATTATTAGCGATGTCAACAAGCAGATGGAAGAACTGACGGGCTGTTCCCGTGACGAGCTGATCGGCGCGCCCTTTAAAAATTGTTTTACTGACCCGGAACACGCTGAAGCCGGTATTAAACGAGTTCTCAAAGAAAATAAAGTGACTAACTATGAGCTAACTGCTCGCGCTCGCGATGGCAAACAAACGGTTGTTTCTTATAACGCCACCACGTTTTATGACCGCGACCAAAATTTACAAGGCGTATTTGCCGCCGCGCGTGATGTAACTGAACGCAAGCATTTCGACCGCGAGCTTGAAAAAAACAATATTGAGCTTGAGAAAGCTAAATCCGCTGCGGAAAAAGCAAATCTCGCCAAATCAGATTTCTTATCTAGCATGAGCCATGAATTGCGTACGCCGCTAAGTGCCATTTTGGGCTTTGCACAACTAATTGAAGCAGGAAACCCAGCCCCGTCACCCGTGCAAAAGCGCAGCCTGGATCAAATTTTACAAGCGGGTTGGTATTTATTAGATCTAATTAATGAAATTCTTGACCTTGCACTGATTGAATCGGGCAAATTGTCGCTATCCATGGAACCCGTGTCGCTTGCACAAGTTATGCAAGAATGTGCAACTATGATTGAGCCTCAGGCGCATAAGCGCGGTATCAACGTTAGTTTTCCACCTTTTGATATTTTAGACTCGGTGTACGCCGACCATACCCGAGTAAAACAAGTACTTATCAATTTGCTTTCGAATGCAATTAAATACAACTGCGTTAATGGCACGGTGGTTATAACCTGTAAAGAACATACTCCAGGCCGATTACGTATCACCGTAGCAGACACCGGTGACGGATTATCGCCCGAGAAAATTGCGCAGCTATTCCAGCCATTCAATCGTTTGGGGCAGGAATCTATGGCAGAGGAAGGCACTGGTATAGGCCTGGTAATGACCAAACGACTAATAGAATTAATGGGCGGAACTATGGGCCTGGATAGTATCGTTGGTAAAGGAAGCAATTTCTGGATTGAGTTGAATTCAACCGCAGACAAAGCAAAAATTGACGAATCCCAACCTATTTATTTTAAGCAACCAGAACCTACACCAGGAACTGCTTTACGCACTCTGCTGTATGTAGAAGATAATCCAGCTAATTTAATGTTGGTTGAAAACCTTATTGCACGGCGCCGAGATATTCATTTATTCACCGCGCACGATGGTAACGGTGGTGTAACGCTGGCCCGTAAAACCTTGCCAGATGTAATTTTAATGGATATTAATTTACCCGGGATTAGTGGCATTGACGCCCTAAAATTGCTTCGCACAGACCCAATCACAGCCCACATTCCCGTGGTAGCACTGAGCGCTAATGCTATGCCAGCGGATATTGAAAAAGGTCTGCAAGCGGGGTTTTATCGCTATCTTACTAAACCGATTAAAGTTGATGAATTTATGCAAACCCTCGAGCTCGCATTAAAATTTACTGATACTTTAAAGCCACCAAACAATATAGAAATTAAACACTACCCCCAAACCGCAGCCGAACAACAGACGTAAGCTATTTACGAAATCTGCTGATCGAAATATATAAACCAAGAGAACCAAAAAATAACAATCAAGAGAGAGAAAAATGAAACTCACCGCCGCAGACATTCTCAACGCACGCATATTGATCGTGGATGATCAACAAGCCAATGTGCAGTTACTTGAACAATTGTTGGGGGACGCAGGTTACACCAGCGTTAACTCCACGATGGACCCGACGGTGGTCTGTGCCTGGCATCGTAAACACCATTACGAACTTATCCTGCTCGACTTGCAAATGCCGGTTATGGATGGCTTTCAGGTAATGGAAAGCCTTAAAACCATTGACGGTGACGACTACTTGCCAGTTATCGTTTTAACAGCACAACCTGGCCATAAGCTGCGCGCTTTACAAACTGGCGCTAAAGATTTCATCAGTAAGCCATTCGATTTAGTTGAAGTAAAAACACGAATTCACAATATGTTGGAAGTGCGGCTGCTGTATAAAAAATTGGAAGATTACAGCAAATCATTAGAAGAAACTGTGGCCGAGCGTACTGCTGAACTGCGTGAAAGCGAAGCACGTTTTCGCAGTCTCACTGAACTTGCCTCTGATTGGTATTGGGAGCAAGACGAAAATGAAAACTTCACCAAAGTTTCCGGCCCGGTATTAGAAATGCTTGGTATTAAAGTCGATGCCATGGGAAGTAAAACAAGCTCCGTTGAAGACGCTATTAGTGGCGGTTCTGCTGATTCAGGCTGGGATCAAGCCGAACGCAAGGTATTACAAGAGCGTATTGCTGCGCGGCAGCCGTTTATCGATTTCGCTTTTAGCCGCGTTAATCCAGATGGTACAAAACAGCATTACCGCGTGAGTGGTGAACCCATGTTTAACCAGTCCAGCCGTTTCATTGGTTACCGCGGCATTGGTATTGAATGCAAAGACATGAACCAGACTCCAGCCAAAAATTCGCCGAAGGATGAAAATGCAACCAATCCTTAATCATAACCCACAGCAGAACCATCTATTAGCGGCTTTAACTGCAGAAGAATTTGAGCGTTTATCCTCACGATTAGAATTGGTGCCCCTGCGCTTGGGAGATATGCTTTATGAACCCAATGAGCAATTGCGCTACGCCTATTTTCCTACTACCGCTATTATCTCGCTGCACTATGTAACCGCCGCTGGCGCCTCCTCTGAAATGGCGGGCGTAGGCAATGAAGGCATGCTCGGCGTTGCGTTGTTTTTGGGTGGCAATACCACTCCTAGTTCAGCAGTGGTGCAAACTGCTGGCCATGCCTACCGACTAGATCGCTTTGCGCTGAAAGAAGAATTCAATCGTGCAGGCTTGCTACAACGTTTGTTATTGCGTTACACACAGGGACTCATGACACACATGTTTCAGACTGCTGTCTGTAACCGCCATCACTCAGTGGAACAACAACTATGCCGTTGGTTGTTGTTAACCGTTGATCGTATTCCCGATCGCGAGTTGGTAATGACGCAGGAGTTGGTTGCTAGCATGATCGGAGTACGCCGCGAAAGCATTACGCAAGCCGCTGGAATTTTACAAAATGCAGGCTGCATTAGTTACCGCCGTGGACATATGGCTGTGCTCGATAGAAAAGCAGTAGAAGCGCGAGTTTGTGAATGTTACGGCGTTGTAAAAAAAGAAATGATACGACTAATGAAAATAAATGATGCGCGGTAGTGAAGATCTAGCAATGTAGAGATCGTATAACAATGCAGTAATTGTTGAGCAATGTAATGGTTGTTAGCAATGAAGTGCTAGGACAGTAAAAGCTGGAAATAAAAAAGTAAAGTAGCGGTTGAAAGTAGTAGTGGAAAGTAGCAGCCAAAAGGACTGCTACTTTTAGAAAGGAGGAGCTACAAAATATATCACCGCCCCCATCAATGCCATGTTAAAACAAGGACGTATTAACACTGTGGCCAATTGGTCCCTCTTCAGATGCTTGTGCAAGAAGAATCTGCGAGGAATGGCGTCCATTACAGCCGCCCCATTAACAACAATACAACAATAATAATAAGCAATAAGCCTACGCCACCACTAGGACCATAACCCCAACTGCGACTGTGCGACCAGGTGGGGATAACTCCAACTAACGCTAAAATCAAAATAACTAATAAAATAGTTCCTAAACTCATACTGTTCTCCAAATTCAAAATTAATGGTTACTCAGTCTTGAACCCAGTCTTAAACCTGAAGGCCAAAGAGTGAGTAAACCATTATTGAGTTAGCTTATTTAACGTCTGCAGGGTTAGTAATGATAACTTCAACACGACGGTTCATTTGACGACCACCTGCCGACTCATTACCGGCAACAGGTGAACCTTCACCTTTACCCGTCGCAACAATACGATTTGCTGCAACACCTTGGTTTAACAAAAATGCCTTAACCGAATCAGCACGGCGTTGCGACAATCCAAGGTTGTAATCATCAGCCCCGGTACTGTCAGTGTGACCTTCAATAATTACACTGCGATCCTCATATTTGGTAAGGAACGCTGAGAGTTTGGCAAGGTTATTAACTGAATTATTTTTTAATTCGGCACGACCAATTTCAAACAATACATCACCAAGCGTTACCACCAAACCTCTGTCTGTTGCTTTAGCATTTAAAGCACTTAACTCAGTGAGTTGACGCTGTAATTCTTCTGCTTGTTTTTTCGCAAGCTCAGCTTCTTGTTTCGCAATATCAGCTTCTGATTTAGCCGCATTAGCATCGGAACGAGCCTTATCTGCTTCTGCAGTACGAGATTCCAAACGTGCTGAAGCACTCTGTTCACCGATAGATTTAAATTGATCTTCTGCTAAACGAGCTTGCGCTTGAGCAACAGCAGTATCTACTTTACGGTCAGCGATCCAAACAAGATGCTTCGACAATGCTTTATCTTGTGTTGGTTTCTCAGCAGAACGAACAGCTTGTTCAGCGTCGTTAATTGCTACAGGTGCACGGCTAGATAATTGCGGATCAGATTGCAGTTGGCTCAACTTATTGCGCACTGCAACCGAGCCCTCTGGAGCTTTAGGAGTACTTGCACACGCTGTTAATAAAACTGCAACTGCGGCAACCATACTGAGTTTTTTCAAATCATTCAGCGTTTTTTTCATGGCTAGTGTTTTCATCGTTGGCATACTCATTATTTAGCTCCCGTGTTACGGTTCATTTCTTGCTTTAATGTAGAAATGCCTTTTTGCATCTCTTCATTAACGGCCTTAGCTTTAGCTGCATTTTGTTTAGCAAGAGCTAACTCTGCATCCACTCGTGCTTGTTCTGCAAAACGATGTGCCGATAGCATGTCTTCCTTTTCAACAGCTAAACGTGCAGCAGTCAGTTTTTCACGCGCTTCAACTAATTCTGGCGACGCATAATCAGCAACTCTTGCCTGTTCTGCGTTGGCAATGGCCGTTTCTGCAGCCTGAAGAGCTTGCGTGGGCGGTTGTGGTGTAGATGCGCAAGCACTGAGCATGCAAGCAAAAGCTACCGAAGTTAAAATACTAAACGTCGCCTTTGGAAAAAAACGCGGCGCTTGCTGATCTGTATGGGGAAGAACAACTATCTTATTTGTGTGTTGCATAATGACTTTCCTCGTGGATATCGTCGACGCGTATCGCACCGACCTTGCGACAATATTCAACAATTACAATAGCGCGTTCAGTGTGCTGGCGAACTTAACACTCAATTTATTTTGCGCATTAAGTCAGATTGGAAATTGTGCCAACTCTAAAACCACACGAGATAACAACAAAAAACCATTTATCTTTCATACATTTCCATATATTTCCATAACGTATTCCGTGTGTTTGCGCACAGACGCACTTCTAGCTGGCGCTTAATGTGATCACTAATGCGTGAAATTAACGCGCTATTCTCAATACAAATTTAGTAAAAGGTGAAATATGAGTTGGTCATCACTTATCAATAAGTTACACACCCCGCCGCCACAGTCAAACGGTACAGCCACACTTATTAACTCGCTAGATATTGTTCGCCTACTGCGTTCAGCAGGAGGCGCTTTATTTGCGCAAGTTGCACTGCATACAGAACTTATTCAAGTGGAATGGGCGGAAGAAAAAAACAGACTTGTGCAAATGTTAATGTTTGCATTGTTTGGATTTGCTTGTGGGCTTTGTCTTTTGATTTTTGTTGGCGTACTAGTATTAGCATTTAGCTGGGACACGCAATATCGCATTCATGCCGTAATGGGTTTAATCGCTACTTTTGGATTAGGAATTTTTATTGCCTGGCGTCGTTTTCAAAGATTATCTGTACTCAGCTCACATGCTTTTGCTGCCACTCGTGAAGAACTTACGCAAGATATAGCCCTTATGAAAAGCGCATTTATTAAATAAATAGCAACATTAAGAATTAGGAGAAAATTATGACGGCCACCGCAGATTTATCTTTAATTGAAAAACGCAGAAATTTGCGCCATCAATTACATGAGCAACGTCAAGTCATAGCTCGTGAACTTATTGAAACTACAGAAGCGAATAACACTTACCCACGCAGTGTCACTATGCGATTTTTAACTCAGCAATCGGGGGGGAAAATAATGGCTGAGGTTGCTACGCTATTTATCGGTGCACGTCTTTTTAAATCGCTATCCAAAGCCTTTGCTTTTGCAAAAATTATTAAAACAGTAGCCGGTAAATCTAAACGCAGCTAAATCTAAACGTAGTTGAAAATGATTAAGCTACAATTAAAGTAATCGCAGCAGAGTAATCTCGGCATTAACCACCCCACGCCATAATGAGTGCCATTTTTTTAATATGACGCCTTCAACAATTAGGAAGCGCTATGTGACCGTAGTGAATAAGGTTTATCGGTTTTTTAAATCGAAAACCGTCTCAACATTTTCCAATAAATAAATAAATAAAATAAAATAAGCCGGCCACAATGACTTGTGGCCGGCTTATTAAAGTGTGTAACGAATAATCTTTATTTGCTCAGAATTAAACTCTGAACCACAAACGAATTAATTACTGTTGAACGTAACATTATCAAAATAACAAATATTGTCGCTGGTTCTGGGCCCAAAATCTGGAAAGACGATTATTCCATCAATATCAACGGTATGAGCTAAACCGATGTTACTTGAAAAATCAAACATCAATTCTTCCCATTCGTTAATTTTGGTGTTTGCCACTTTCTTTTCCGATTGAGCTCCAGCACCCACAGAAAACTTCAAAGCTACGTCACTAATGACGGATTTATAGACCATTATTTTTACAATTTTATTGGTGCTATCTAGCGTAAACTTAGGCGCAGAGTGAGTTTCTGTTCCTGCCCATAGTTGGCCAGCTTGCCTAGCCGTAAACTTGGCTACCTTCGCTGAAGTGTTAATGCCTGAAGCATCAGGGTTAGCGACAAATTCTAATGCTGGGTTGTCACTATTTTCAAACATCAGCCACGTATAACCCGCATTACCAGAACCGCCTTCTTCAAAATCCATATTAAGCACTGCGTTTACTGGGGCAACTACGGCACCAGTTGCATTTATTTTCATGTTGTCGATTTGGAAAATAGCACCACCACCCGTGCCCCATGCTGGAAATATCATAAATAGATCTAGCCCAGATACGTTAACGCCCGCCGCTTCCAGAGCTGAAATATTAAACGTATAGGTTTGCCATACATTTAATACTGGCGCCGCATGGCCTTCTTGGCTGGTAGTTAAATTTACTTCAGCAGCATTGCCGGCGCCGGCGCCGCCATTGCTTTCAACTTTGAATTTCCAAACAGCCGGCCCAGCGGTTGCAGCTTGCGTCATTTTCAAATCAAAACTAACAGTGCCTGTCGTTTTTATACTGCTAGCATCAAAAGGAGTGCCACCCACCGCACCGTGATCTGCACGCGAAGAAAAGCCGACAACGGTAGCCCCATTTATCGAAAACTGCGCAACTTGACCATGATCAACTTCACTGCCAGTTATGACTACTGGAGTTGAGCCACCACAACAATCCCACGGATTCCATTGCGACAATGCCAGTTCTTCAAAAACAACGAGCGCAGCTGATGGAGAAGACGATGATGCAATACTGGAGCTGCTTGCTGGAATTGATGAGGCCTCAATTGAACTTGCTACTGCTGAAGAAGCGGGAGTCGATGACGCATCAACTGAGCTTGCGGCAACAGAAGCAGGTGTGGATGAAGCCTCAATGGATGCGGCTATGGAGGATGCCGCCATTGAACTTGCTACGGCTGAAGAAGCGGGAACCGATGAGGGTATTGATGCAGCAACAGAACTTGGTATATTCCCTGATCCGGCGCCAGGCGCATCAAATACTTTCAAATTATCAACCCAGAAAACAGCACCATCACCCGTGCCCCATGCTGGAAATATCAGAAATAAATCGATCGCAGATACATTGACTCCTGCGGCTTCCAGATCTGAAATCCTAAACGTATACGTTTGCCATACATCTAATTCTGGAGCTGCATGAGCCTCTTGACTGGTGGATAGATTAACTTCGGCCGCGTTGCCCGCACCACCACCACCGCTTTCAACTTTGAACTTCCAAACGCCTACCCCCGCAGTAGGGGCCTTTGTCATTTTTAAATCAAAACTAACGGTACCCGTTGCTTTTATGCTTGTCGCATCAAAGACCATACCACCTACGGCACCGGCTGAGTTGCGCGCTGTAAATCCTGCAACGGTAGAACCAAATATTGCAAATTCCGTCACTTTTTCATGACCAACATCTGTCGTTGTCTTCAATGGAGGGTTTTGCAATCCACAACAATCCCACGCGTGCCATTGTGGTAAGGGCTCATCTTCAAAAACAACCAATACGGGTGCGAATGAAGAAGATGCTTGAGTTGAGCTCGCGGCGACCGAGGTCGGTGTTGATGACAATACACCAGATGAACTAGCCACTACTGAGGCGGGTGTTGATGATGCAGCATCTGACGCAGGAGTTGAGGCTGCAACACTTGAACTGCTTTTTTTGGAGCTTGAGCCACCACATCCTGTCAAGGCTATGGCGACCAGTGCGACTATTAATATTTTATTATTTTGAACAAGATTCATGATTGTCTCCGATTTTTATAAAAGAGCTATTTTTAGAATTAGAAAGAACCGTTGTGATACCGCTCAATCTGAAGGCACTCTAGCGATTGCTAATACCGGCGTAGTCCCAGCTTAAAGAAATCATTATTGTGGGCCGGTCCACTTTGACAGCTCGGATGTGGCACATAAAAAAACATATTAAAAGCAATAGGTTATCAATTCTGGCAAACGACACACATGTGTAGAATATACACACTACACAAATACCTGATTGATGCGACAATCACCAACCACGGTTTAACGAATCGTTTTTACTGTTGATGATGGTATGAACGACGACAACGCACTCACAAAAACCTGTTTTTTCGACAAAAAAAAGCCGACACCTAATAACTGGGTCGGCTTAATTTGCTCACATAAATCCTAAATCACCCTCTTATTTGCTCAGTCATTGGCTCACGTTGATGCCATTTCCAAAAGTGTCAGAATTCACAGATCGTTTTTGAATACCCCGATAAGCAAGTGCACTCAATACTCCAAACAAGAATAAATCAAACCACCCCATAGCACCCCCACCAGATTTTTTACGCGGCTTTGGCGAGGGATCAGTTCCTATTGCGCCCCCGACACTTGATGCGCTTGAGCTATTAAGTGCCGTTGCATTTGAACTTGCTGACCGCGAACTGACGTTTGCTGTGCTCTTGGCAACCGAACTAACGGATGAAATTGGTGTTTCATTTCCACCTAGAGCAATTGAGCTTGTGAATGCCGAGCTTGCCGCGCTACTTGTTGCTGCTGCAGCACTACTTGTTGTTATGCTACTTGCTGAAGACCCTACGCCCGCTACAGAACTATTGCTCACTGAACTGCTACTAACACTATTACACACAGAATTTGAAGGCGCTGCATCTACCGAATCGCCCGTATGCTTAACACGAAAACTATTCGCTGGGACGGCTAAACCCATTCCATCAGAGTAGGTTACGAATGAATCACGACATGAAAAGTTGTAAGCCACATAAGTGAGAGCACCATTTTTGCTAAATGCCACTGCTGAGGGGCTATCCGCTGTCAACACGCCTGTGCCCGTCGCTAAATGGCCAAGCTGTTTAAGGGTATAAATCCAGTGGTAAACATGTGCCTTAGTTTCTCCCGCTTCAGGCTCATAGTTAAAACCATAGCTTTTCATATCGTCCACCGCCGCTTGGCCATCGGTCATGGATAAAATATTCCACCAAACATCACGCCACTGATCATTGATTAATCCAGAAGGCTTGCCATTACTGGATTGACTTAAACCCAACGTCACATAGTGCTTTAAATAATCAGCGTGTTGACCAATATGAAAAACCAGCGGGCTCAAGGGCAGCCCTTGGATCCCTAAAATATGTGCGTTAGCACCGCTGAACCAAGTAGCAAAGACGTGCCCGTTACCCCAGATAATTGATGTAGTCATCTTCGTATAAGCGGCATCAAAGTTATCAAAATCGCCACCCAAACCACGGAAACGATCGTAGTTGTTCCAATATTCCCAATAGGCAGCGGTGGAAGATGCATGTAAATACATACCACGTTCGGTGATTGCCTGGTTTTGCGTAATTTGCCCATACAGAACCATAGCACCATAGGCATTAGCCGCCTCAGATGTGGACTCGTTATTGTTGCCCAAGACAAAATTGGCATGACCTGATGCCCACGAGAAACCATAAGCAGGATCAAAGTTACGTAAATAAGGGAACATCACATCATTGCGGTCGGCCGCGTAATCCCGAATCAACAACTCAACCATAGGCCCGTAATTTGATGCACTGCACCAGCTGCTATCAACACGACAGATCTCAGCGGCAGCACGCACAAAATAACCATAATGGAAATGGTGATCATTGAGTTGTTGTTGCGACCCATAAGACTCGTCAAAACCCAGCAACGTATTCCAATTACTGTCGTAAGCAAAATACTTAGTCGTATCTAAACTACCATTGGTATTCGCTTTAAACCAATCCTGTAATTCAGTTTTCAACCAAGCCACCAACTGATCCGCTTCGGCAGTCATTCCCACTGAACGCGCTATTGCCGCCAACTCCGCAACCTTGCCATAGTTTTTCCCCGACCAATAAGTGTCGGTAACAGTGCTCCAATTAGCAGAGCCTTTGTTAATGAACTCAAGCACTAACGCTTTGAGTTGAATGATATCGTAATCGCCGATATTTTCTGGCAAATAAGGCAAAACCCCCACAAATGGGATTGTGTAACTGAAGCTATCGGCCAAGGCAAATTTAGTAACGCCGCGCGCACTACGAACTTTATAGGCCGTGACAGCTTGGGTTGAGTTTTTCCATTGCAAAGGCAACAGGCCAATCATCGTCGTAACCGGAGCCCCCTCGAATTGGTATTGATGACTTACGGTAATTTTATTTACTGCCCTATCAACGGCATAAGTGATATTTACTTTATCCACTCTTTGGCTGGCTGTTTGTGCGAAGGCCTGAATCATAGCCGCATTTGGAATACCCGCACCTTGTGGCAGCAGCGTAACCGTTACGCGCTTGCTGGTATTCGCGACGCCTATCGAAGCGGTATTTACCCCACTAAATACCGTGGCATCATGACCTGTAATCAAAAAGCTATTGCGATCTCCGGCTACATCCGTCCACACACCAAGGCTATTACCTGCTTGATAAAAAACGCCTTTTTCACCCCCATCGACTCTTAACGTACGAATCACCATGCTTCCTTGATGTACGGTGAAGTAAGCGTTGGGCGAACCATGAACAAACGTCGCCTCCATAACCGCTACACCACCACTGTTCCACTGAACAGTGACCGAGCCGTCGCTATAGTCTTTTAAATAGGCATCCATATTGGCGTAAACAGAATTGCCAATTGCAATACCGTCAAACACCTCACTAAAAGGGTCCGGAATATTATATTGGGTGTTGATTGGCCCACTCCGTAATCCACTAGGAATTCCCATAATTCGTACACCTCGATCCGTAATGCGGGCAGTCATTGGGTCGGGAGTAATGTAGCCCGCATCATTGACATTCCCCACCTTCATTTCGCCCTTAAACGAAATTGACCCCCACCAACGATGCGTCATTGTTGGCTTAGTCGATGCTGGTGCGACACGCTGTGGAAATATCGGCGTTGGTTTACCTATAGGATTACAGCTGCTGACACCGGGATTCACCATACCTGCGCTATAAATCCAATTGCCATGATCAACAGCGCATTTGTAGCCCGCCGGGTTGGCTTGGTCACTAATATTGCCAGCACCATAAGATGTAAGCTCTGCATAACTAGTTTGCGCTATAAAAAATATACACATTAAAAAAAAATTTTTTCTTATATTAATCATCGTTGATTGCTCTCATTTTATTGTTAAATGTTGGACACTCAGCAAAAAAACGTTAGGAAAATCAACGAATCAATTCCCCTAGCGAAAGATCCCTAAGTGTCTAAGCAAATGATGAGTTTGAGGCCGGGAGACGTCGTCCCTACTCGGCAAATCCCGACAACGTGGGAGACCCACCTTTTCAACAAAAAATGGGCCGTTTACTCACACCCCGCTAAGAGCGCAGGTTTGACAATCAAATAGATTACTTTTGGCCTTGCTCGCCTACAGAAATAACCCGTCAGACCCATTAGGTCCGCAGATCGAATACAACCGCTCGTTTGGGTTTTAGTGAAGGCAGAATGTTGATCCACCTTTTACCAATCTCTGCATACGTTGGTGGTTATAATTCTTAATCATCAGCATCTCATTCCTCAAATAGTTTGCAATCCAGCTCCTCTAACGCCTATCGCCCTGAAGACAATCATTGGCAATTGGTATTTAGCGATGAGTTCAATGAGGGAGAGCTAGACTTATCAAAATGGTCATATGAATACAACTGCAAGGGAAACGGACAGGAATTACACCGTTATAGAGAGGTCGCGGTAGGGGTGCAGGGTGACCGGCATTCCTACCGCGACCCATTAAACCGTTGTGAATTTCATTAAGCTAAAGTTGAAATGTATTATCTACTTAGTCGGAGATTGCATAGCAGCAATTTTGAAAACTAGCGATCGCAATTATACTTTGCACTATAGAAATACTTGTTCGATCATAGCGCATGCTACATCTCTATAGTCAATTTGGAAATCAGGAGTGGAAATTATTCCATTGAATGCATGTGACTGAAAACTCCCCTTAAAAAGATCTAACTGAATGACCTTCGATTCCAATTTTTATTTTTTATTTCAAAAAAAATCGTAAGAACATTATCAACTGAATTGCCCACACAACTTTTACATAATCTATAAAACGATCAGATTTTTTATTTCATAAAATATTTTCTCACACTAATCTTTACACATAATCAGCATGTTAAAGAAAAACCATAGGAAGATTTAATCTTTACGGATGTACATTGCACCGACGATCTTTTGGTGCCGCTGCCGAGTAAGGCCGAGTAAGGCCGAGTAAGATTGACAGCTCGCATTGACGCATGATAAAAAAGATCTGCAATATTTAGTCTGCCTCCATAAATTGAAAAACCCCTATTGGCCGTCTAATCTAAAATCGTTAAGTAAAAACCGTTCCATAAGAAAAAAACCTGTCTTGCATGACAGGTTTTTTCTCAGGTGTCGTAGAACTTTCTTCCGTCGGCTTTTTTACTGCATGTAAAATATAAATTTAAATGACAACATGGGAAGTCAACATTGGATAAATCCGCCATACAAACCAATCTTCACTCAGGCATACCCACTATATTGTTAAAAGCTCTCGTGATTATTTTATCTATTTATAGCTGTGCGAATGCTTATGCAAAGACTGCGGACCAGAGTGATTCTCTACCGATGCGAGATTTATTTTCGCTCTCACTTGAGGAACTCCTCGAAATTCCGGTGGCATCCGCTTCCTTGCTGTCGCCTGAAAAGTCCCGAGTGTCTGCTTCCACAACGTCAACAGTTACACGTCAGTCATGGCAATCTAGAAATGCACGCCGAATTTCCGATGCGGTAGAAGTTTTGCCCAGCACTCAGATTCTGCCTTTCCGTTTTGGTGCAGAAGCGATTGCACTGCGTGGTTTCAGTGGCTCCCATTTGCCGCGGGGAGTGGCTGTTCGGTGGGATGGGGTTCCC
>JANPKH010000146.1:0-10614 GCA_031425935.1 Gammaproteobacteria bacterium | reverse complement strand
ACGTCGGACAATTATCACCCAAGGCGGTAACGACACCCATTCCTGTAACCACTACACGCTTCATTAGAACATCCCGCCATTAACAGAAATAACTTGGCGAGTGATATAACCCGCTTGTTCAGATAATAAGTAACTCACTAGTGAGGCAACTTCTTCAGGCTCGCCAGCACGACGCATCGGGATTAGCTTGAGCGCTTCATCGATAGGCGCTTCATCAATCATATCGGTGTTAATCAACCCTGGAGCAACGCAGTTAACGGTGATATTGCGTTTGGCTAATTCAATCGCCAAAGCCTTGGTTGCACCGATAATTCCGGCCTTAGCTGCACTGTAATTTACTTGGCCACGATTACCCATCAAACCAGAAACCGACGATAAGGTAACTATGCGTCCCGGCGCGCGGCGACGCACCATGGGCATTACAATCGGGTTTAATACGTTGTAAAAAGCATCCAAATTGGTATGTATTACCATATCCCAATCCTCTTCCGTCATAGCGGGAAAGGCATTGTCACGCGCAATACCTGCGTTGCAGACTACGCCGTAATAAGCACCGTGGCTATCCATATCGGCTTCCAGTACTTGTCTTGTCAAGGCTCTATCAGCCACGTCAAATTGCACGATACTTGCTTTACCGCCTTGCGCTAAAATATCTGCTTGCGCAGCTTCGGCTTGTTCGCGCTGACTGCGACAATGCAACACAATTTCAAATTCATCTTTGGCTAAACGTAGCGCTATAGCGCGGCCAATGCCACGGCTGGAGCCAGTCACTAGCACTCTTTTTTGATTATTCATTTGGTATCCCGTGTCTGTTTTTTTGCATTAATTCTTGGCTTTTCTTGCGTAAATTCTTGGTTTTCTTGCGCAGCTTCTTGATGCTCACGCATAGCTTAGTGCTTTTCTTATGTGGCTTCGCGCGTCTGCTGAAATTGTGCGACTACGGCTTTTATATCATCGGGCTCTATACCTTTAACTTCCGCAGTGGCCAGTAAGGTTTCTTCGTTATAAATTTGGCAATCGAACAAGACTAGATTAGTTTCATCTCGGAATAATTCACGAACTTTCACTAAAAGTTTTTGATCGGGCGCAAAACTTTCAACGTGAGTTGTGTATTTGCGCGTACCTAATAATAAACCAACACTTATCGCTTCGCCGCGCGATCGTGCAGCAATTCCGGCACGAGCGCTAATGGCTTGTGCCATATACTCAATACCAACCCACGCCGGAATTGTGCCATCGGGATTGGCAAACAGATGCGAACTTGCAGGATTGACCACAGCGGTCAAACCTTTCTCATTGCACTCGGCAACGGATTCCAACAACAACATGGGTGGACGATGCAGAATCAAATCTTCTATCGATGTAAATTCTTCTGACGATGTAAACAATGCTGATGTGCTCATAGGATTTTTAGCGAGTTAGCAACCGGTTAATTCAGCAATTGGCTTTCAATGACCAAATAAAAATTGCTTTTTTTATTGTCATACTTCAGGCCGCCTTGCCATATATTTTTGTCTTGAAGCTTACTTTCAGCGCCGCCACTACTGTTAGTTTGGTAGTCAACGGTGGCGCGTAATATACCAGAAAAATAAATATCCCGATGCCCGATGCGCTCTTGAAACTTCCAATTTGCACCGTCGATGTTTTGTAAATCTTGTAGCGACCAATAGCTAAATTGCACTGCCTCCAGCAATTCAGGTGTTAATGAATTAGCGGGGTGTGATTGGTGATGTTCGATGTTAATCCTAGTGTCAGTCACTGTAGCTGTTGCCAAACGTTGGCCCAGATTATTCAGCATAATCCACTGCCAATGTGCTGGCGTACGTTCAACAATAACCTGCAATGAATATAGTTCTTTATTGTAGTGTAGCTGCCATTGTTGCTGCGCAACCCGCGTTTGGGTTTCGCTAGTCACTGATGACAAGGGAAAATGTCTTGCGGGTAAAAAACTACAAGCACTTAAGCCAACCACTATCAATGTTAAGAGCAGCGCTGGCAATATTCCTTTTTGTATTCCGAATGTTTGTATCATGCGCATTTCCTTAAGTTGCCGGCCTTAAATCGCAAGCGAGGGTTAAATTCCCCGTGGCTTGCCACGGAATAGATTTTTGAAACAAAAATATACCTCGCTGCTTGCGGCGAGGTGTTTAATTTACCGATCTTTTTAAATTACCGACTAAGGGTGCAAATAATAAATTAAGGGAACAACCTATAAGCAACGTTATACCAAACGCTTGCACCATAGGTGTAGAACTAAAACCGAGCAACCCAAAAGATACGCCACTGGTCATGGCAGAGAGCCAAATTGAACGTTGTGATATTTTATCCTTAAGGCCTTCAGCATACGAAAAAATACTGTAATCCATTCCTAAACCTAAAATTAAATAGCAGCCAAAAATATGGAATAAATTAACATGGACACCATAAGCACTTAATAGACTTAAGGTTAACAATGTTGTCATTAACGGAACTGTTATTAACAATAATGCTCGGGGAGTGCGGTAAGCAAACCACAGAATAATTAAGGTAGTGCAGTAAGCCAATGCCAACATAGCTGCAGCTGAATGCGTAAGATGCAACAGCATTTGCGACATCTCACTCACACGATCTACCCACTGTATAGAAGTTTTATTTTCTATTGCAGCCAAAGCCGCAACATCAGTAACTCCGCGCAAACCGATGATACTGACATAATCGTTGTCGAATTTACCAAGCCACAATAAGCGTTGGTCTGAACGTGCAACTTTTAACCATGAGTCAAGTTCAAGATAGTGATGCTCCGCCGCGATAAAATCTTGCTGCGTTTGATTAATTGCATTTTCATCGAACCCAGCCGACTGCATAAACTGCGGCACAAGTGCATCACTCGCATACAATTCCGTTCGCATAAGTTGATAATTTTTATCTTGCTGCTGTAGCGACGGACTGATCTGACTGGTAGCGGTGTAAGCTTTTAGTGCACCAGTATCAACCAGCGGATCCAGGTACGAATGGCGAAAATTTTCTTCTGCTTGCAATAAACTTTCAGCATCAGGTGCGCGCAATAAAAAGTATTGATTCGGTGAAACACCTTGTAATACCTGTTGCAAACGCTGCTCAGAATAAACGAGCTCTGCAGAAGGCTTATAAAGCGTACGTATATCGCTACTGAACTGGAACTTAAGCAAACCTACTACAATCACTAACACTAAGCCGGCAAAAATATAACGTTTAGCAGGTGTTGTTAATATTGCCCAAAAACGCCAAACAGCGAACGCACAGGAATCAATAATTGCGTGGGGCTTGGGTAAGGGCTTTGTTACCAGCAAAGGAAAGGCAACAACTACAAATAACCAGGATCCACTCAAACCAATAATCGAAAAACTGGCAATTTGTTTTAATCCCGGCAACGACGGCTGTAACAAACAGGCATAACCTACGACGGATGCTAACAAGCCCAGCGTAAGCGCCGGTAATAATTTCTGGATGATGGTGCGCGATGTATTTTTATCTGAAGTTGTTGTAAAAATTTCCTGGTGCTTACATAAATAATGCACGGAGTAATCAATCGCAACACCAATTAAACTGGTGCCGAAAACCAACGTCATGATATGGATTTTTTCAAACATCCATATATTAATGGCTAGCGAAACCGCAAAGCCATAAGCAACAGAAGCCAAAGTCAGCAGCAAGGGTCTAATACGAAAAAAAGTAAACGCGAATAACAATATGCTAGCGAGCACATCGCCGACACTAATAAATTGCATTTCTTTTTTTGCGCGACTGGAAGCATCTGCCGCATGAAACACAATGCCAGACACAAGAATTTTAGCATTGCGCGTCTGTTCATTATTCGCTATTTGGCTACGTAAATCAGTCAACCATGCATTCATTTTTTCCTGAAGGTCGATACTAAATGCCTCACCTTCAATGCTCAATGCAAATAAAATGAGATGACCCTTGTCATCCGCTAAGAGCAAACGATCATTGATTAACTCACCATTCAATGCTGGTTGCAATTGATGTAGATAAGCAGGATTAAGATTTAGCGGATCCTGCGTAGGCGACAAGCCACCGCCATTAAAACCAAACAATGCAGACTGAGCATGACTTAACAAGGCAGATTTGTCAGGCTGCGTTAATTGTTTTTGTTGGTGAGGAGTGAGCAGCTGATGGCGATGAATTTGCAATAAAGCATTTTGCTTTTCTATTAATGACGAGCCATCTTTCATACTCGCAATTTTTACGGAGGAATTGTTGGCAATTGCCTGACTGAGAAAATCAGCAGCACGCTTAACTTCATCGGTATTTGGTGCCTGAACAGCTATGAGTATTTTATTGCCAAATTCATGCGTAACTTGTTCATTTATTTTTTCCGCCAATTTATTGTTTTTGTCTTGCGGAAACAGTGCTTGCAAATTAGTTTCCACTGCAATGCCATGTGGTATTTGGTAACCGAGCAGTGCCAACACCGTTACAGTTAGCACAACAAAAATGCCCCTGAGCAATAATTGTAAGTGCGTGGCAAAAAGCGCGCTGTTCAGCATAATAAATCCGCTAAATGTACGAGTGACGCAGGTTATTTAAATGCACTGCAGAGTTCTTGTGGTTGCAAAGAAAACCAGCGGCATTCAGCGGCAGTTGGTGCAGCACTTTCTATTTGCGAAGTGAATTCAATAGTGGTTTCATCGCCATTTCCCGCCACTACTGTTAAGCCTTGTAGATTATTGTTGCCATGAATTACGGCGCTGCGCATATTTTTTTGAATGATATCCAATTTTGGTATGAGCGTTAGCTGCCATTGCTCTTTGTCGAATATCCATTCAGTACTGAAGCGTTGTTGAATTAAAGCAATATCTGCACTAAAAAAAGCGAGCAACGTTTTGTTAATTTCGCGCTGAATAATACCTGATTGTTCTTGTGCAATAGCACCAGTCCCGTCAGCTTGCCAATTAATCATGGCATTGCTAGTAATAGTCATGGCATTAAAGAAAGGTTTTTCTGTTGCAAGATGTAACCCTTGCATTTTCCAAAACATAAAATGCCCTTGCGCTTTCAAAGGATAACTTAAGCCAGTTAGTTTTTTTTGTTGCGTGAACTGGCCCTGAATAAAATTAATACCATTCAAGTGAGTGATAACTTTATCGATTTGTACTTGATTAACAGCGAGAGCAGGACTGCAGAGCAAAGTAGCAATGAATAGGGCTATAACATTAACAAATGTTGTGACTTTTATTTCCGGAACTTTTATTGCCGGAACTTTAATTCGAACAGTAATTCTGGCAGTGACCATTTCAGGAATCATAATTATTAATCAGTTAGTGTGCCAAATTTTTGAGTGAGCAGCTGCTTTAAAATAGGTGGCGATTCAAAGCACATCAACTCGGTTTGCATATCTATCGCTACTTGAACAGTATAGCCTTTAGTCAAACGTGTACCAGTTGCCGCATCGGTAATAAGGTAATCTATCTTAAGACGATATTCCCATTCGCGCAAAACGCACCGCACACGAATTTTTTGCCCGAACACTATAGGCTTAACATATTTAATACGCATATCGATGATGGGCCAAGCGTAACCTGACTGCTTCATCGCTTGATAGCTATATTGAAACGCTTCTAAAAATTCACAGCGTGCCACTTCAAAATATTTTGCGTAGTGGCCATGCCATACAATGCTCATGGAATCTACGTCATGAAAAGGAACGAGTATCTCAGTTTCACTTGCGTGCATAGTGTTATTCCGTCATCCCGCTAACGAGCATGACAACTCTCAGGTACGAAAAATTTATTGCGCGTAGTGCCGTTTTATTAAACAGTGCCGTTTTATTAAACGCGGAATGCGCAGCAACATGCCAAAAAATAATCGCGTATGCATCCAGCTGATGCGCACATTATCAGTAAAAATATGAAAGTGTGATGGTATATCATCTTGATAAACAATTTTCGTGGGTACGTTTTTTACATCGAGACCTTGCCAATATAATCTGACAAGTATGTCGGTATCAAAATCCATGCGCGCACCAATTTTTTGGTGCGCCAGCAACTCCATTGTTTGCAGCAGTGGATACAAACGGTAACCGCACATAGAATCTTTAAGTTGCGCCGACATGGTATTTACACGCACCCAAAAATCCGTCAATTTTCTACCGCTTCGGCGCCCCCTTGGCATTGCAGCATAACTGCGCCAACCACTAATAACTGCGGCAGGGTTCTGTACAGCTTGATTTAAAAATAAGGGCACATCGTTAAGGTCATGCTGGCCATCGGCGTCGACTTGCAATGCATGAGAATAACCTTGAATGTGTGCGTAAGCCAATCCATGACAAACTGCAGCACCTTTGCCAGAATTTTCCGCCAGGCGCTGCAAACTAATCCATACAAATTGTTGTGCCAAATCATTTAACACTTGCGCGCAATTTTCATCGCTTCCATCATCTATTACGATGCATGGCAAATTAAATTCATGTAAGCGCAACAAGACGCTCGCGATTTTTTGCTGATGATTGAATACAGGAATAATGGCACAAGGACTAAACGATGAATCGACGGATAAATTTTCCGACGAATTGAAAGTTGGCTTATGATTGAAAGTCGCCTTATGCATTTGTCGGCTCGCCGTACATCAAGCGCCCCTGAGAAAAAATCAATGGCTCTTGCGCCGCTGATTGCGCCTGTAAAAACAAATGTGGCATTGAATGAAAACAAAAAGTTGCGCTATTTTTTTTCCCATCAAAATCAATATGCAGCATGATTTGCACATTAGGTTGGATAGGGCAGGTAAATTTCAGCCGTTCAATGTTCATGACGGGCGCAGTTAACCCTAAAAACTCTTTGGCATAATGCACCGCCCAGCTTAGCTGCACTACACCCGGCAATATCGGGAAATCGGGAAAGTGGCCAACGAAGTAGCAAAGATTTTCAGTAATAGAAAGTGTTAAGTCGAGCGAATGCCCAGAAACGGAAGTGTGAATAATTTCTGGGCGTAAAATCTCTGCGGTAACGGCTTTAGTTGCCGCCATCGAGTTGCTTACCCTGGGTGATATCGATCATTGGCTCAAGATTATCAGTAGGACGGCTTAAAAGTTCAAATACAGCGTCAACAATATCTTGCACGGTACGCACTTGTTTGAAATCGGAAGGTAGAATACGACGCCCAGTAAACTCCTTGAGCTTTACCGTTAAATCCACGGCATCGATACTATCAATATCAAGGTCTTCGTATAATTTAGCTTCCGGCGTAATATCTTCAGGCGCAACCTCAAACAATGAAACCAGAGTTTCATGCAAGAATGAGTAAATTTTTTCTTTGGTGACCATGACGATTGTCCATTTGTAAAAGCGCGGCAGTTTACCAGAATCGCTGACGGATACCCAACTGTTGCCGTGACTTAAACTTATCTAGATTGGTTTTATT
This sequence comes from Gammaproteobacteria bacterium, assembly GCA_031425935.1. Classification (GTDB taxonomy): domain Bacteria; phylum Pseudomonadota; class Gammaproteobacteria; order Pseudomonadales; family Cellvibrionaceae; genus Cellvibrio. The sequence continues at coordinate 3,219 of JANPKH010000146.1, read as the reverse complement.
GCAACAATCAGTACTTCAGTAGGCGTGTTGTTATTTTTACCAATGCCGCATTTTTGCGCTAACCCCAAACAGCGACGTGACCACCAGGGCCGAGACGTCACTACATCCTTATCATCAATCGAAAAACCAGCACTTTTAACTAAATCCACATAATCCTGGGCCTCTTTTTGCACCATGTGCGGGTGACGAAATAGCAAACGTACAAAAAAAGAATTGATAAATGAGCGACAAGATTCGCCAACAAGCAGGATACCGCCCGGCTTAAGTAAATGATAAAACTCTGCTAATACCTCAGCTTGCTGGCAGGTGTGATGCAATAATTGATGACTGAAAATCAGATCAAATGAATTGTGTTCAAAGGTCGGATCAGCAGCGCTGCCGTGAATGACCTGCGTAGGAGTTCTCATGCCGGCCGCCACCCGAATCGCTTTTTTTGCTTGCTCAAGGTCTATTTCAATGCCCGCAATCTGAGCTGGTTTTAAATGTGTTTCAAGCAAACCAAACGTAATACCTTCACCACAACCGGCATCTAAAATACGGCCATTTAAAGGGATGCGATCAAGCAGCATTCTCTTAAAATCGAGTACTGCGAGCGACAATACGTAGCGATACCAGGTGTCGCTACGTAAAAACCAGCGGCCGAAATGCGTTTCGCGCACCCAGCCGTTATTCTTGTGGCGTTGAAGAGAGCTGCGCTCTATTGCAGTTAAGGGCTCAGTGAGGATAGGCATAATGACTTACTTTACTCAAATGGGAATCGTTTTGCAGGCATGATAATCTAATCGCAATTGCTCTGGCTACTTTCCTGCGCGGCAGGATTATGAGCTATTCTGCGCCAAAAAAATAATGACATTCCGCTAATAATTATTCAAATCCGGGCAAAAAATACGCATGCAGAAATTCCTCAACGGCATTATTGAATCCATCCCTCTAACGATTTTTTTGGTCTATGTGCAATGCGTGGATATGAACCTAAGCCGCGACTGGCTGGCGCCCTATCTGTTAGCGAGCGTAACGGGAGCCATTTCATCCGTTTATCTAATGCGCCAAGGTATGATTCTAAATCGCATCTCCATGGCTATTAATTTCTATTTTTTGAGCGGTGCCTTTGCCCTTATTATTGAGTGGAGCTGGCTAAATCAGTTATACGGTCAGCTGCGCGCATTGGGTATGTTGTACTGGATTCTATTGGTTGGTGGCATAACGAGTGTATTTAGTCCCTTCAGCTTCTTAGGTATTCGTCAGCCTACAAATCATTCAAATGGTTATTGGTCCATCGGGTTACTCCTTGTTTGTGTGCTCGCAATAGCAGTGGCGATTTATTTTTCTAACAACAAATTTTGGGGTGAATGGTTTCCGTTTATATTGTTGTTTTCAATGCGGGGGGTGTTGCAGAAGCTGAGCTCCAAAACGATAACATCTAAAGAGACTTAAGAATTTAAAGCAACGTGACAATTCAAAAGGACGTGGCAATTTAAAGCGACGTGAAATTAAAAGCACTTACAGAAGATTACCAAGCTTCAAAAATGTGTTTATTAGCGTCGATTTTAAGCCAGCGCGCAACATCAGACGTTTGAAAAATACTATCGATAGCCCGCCATTTCAGTTCATTAAACGCGGTATTGTTTTGATTAAGAATAACGCACTCAAGCCAGATCCAGCGACTAATAAGTTCTTGCTCTTCATCAACCCAAGCGAGCAGGGCGGATTGCTTAAAACTATGCAACAACGCTATCTCACCGCATTCACGATTTTCATAAGTTGTGCAATAACCATCACCATGCCAACCGAGCGCTGTGCCAAGTGCGTTAAAAAGTTGCCCCGCCTGGGTTTGCATAAAAGTGAAAGGCATAGGTAAATATTCGCGAGCCTGCTCCAACGCCCAGCGCGTAGCAGCAATGGTGCCATATTCTGTAAAAACCCGAAGCGATACTTCACTGGATAACTTTGTCTTGGAAGACATGGCATTGGACGATTTGCTATTAGACAATTCGGTATCCGACTGTGAAGCATTTGTTAAACGAATCTGCTCTGATTTTTTAAGGCAGGTCAACGCACCAAACATGCCGAGTTCGCACCAGCTCGATAAGCGACGCGGCTTGCTACCCAATAAGTTAATAAGCTGCTCTCTCCAGTTATCGTCTGGGGGCAAATTATGGCAAGCTTTGATGTGAAAGATTTTGGTTTGCATACTATGCCCCAGTATCTTCAAGAGTACCTTCTATAGGACCTTCACTAGTATTTTCAACAGTGTCTTCAATAAGGATGCAGGTGTGACTGCCACCAAAACCCAAATTACATATCAGAATGCGCTTCAGTTGTTGCGGTAGCTCAACTGCAAAATTAACCCCCAAACTCAGATCAAGAGTGTCCGCATCAAGCGCGAGATTGGGCCATTGCTGCTGCTCAAGAATACCTAGCAGTAAAGCTAATTCCGCTGCACCGGATGCCCCTAATGTATGGCCCAGAAAGGTTTTGAGCGATAACAATGGCGGAACTGACGTAAAAAAATCACGTAGGGCTTCCGCTTCGATAGCATCGTTCGGCACGCTGCCAGCCGCTTGCACCTTGATTAAGTCGATTTGCCCGGCTGCGATTTCTGCGTGCTGTAAAGTCTGCTGCAACATCGCTTGGTAGGCAGTGGCACTAGCACCACTGATCTGGCTGCTGTCAATTACTTGGGCTCCACCAGCGAGGCGCCACCGGCTCGGATGTTTTGATATGCCTATTGCTGCTACAGCCTCGCCCAAGACCAATCCGCTACGACGAACCGCAAAGGGCTGAGCTTTTTCGGCAGATAGCAATTGCATTCCCGCAAAACCGGCAAGCGTTAGGTTATTTTCTAGTTCCAAGCCAACAATTAATGCATCTTCAATTAAACCTGCCTGTATCGCCGTTTCAGCGGCAAGTAGGGCATTCAAGCTAGAGGTGCAGGTGGTGTTAATCCAGAAAATAGGCCCTTGCCAATCGAGCATTTTGCCTAATTCGATGAGAAAGTCAGGAAGGCTTTTGACGTAAGTAGCGTCCACCTCGATTGCACCAACGTTCACCGATGAACTGGCCAGATAAAGCCCGCCAGTCCTGACGGTATTACCAGCTTCTGCAGCAACTTGACGCATTAAAACTTCGCAACGCTCATGCCACGAATTAATTGTACTTTTTAAGTTGGGAAGAGAAATAGCATGATAGGGAACCGTAAAATCCATTAAAGGTTTGGAT
>JANPKH010000145.1:0-2125 GCA_031425935.1 Gammaproteobacteria bacterium | reverse complement strand
GTTGTCGCGAATGGCGCGCAGGCCCCGGCCGATCCAGCCGACCTGGATATAACGCGCGACCGCCACGGCGATGACCGCAATCACCGTCATCACCAGGAACAGCCACTGCGTGTAGTTGGTGAAGTACAGCGGCATTTCAGTCGGCCGCAGGATCGGCAACCCCTTGGCGCCGCCCACGTAGGCCCAGTTCATGACCACGGTTTCGAGGATGATCGTGATCGCGATGGTGGCGATCGAAAAGAAGATTCCGCGCAATCGCAGCGTGAGGAGCCCGACGCCGAACCCCAGGAGGCCTGCGGTGGCTGCACCTGCGAGGATCTGCAGGCCCAAGGGCAACTGCACCGCCTTGTAGAGCGCGACGGCGCTGTACGCCCCGACGGCGAAGAACGCGCCGGTGCCGAAATTAACGTACCCCGCAAATCCGCCGAGGATGTTCCACGCCGTGGCCAGCACGATGAACTGCAGCACGACGAATCCGGCGAAGTAGAAGTACTCCAGGCGCACGAACATCGGCGCCACGGCGGCAAGCGCGATCAGGACCAGCGCGCCCAGGGTGAATCGCATGTTAGCGAAAGCGCTTCAATGGCCGCACTTCAGCGCCCGAACAACCCGGCCGGGCGCACGCCCAGCACGACGAGCAGGATGCCGAACGCCACGGCGGGGGCCCACGCCGTGCCGACCGAGGACAACACGAGCGACTCGGCCACGCCGAGGATCAACCCTGCGGCCAGCGTGCCGCTCATGCTGCCCATGCCCGCGAGCACGACCACGCAGAACGTGCGGCCGATGTACAGTCGGTCGAGGTTGGGGTCGACCGGGCCGACGATGATCAGCAGCGCGCCGGCCAGCGCGCAGGTCGCAGTCGCAATGCCGAAGGCCCAGCGCTTGATGCGCACCGGGTCCGCGCCCATGAGGCGCAGCGCGCCCTCGTCCTGCGCCACCGCCTTGATGGCGCGGCCGGTAAACGTGCGCGAAAGGTAGAGCGAGAGCGAGATCGTCAGCAGGAGCGCGACGCCGAAAGCCACGATCATCCGCTTGGGAATCCGCACGTCACCGAAAATCTCGATCGCGGTGCCGATGTAGTCGGCCTCCACCATGCGCTGGTCGACGCCGAACGCGAGGATCAACCCCACCTGCACGATGAACGCAATGCCGAAGAAAAAGGCGATGCCGCGCACACCTTGGTCGGTGCCGCGCCGCTCGAAGGTCATGTAATAGAACTGGTAGACCGCCAGCCCAAAGACGAAGAACACCGGCGTGAGCACCACGCCCGCCACCAGCGGGTCCATCCCCTGTCCCACCAGCGCGTAGGTGGCGTAGGCGCCCAGAACGAGGAAGGCCGGGTGCGCGACATGCGGCACGTCGAGCAGTCCGAAAGAAATCGAAAGCCCGACGCTGACCGCCGCGTAGAAGCACCCGAGAAGCAGCCCGGAAAGGACCGCCTCGAGGAAGAGCTGGATATCCAGTATCGTCAGGAACAGGGAAACCTACGGTTCCCCCGTACCCCCTCCCTAGTTCCGCGCTTTTTCGAACGGCAGCAGGTCGCCGGACTTCATGGCCGCGGGAGCGATGATCACCTGCTTGCCGGCCTGGCGGAACTGCTCGAGATCCTTGCCCTTGATGCCGCGGAACTGCGCCATCACCACGCGCGGCGTGGTCCATTCGCCAACGGTGTCGTACTTGATGGGGCCGACCATGGTCTTCATCTCGGTCTTGCGGATGTAGGCCGCGAGCACCTTGTCGTCCAGGCTTTTGGTGGCGCCTACCGCCTGCTCGATCATCTGGCCGATTGCGTAGTTGAACGGCGGCAGGTAGTAGCCCAGCGGATCGACCTTTTCGGCCTTGGCGCGCACCGAATAGCGCTCGAGGAAGGCGCGCACTTCGGGATTGGCCATCGTCTTCTCGGGCACGTAGCTGTTGTAATTCACGAAGCCGTTGAGCAAGGGGCCCAGCGCTTCCATGATCGGCGCGAACTGCAGGCCGACCATGCCGCCGCCGATGATCCTGACCGTGGGCCCGACGCCGAGCTCGGCCACCGCGCGGACGATGGCCGCCGATTCCGCCGGGTAGGAGCAGATGAACACCGCATCCGGCTTGGCCGCCCGCACCGCGCGGATGATCGAGG
>JANPKH010000144.1:0-4118 GCA_031425935.1 Gammaproteobacteria bacterium | reverse complement strand
ATGAAGCGGGCGGCATTACTGAACACCACGATTGGTTATTGGCCAAAATGGAATTGGCCACGCTAACTGTTGAGCAACAAAAGCTGCAACGCGAGCGCTTATGGTTGCGTACATCGCTTAATGAATTGCGTGGGCAGCCTGCCGAAGATGAATTGGTAATCAACGCTATTGATTTTGCCAATACCAGCACAAACACGGAGCTCACTGAAGCGGCGTTTACTCAACAGCCTGAGATGGCAGCATTGGATACCCAAGCCCAACAGTCCGCGAGTGAATACAAACTGGCGAAGATGTCCTACTACCCGGATTTTGTGGTGCAGATGATGGCAATGGAACCGCGCAATATGGGCGAGATGAGCACCGAAAAATCCAATTGGGGTGTCATGGTCGGTATGAGTGTGCCGCTGTATTTTGGACGCAAACAATCGCATCTCGTCGCTGCAGCACAGCATGAACAACAAGCCGTTGCGATGGATAAAGTTTACTTGCGCAACAAACTGATTAGCGAATCGGTGAACGCAAAACAAGCGTTAATTTCTGCGCGCGACTTGGTGAAATTATACGAAACCGATGTACTGCCTAACACACACTTAGCACTGGCCGATGCACGATCTGCCTATCAGGCGCGGCGCATGAATTTATCGCAGTATGTTGCGATAGAAAAAATTCAGGCGATCCAACAATTAGAATTAGTTGCCGCGCGAATTGATGTTGAACTTGCAAAAACCCGCTTGAATGAATTGCTGTCCTCTCCACCCATTCTTAAATTGGCTCCATCACGTCCCACCGTTTTTGGTGCGGGCAATATGGGCGATGCTATGCCTGCCTCCGACACCGTCAATATGGGCGGTGGCATGAGCCCGCCTAAAGCTGCCGGTAAAAAATCTTCTACAACTGATCAAGGCGGAAATTCCGGCATGGGTGGAATGTAATGAGAATATCCCGGTTATATATCACCTTGCTCGCTGCGACTGGGTTGTTAATACAGCTTGCGATAGGCGCTGAAGCTCCGCCCTCTAGTGATAAAAACCAAGCGCATGTTTCGGGAGATAAGCAGCATGGCAACGCCTCTAGTGAAAAAAATGTAATTGATGACCGCGCCGAGATTACAGTTTCAGATCAGCAACAAAAAGCCGCGGGCGTACAAACGCAAATTGTTACGCGCGAAAAATTATTTCATAAAATACGCACAGTCGGCAGCATAACGACAGATCAAACTCGGGAAGCGCATGTACATACTCGCATTAGTGGTTGGATTGAAAAAATTCACATCGATTATGTGGGCAAAGCGGTAGCCAAAGGTGCGCCTCTGTTTGATTTATACAGCCCTGATCTGGTCAGCACTCAAGAGGAATACATAGCGGCGCGGCGGCAAGGTTCGGTCGCCGCCGATGTTGCAGAGGCGGCGCTTGCGCGCTTGCGTTTGTGGGGTGTGGCTGAGGTGGAATTGCAGCGCTTACGCTCGGCAAAAGTCGCTAAAAAAGCATTGACCTTTTATGCACCCGTAAGCGGCGTAGTCATTCGCAAAGCGGCGATTCTAGGCACCTATATAACGCCGGACACTGAGCTTTATTATCTCGCGGATATCGCCCAAGTATGGCTGCTGCTAACGCTTTATGAAGCGGATGTCGCCTTGATAAAAGTTGGCGACAATGTGGTGGTGAGCTTGCCTTATGACCTGAGCAAACACTACACCGGTGTGATCAGTTACGTTTACCCTGAAATTGATATTCAAACCCGCACAGCGAAAGCGCGGGTGGAAATTGCTAACGCTGATCAATTTTTGCGCCCGGGTATGTTTGCCAATGCCGAAATTGAAAAGCAAATAACCGAGCAGCTAGTAGTGCCGGATGAAGCCGTACTCGATACCGGGCAACGCAAGATTGTGTTTGTAAAAACCGGTGATAAACAATTTGTGCCGCGTGAAGTAAAAATTGGTCAGCGCGTGGGCGAAAAACTGACGATTCTCTCTGGGTTAAACGGCGGTGAAGCCATAGTCGTTAGCGCCAGCTTTTTGATTGATGCTGAAAGCCGTTTGCAAGCGGCATTGCGTAAAGGCACGCCCGCAGCAGGCGGCCACGGTGGTCATGGCGACAGTAAAAAGCCCAGCAACACCAGCAAGTCAGGCAAGGAGTAGCGCCTATGATCGCAGCCATCATTACCTGGTGCTGGAACCACAGTAAAGCAACCGTAATTGCTGCCTTGTTACTTGGCATTTGGGGTGGCTACTGTTTGGTGAATATCAAGGTCGATGCCATTCCCGACTTGTCTGAAACCCAAGTCATTATTTTTTCAGAATGGATGGGCCGCAGCCCTGATTTAGTTGAAGCACAAATCACCTATCCCCTCGTTAGCACCTTACTTTCCGCACCCAAAGTAAAAGTTGCGCGCGGCTTTTCCATGTTTGGAATGTCGTTTGTTTACGTGATTTTTGAAGACGGAACCGATAACTATTGGGCGCGTGCCCGCGTGCTGGAATATCTCTCTAAAATCAGCGGGCAAATGCCCGAGGGTGTAACGCCCAGTATCGGCCCCGATGCCTCGGGCGTTGGTTGGGTATTGCAATATGCGTTGGTCGATCCCGGCGGTAAATACAATCTGGCGGAGATCAAAACCTTTCAGGATTGGTACCTGAAATACTGGTTAAGTGCAGTACCGGGTGTGGCCGAAGTGGCGAGCGTGGGCGGGTTTGATAAGCAGTATCAGGTGGAGGTTGACCCTAATAAACTCGCCGCGTTAAATCTTTCGCTGGAGCGTGTGATCGGTGCAGTTAGAAAAAGTAACAATGATGTGGGTGGGCGCACGCTGGAAATTTCTGAACGTGAATATTACATCCGTGGTTTAGGTTACGTGAAAGATCCGCGCGACCTGGAAAATATCGCGCTTGGCGTCAGTGCCGATTCCACGCCCATACTCTTGGCCGATGTCGCGCGCGTAACACTAGGGCCCAATATTCGCCGTGGTATTTCCGATTTAAATGGCCAAGGTGACACCGTTGGCGGCGTGGTGGTTATGCGTCAGGGCGAAGATGTATCGCGGGTGATTGCCGCCGTCAAAGAAAAAATTACCGCCGTTAAGGGAGCGTTTCCGCCGGGGCTGGAACTGCAATTAGTGTATGACCGCTCGGATTTAATCGGCCAGGCAGTTCAAACCCTGAAAGTGAATTTGATTGAAGAAATCATACTGGTCTGCATTGTTATTCTGTTTTTTCTGTTTCATATCCGCAGTATTTTGGTGGTGGTTATTACGCTTCCGTTGTCGCTGCTGTTATCGCTTATCCCCATGTACTACTTTGATATCAGCCTCAATATCATGTCGCTGGGCGGCATTATTCTGGCCGTTGGCGATATTGTGGATGGCGTGGTGGTGTTTATTGAAAACACCCACACCAAAATTGCCAATTCCGATGGCAAAAAAACGCGGCAGGAACTCGCGTTAGAGGCGTGTCGCGAGCTTGGGCCTGCGATATTTTCGGCGTTGCTGATTATCAGTATTTCGTTTTTACCGATTTTTGCTTTGCAGGCGCAAGAAGGCAAATTGTTCCATCCGCTCGCCTACACAAAAACCTTTGCGATGCTCGCGGCGGCCTTAGTCACTATCACTCTGGTGCCTATTTTAATTGCGTTTTTTGTTAAAGGTAGAATCCGTAAAGCCAGCGAAAACCCGCTAAACCGCTGGCTACAGGCTGTCTATACCCCAGTCGTGAGCTGGTCTATTGCCCATGTTAAAACCGTGTTTGCGAGCACTGCGTTATTAATGGCGGTGTCTGCCGCGTTATTTTTACGCTTGGGTTCTGAGTTTATGCCGCCGTTATGGGAGGGCGATTTGCTCTACATGCCCATCACCGTGCCCGGTATTTCAGTAACGGCGGCGCAGGATATTTTGACGCGTCAGAACCTTGCGATTAAAGCCATCCCCGAAGTGGTGAGCTCATTTGGTAAAGCTGGGCGTTTTGAGACCGCGACTGACCCCGCACCCTTATCGATGTTTGAATACACCATCCGGTTAAAGCCACAAAAAGAGTGGCGGGACGGGCTAACGCCTGAAGCTCTAGTTCAGGAGCTGGATACAGCGGTTGAAGTACCGGGTTTAAACCGCGCTTGGACCAAGCCAGTGCG
>JANPKH010000143.1:0-18621 GCA_031425935.1 Gammaproteobacteria bacterium | reverse complement strand
CGATAATTACTTCAACAAATTGGCGATCAATAATTGTTTTAGCAGTTGCGGCATCTAACTCACGATTGAATGCAATAATTCCACCGAATGCTGATTCAGTATCTGTTGCATAAGCCAAGTCGTAAGCAGTTTTTATATTGTCTGCAGTAGCAACACCGCAAGGATTTGCATGTTTTACAATAACGCAAGCCGCTTGAGTAAATGATTTTACGCACTCAAGTGCAGCGTCAGTATCGGCCACATTATTGTAAGATAACTCTTTACCTTGTAATTGTTTGGCACTAGCTATGCAAATTTCTTGTGGATTTTTTTCCACATAAAATGCTGCCTTTTGATGCGGGTTTTCACCGTAACGCATTTCTTGCGCTTTAATAAATTGAGTATTGAACGTGCGAGGGAAGTCAGCGCTGCCACCTTCCACCATACGACCAAAGTAATTCGCAATAGCGCCGTCATAAGCAGCTGTGTGCTCATAGGCTTTAATCGCTAAATCAAAACGAGTTTTGTAGGAAGTACGCCCGTCATTTATTTTTAATTCAGCTAAAATTTTTGCATAATCAGATGCATTAACTACGATGTTCACATGCGCATGATTTTTTGCCGCTGCACGAACCATCGTAGGGCCACCAATATCAATATTTTCCACCGCATCTTCCAGTGAACAGTCTTTATTGGCAACGGTTTTTTCAAAGGGGTATAAATTCACAACCACTATGTCAATAGGGTTGATGTTATGTTCTTGCATAACCGAATCATCAACGCCGCGACGGGCAAGAATTCCGCCATGAATTTTTGGATGCAATGTTTTTACACGGCCGTCCATCATTTCTGGAAAGCCAGTGTAATCAGAAACTTCGATTGCAGGAATTTGGTGTTGGGTAAGTAATTTAAATGTTCCGCCGGTAGATAAAATTTCTACGCCTTGATTGTGCAGAGCTTGTGCAAATTCCACGATACCCGTTTTGTCTGAAACGCTAATTAGCGCGCGTTTTACCGCTACAAGATCAGGATGATTGGTCATGTGCATGAGTTCCTCAAAATAATGAAAAAAGTACGATGGCAATAAAATGAAAATTTAAAAAAAGAAAAGGGGTGGGCATAAATTGCCACCCCTTTTCTTTTAATGGAGCGAACCATTAATAGAGCAAACTATAATAGAGCAAGCTATGTCGCTCGGCGTTATTACAATAAGCCGTATTGCTTTAACTTTTTGCGCAAAGTGCCGCGATTTAAACCTAAAACTTGTGATGCACGAGTTTGGTTGTGGCGTGTATATTTCAATACTATTTCAAGCATCGGAGCTTCTACTTCTGCCATGACCATTTCATAAACATCGCTGACAGATTGACCATCAAGATTTTTGAAATAATTGTCCATAGCTTGCTCAACACAACCTCTTAATGATTGTTGTTGTGCTACCTGATTAAAGTTTTGCGTGGCAGGAGTAGGGGTGGTGGTTTGGGTCTTGAAAGTTGCTGTGTTCATAGGGATTGTTCCTCTTTCAGTATGAGCTGCTTAAAAAAATGTTGTATGTTTTCATCTTGTTCATTAGCCGTTTCTAATCGATTAAATTCTTTGCGAAAAGTTTCGCTGTCTGGGATTGTCTGCAAATACCAACTCACATGTTTGCGAGCGATACGTGGCCCCATAATTTCACCGTAAAAGCGGTAGAGTTCACATAGATGGTTGCTTAAAATATCCCTCACTTCATAGCGAGAGGGTTCTGGTAATTCTTTTCCTGTACGTAGGAAGTGTTCAATCTCTCTAAAAATCCACGGTCGCCCTTGTGCCGCACGACCAATCATTACCGCTGCTGCCTGGGTATGATCTAATACTTGTTTTGCTTTATACGCGGAGTCGATATCACCGTTACAAAAAACGGGTATTTTAACCGCTTGCACCACTGCCGCAATGGTGTCGTACTCTGCTTCCCCACTGAAGCCGCAACTGCGAGTTCTGCCGTGTACAGCGAGGGCGCTAATACCTGCGTCTTCAGCGATTCGTGCAACACGCAATGCATTGCGATTTTCAGTGCTCCAGCCAGTGCGGAACTTAAGCGTAACTGGCACATTAACCGCCGCAACAACAGCCTGTAATATCTCTGCGACGAGTTTTTCATCTCTGAGTAATGCCGAGCCTGCGGCTTTTTTACATACTTTTTTAGCAGGGCAGCCCATATTAATGTCAATAATTTGCGCGCCATTTGCTACGTTTAAGCGCGCAGCTTCTGCCATCATCTCAGAATCACCGCCTGCAATTTGTACTGCGATAGGTTCATTTTCGCCAGTATGATCCATGCGCAAGCTACTTTTACGACTACCCCACAGCTCGATATTAGCCGTGACCATTTCAGATATTACCAAGCCTGCACCTAAACGACGGCACAGCTGACGAAAGGGACGATCAGTAACACCTGCCATAGGAGCGAGAATTACTTGGCTATCAATTTGATAGTGCCCGATCTGGAACATTTAGCTCCTGGTGCAAGTAATTTGCTGGCTAAGAGCAGGTGTGCGCTCGCATAAAAGGGGCGTCATGATAACCGTTCGAAGCAAGATTTAAAACGAAAAAACGCCAAATATTGGCGTTTTTTTGAACATGAAAGTTGTTTTAATGGGTTGCATTTTGTTTCGTTAAATGCGTACCTAGTTTGCAATGCTCATATGGTAATTAACGGCGTCGGGGCCTGGGTCTACTAGTTCTAAGGTAATGTGAACGGGTTGGTTCGGGGGTATGTATTTCATTCCAGCTAATTCACCTCCTAAATATTCTTTAGGGCTAAATCGACGTGAGCTAACAGGAATTTCATCCACCGTACTGAATGCCAATTTCAGATCCGGGAACGGTTGAGCAAAGGGCGCCTTGTTAAGAATGATTGCATCTACCATAAGTGCATTTTCTGCTTGGGGATGGACGCGAACAACCAAATTCGTAGCGCTAATTTGGGTGGTATCAACCAAGCTGGGGACTTTACAATTTAGCACAGGGCACATAATTGCGTAGACAGAGCGATAGGGTTCAACTCGGCTAAAATAATTAAATTTAAAGTAAGCAATTTGAAATAAAAGTGTTATTACCGCGAGTAATGAAAGCCCGAGCCACAATTGTTGTTGATACCAATTGCGCATACGTTTAGCCGTAAATTCAATTGGAGCGGGTATGATGTTCATCAATAGTGCAGCGCGCGAGGGATTGACCGCTTGTATTTTGGATGAATTTTTTAATTGTCGTTTGGATGTCTGTGAAGCATCAAACTCTTCTTCATTGAATAGGCCTGCTGCAAATGCAGAAGAAACGTCATCTATGTTTGCATTATTAGGCTCATTTGCCTGGGTAGCGCGAATGAATTCATCGCTAAGCTCTGATTCTTCTTTAGTCGTATTGTTTTCATTCACAAAGCTAAATACAGGACCTTTATGGTTGTTAATGTTTTGCTGATGATTTGAAGTTTGGGCTTTTTTGACCGGTGGTTGTGGTTTTGTTGTTGGAGATGATTTGGGTACTGGAGGAGTTTGAGCTAATTTAGCGTGAGCTTTGGTAACTTTGTGAGCGCTATCTTCATTGTCCAGCAGATTATCGGCCCAAGATTCATCGACATGCTCTTTTTCTATTTGTGGCTCATAGCGTATTTCACGATCAAACAAGGATGCATTTTGCTTGGGTTGTAAATTAACCTCCAAAAATCCATCAAATTCATAGGCGGATTCCTTCTCGGTTGATTTATCCATATCGTCGCTAATTAGCGTGTCGTCTTCATCTTCAAACACTTTTTCTCTATTGATGGCAGTAGGAGTAGATATGCGCTTATTGCCTGCTTTTTCATTGTTTGCTTGCTTGGTGTTTTCTGCTGATTTTGCCGTGTTCGCTATTTTAGCGTTTGATGTTGAATTGGTTGCTGTAGCCTGCTTGGCGTTAGTCTGATTAGCCGTTGGATGGTTTGCAGCGAGATGATCTTGCGCTTTGAAAATATGTAAACAAGAACCACAGCGTACCGAACCCCTTGCAGATTCAAGTTGATTGCTAGTAAGGCGAAATGCGGTGGCGCATTTAGGGCAGCGAGTAACCAGATGGGTCATAGTGGTGTTATTCCTGAGTATACTGCTGTTGAGTGTAGCCTGTCGTTTTGATGTGGTAAATTGTTGTCGTGTAGATGAGTACAATTAACTTTCAGTTATGTTAAATATAAGGTTTATCGCTGATTAAGGGCGCCTTTTAATAGCCGTTAAGCGCACCCATTCTTCTTGATGAGTTACTGGGTCAAAATCAAACCATTGAAGGTAAGCTTCTTTAACTGTTTCTGCTTGAATCCCTAATATTCCTGACAAGCAAATTTTGCCACCTATTTTGGTCATGGCGCTAAGTGTGGGTGCTAGTTGCGCTAATGGGCCAGCAAGTATGTTGGCAAGCACAACATCTGCCTCCAATTTGGGGCAATTTGGCGGTAAGTATACGGGCATAGCATCCGCTGGTAAGTTGTTACGTCGTGCATTTTCCGTAGTCGCTAAAAGTGCTTGAGGATCAATATCGACACCAATGACTCGTCTTGCGCCCATTAATAAGGTAGCAAGACCCAGGATGCCTGAACCACATCCGTAATCAACTATTTCCAAATCCGTAAAGTTTTGCTGATCAATCCATTGCATGCACATAAAGGTGGTTGGGTGAGTCCCGGTGCCAAAAGCAAGGCCTGGGTCCAACATTAAGTTCACTTTGTCGGGTTCTGGCGGAGTTTGCCAGCTAGGGCAAATCCAAAGGTGTTCACCGCAACGAATCGCGTGAAAGTTTTTCATCCACTCTCGTTCCCAGTCTTTGTCTTCCAGTAGTTCCCACGCGTGTTGTGGCAAATCTGTGCCAAAAGCTTTAGCGGCAATTTTAGTGGTTTCAATTGTATCGATGTTTGCGTCGTATAAGCCTGTGATACGTACGGCATCCCACAACGGCGTCTCACCTAGTCCCGGTTCAAATATAGGTTGGTCTGCGTTGTCCTGTAGCGTGACGGAGACAGCTCCGCTATCTAGCAAAGCATCTTCTAACTGATCGGCGAGTTTGCGGGGGGTGATAATGTTGAGTTGTAGCCAAGGCATAGTTTCAATTCTTTATGGTGAGATGGTGTTATTCGCGAACTGTTTTGTTATAGGAATAAAAAATTTCATCTTTTATCCAGCCAAGAGATTCATACAGCGCTTGGGCAGTGAAATTATTTTTTGCTGTAGTTAAATCTAAACGTTTAAAACCGTTACTAAGCGCGTGTTGATGCGCGGCTTTCATTAATCGTTTCCCTACACCAAGGTGACGCATTTTTGGGGTTACATAGAGATCATAAAGCACATAAATAGGTGCTGCTATAACCGAACAAAAAGAGGGGTACAGCTGGCAAAATCCCACAATGTGCTGATCATTGTTTTCAGCCATTAATATTACAGACTCGTTATTTTTTAAACGTGATGTCAAAAAGTTTATTGCCAGTTCTTCGTTACATAGTTGTTCATAGAACTGACGATATGCGTTAAATAGCGGAGCAATTCTGACCACGTCATCGAGCTGTGCAAGTTTAATCGATATGTTGTTCATGTCTTTCATCATGTCCTGCAAATAAAAATGCTCCAATGTTGTTGAAACATTGGAGCATTTTTATGAATAGCTTTTAAAGTCCTAATTTTTTCTCAAGATAATGAATGTTAACGCCGCCTTTGCGGAATGCTTCATCGCGAACCAGCATCTGTTGTAATGGAATGTTGGTGCGAATGCCATCCACAATAGTTTCGTCTAATGCTTGGCGCATACGGTTAAGTGCGATCTCGCGGGTGTCACCAAAGGTAATTATTTTGGCGATCATTGAGTCGTAATTCGGCGGTACTGAGTAGCCACTATAGAGGTGAGAGTCAACGCGCACGCCCAATCCACCTGGGGCATGAAAGCCTTTTACCAAACCGGGGCAGGGTAAAAAAGTTTTTGGATCTTCGGCGTTAATGCGACATTCAAACGCATGTCCTCGAATGATAACGTCCGATTGTTTGATGGAAAGTTTTTCTCCTGCGCAAACACGAATTTGTTCTTTGATTAAATCAATCCCGGTAATCATTTCGGATACTGGATGTTCTACTTGAATGCGAGTATTCATTTCAATGAAATAGAAACGGCCATCCTCGTACAGGAACTCAAAGGTGCCTGCGCCTTTGTACCCCATTTCTACACATGCTTTTACGCAAGCTGCGTAGGTAGCTTCGCGTACCGCTTGGGGTATGCCTGGTGCGGGGGCTTCTTCTAATACTTTTTGGTGGCGACGTTGTAAAGAGCAGTCGCGGTCGCCCAAGTGAATGGCATTGCCTTGACCGTCAGATAAAATTTGCACTTCCACATGTCGTGGATTTTGCAGATACTTTTCCATGTAAACAGTATCGTCATCGAAAGCTGCTTTAGCTTCGCCTTGAGTGATTAATATAGAATTCATTAGCGTAGCTTCATCATGCACCACGCGCATACCTCGACCACCACCGCCAGAAGCTGCTTTGATAATAATGGGGTAGCCAATACGACGGCCAATTTCCATGCAAAGATCGGGGTTGTCTGACGGTACTGCGCCATTGGAGCCAGGTACGGTGGGAACACCGGCTTTAATCATGGCTTTAATGGCTTCTACTTTGTCACCCATCATGCGAATTACATCTGGGTCTGGGCCTATAAATGTGAACCCGCTTTTTTGTACGCGCTCAGCAAAGTCAGCATTTTCAGCCAAAAAGCCATAGCCAGGGTGTACCGCATCAGCGTCGGTAATTTCCATGGCTGTAATGATGGCAGGGACATTTAAATAACTTTTAGCTGAGGGATTGGGGCCAATGCACACGGATTCGTCGGCAAGCCGAACGTGTTTTAAATCGTGGTCAACCAGTGAATGGACGGCAACAGTTTTAATGCCCATTTCTTTGCAGGCACGTAAAATACGCAGTGCAATTTCGCCACGGTTGGCGATAAGAATTTTTTCAAACATACATAATTCCTTAGCGGTTAGCGGTAAACCACACTGGCCGTAGCGGCCAAAATGGGTGGTTAGGCAATAATTACTAACGGCTGATCGAATTCAACGGGGCTACCATCAGTCACCAGAATAGCTTCGATAACACCAGCTTTATCGGCTTCAATTTGGTTCATCATTTTCATGGCTTCAATGATACAAATAACATCCCCAACTTTAACTTGCTTGCCGACTTCAACAAAAACAGGTGAGCCAGGGCTTGGTGAAAGATAAAAAGTTCCAACCATAGGCGATTTTACGGTATGCCCTGAAACAGCCGCTGGCGCTGCAGCAGCCGGGGCTGTGGCTGGAGCGGCGGCTGGAGCTTGTGTAAAAGTAGGAGCTGGTGCATAAGATTGCATTGGAGCTTGAAGATATTGATTTTTGCTGCCGTTACGAGCGATGCGTACGGACTCTTCACCTTCTTTGATTTCAAGTTCATCGATATTTGATTCTTCTAGTAATTCGATGAGTTTTTTAATTTTGCGAATATCCATAGGATCCTCTTTTGCAACAGTTATGAATTGTAAGTGTTGGAGTTAAATAGTTTATGAACTGAGAGTTTTAAGGGCCGCTTGTAGGGCCAGTGTGTAACTGTTTGCGCCAAAGCCACAAATAACGCCTTGAGCAATATCTGAAAAATACGAGTGGTGACGAAAAGATTCGCGTTTATGGACATTTGATAAATGTACTTCAATAAATGGGATATTGACCGCGAGCAAGGCGTCACGTAGTGCAATACTCGTGTGAGTAAATGCAGCTGGGTTGAATAAAATAAAGTCAACACCTTCTTTGCTGGCATCATGAATTCGGTCGATTAATTCATACTCTGCATTGCTTTGTAAGGTTTGGATATGGTGACCAGCATCCAGACATATTTGAGTGAGTTGTTGATTAATAGTGGCTAAAGTTGCAGCGCCGTAAATGCCTGGTTCGCGCAACCCAAGCATATTCAGGTTGGGGCCGTGAAGTACCAAAATAGTTGCCATAGTGAGCCCTATTGTTGTCAACGGTAATGAACTGCTCTGAATAACACTGCTTGTAAGACTCAAGTTTTATCCAGATTTCAAAATTTGAGCGAGTTTGCCGGAAAAAAACTGTCGTGTCCACGATAACAATGATATTTATTTATTTGAATGAAGATAGCTGAAATTTGCAGCACATGGCAGCACGATTGATGAAGTTGTTTGAAATAGCATTTTGTAGATCATTTAAAGTCATCATTTGATAGCAATTTATCGTCTATTTGCGGATTTTAAGAGCAAAAGACGGATTTTGCTAAAAAAACATATAAATTTCTGAGATTGTGCTGCCAAATCTACCTAAAATCTTCAAGAAAGATATTAGAAGATTATTTTTTGCCTTTGATAGCATCAATTACGATGGTTGGTGTTAATAATTGCGGCAAAATGTCAGCTTTTCCCGGTCTGTTTGCTGGAAACCAAAGATACAGAGGCACGCCGCTACGACCATATTCTTCAAGTATTTTGCTGATTTCCGGATCACGATTCGTCCAATCTCCCTTTAAAGTTGCAACTTTATATTCATCAAAAACTGCTTCAACACTGTCTTTTTGAAGAGTAACTCGCTCATTGGCGAGACAAGTGATGCACCAGTCAGCAGTAAAATCGATAAAAACAGGGCGACCTTGTTGACGTAGCTCATTAACTAATTCAGGTGAATACGCTATCCATCGTGATGTTGTGTGGCGTGAGTTAAGCATTTGCCATGGCAAATAAATGGCTACTGCAATGGAGCCAATAATCAATAATTTATTTAAGTGTAAATGCCAAGAAGTTGCGGGACAACCAACCAGCCAACAAGCAAAAGCAATTGCGACGGCACCTGCACAAACTGCTGCCATTAAGTCTGCTCCCACTTGGTGGCCAAGTACCCACAGCAACCAAATCGCGCTTAGATAAAGCGGGAATGCTAAAAACTCTTTGAGGGTCTCCATCCAAATGCCGGGTTTGGGTAAGCGTTCGGCGAGGGAAGGTAGATAACATAGTAGTAGGAGTGGTAGCGCCATCCCAAAGCCTAAAGCGGCAAACACGCTTAAGCAGGCAACTGCAGGTTGAGTTAACGCGAAGCCGAGTGCGGCCCCCATAAATGGTGCCGTGCACGGGCTGGCGACAAGTGCAGCTAATACACCTGTAAAAAAGGATCCCCTAAGGCCTGATTTTTGGGTAAGTGACTGACCTGCGCCCATCCAGCTGGCGCCAAACTGAATGAGGCCAGACATGCTTAGTCCCATTACAAAGAATAAATAAGCGAGCGCAGTAATGAGCCCCGGAGACTGTAGTTGAAAGCCCCAGCCGATCGCTTCACCGCCCGCGCGAGCAATCAGTAGAACGGTTGCGAATCCTACAAAACATAACATTATGCCTAGGGTATAAGCCCATCCGTGTAAATGAAGGCGCGCGCTATCGGCCTGTACCAAACTCATAACTTTAATGGATAATATTGGGAAGACGCAGGGCATTAAGTTGAGAATAATCCCGCCGAAAATTGCGAAAAGAATTGCCTGCCAGAGCCAAAGTTGTTCTGTAGTTGTGACTGTCGTTTTTTTCAGGCTTTGTTTGGCGTTTGTATTTTGTATGGCTGTTACGCCGCCAGTGCTTGGATCTATACGCAGAGTTTGAGTGTGAGGTGGGTAGCAAAGTCCTGCATCAGCACAGCCTTGCGAAGTGATGGCCAATTCAAACACCGGTAAATTTGTAGGTAATGCAAAGTCAATGGTCACCAGATCGTAAAAAACAGTTAAATCTTTACCTGCAAACTCATCAAATTTGGGTATGCCCGCGCTGTAACGTGGGTCTAACGCGAAATCAGGAGTTGCTTTAAATTTAAACCGTTCCTGAAATAGATAATAATGTGGGGCAGTTGTCCAGGTAAGTCTTAGTGTTTGTGGTTCGGTCTTTGAAATTGAAGCGCTCACTTTAAAAGCTTCAGTAACGGGTAGAAATTCCTCTCCCCCTTTTAACGAGTCATTTTTTAACTTGTTTTTATCGGAGCTAAGATTATTGAGGCTAAGATTGTCAAAATCGTCGGCATAAGCGCGCGGAGTTTGTAGGCTTAGAAGCATTACCATGCAGAGTAAACTGATCAACAAGTTGCGTAAAAGATAGAAATTAAACCTCGGTAATGCATAAGAAGTTGGCATAATGGGCGCTCTAACGAAGTGACTCAATTGGCATCAGTGTAGTCGAGAGACTGCGTATGCGGCTAGTAGTTCATCACAGTTTAGGCGTCATCCATTAATACTTTATGAATAGCAGAAAAAGAGATGTTGAACATGCTTATGTCGTACCCCGTATTAACATTACCAATTCGTTTAGCGTGTCTGTTTGGTCTTACGACTTTGCTAAGCGCTTGCCAGCTTTTTTCCAAGAAGCCTCAGGCCGAGGTGCTCGTTCCGGAGATTATTCAGCCAGTAATAGTGGCGGCCCCCGTATTGACTGAGCAGCAAAAACATATTCGTAGTTTACTAAATGAAGCTGATTATGCTTTGTCACAAAATAAATTACTCAATCCCATTAGCGATAATGCTCATGATCGTTATCGATCAGTTTTATTAATGGATGCAACAAATGAGCGTGCAAAAGTTGGGTTGCAAACTATTGCTTTACGCTATGTTGAGTTGGCACGTACTGCCGCCGTACGAGGAAATATTGGTGAAGCGCAAAGTTTAATTAGATATGCACGTGGCATTGATAATAATGCAGTGGTGCGGGATGCAGCAGAAACTATACGTAAACAAATTGCTAGCATGCCGCCAGCAAAACCCTATCAAGCTGCAGAAGGTGAATATTTATTGGATGGCAAATTATTGCAAGCAAAAGATTCGCAAATTATATCGCAATTAAATAGTGTTGCGCTAAAAGCCAAACAAACCGGAGATTTAGTATTAATAATTGCGCGTAGCGATGCGGAAGGTCGCTGGATTTATCAACAATTGCGTTCTGCAGTGCCCGGGTTTTTAGTGCGTGGTGATATAAAAATTGGCCAGCCTGCGCGCGTTAAATTGGTTGCATCGCTTGAATAAATAATACCGTTTAAATAAATAGGAATTGAAAATGCAAACGCGTAAAAAGTGTAATTGGTCTATAACAAGCTGCATGGCTGTTTTGTTTGGTTTTCAATTCTTATCGCTTTATGCTTTTGCCTTGCCTCTGCATGTACCGAAAAGTAAAGCGCTAATGGATGTTAGTGTTACGAATGCCGTTGTTTATGTCCCTTTAGGTAGCAGCAACACAACTACTGCTTTCTTTACTGTTCACAATAATACTGCTTCCCCTATTACTATCACTAAAGTTACGTCTAAGACTGTTAAAAAAGTTGTGCTGGTGCCGGCAATACCTATAAAAGCTGATGCGGTAAATCCTTGGCTTATTCCTGCCCATCAAGTGCTTGTGTTAAATCCTGCTAAACAATATCTACAATTAACGGGGTTAAAAAACTCGCTCAGGACGGGCGACGAGCTACAATTAGATGTAAGCCTAAGTAATGGAAAAAAATTATTGCTTATTGCTCAAGCTAAAAGTGCGTTCGATCAGATTCATAGCCATTAATAGGAAATTATCATGCGCTTATTTGGGAGGCTTCCACTAAGGCATCTGTGGGTTCACGGGTTGCGAAGAGTGCGCGATGGATATCAGGATACGCAAGAAGATATAGCGCGCGGCCGTCCAATATTGCGTATATCGGCATTTGTAATTAGTAGTTATTTAGCAGCAGCACTGGCGTTTGGAATCTACTGGAGTTGTTCACCTACCATGCTGCCTGTTAAGGCTGCAATACAACAGGTTTTGTTTGAACAGCATATTTTGCCAAACGAAAGTGACTTCAATACTGATGTGCCGGGAATTGCCACAACGGCTACTTTAATTGCCGTGGTAGAAACTCTGTGGCAAAAGCCGGGTGGTTTTATTACAAATGATTTATTACCACCTGGAATTCTGTTGGATGATATGCCCCACTGGGAATTGGGTGTGTTATTGCAAGCGCGTGATATGACCCACATGTTACGTGTGTCATTTAGTCAGGCCGCAATTAACATGGTTATCAATAATGATTTACAAAAGGCTGAGGTACGGCTGAATTTCTCGAATAAATCCTGGATTTTTCCTGCTTCAGAATCCCAGTACAGTGAAAGTACTGAGCATTTAAAAAAGTATTTATTGCAATTAGCGACGCCCGATAATGCTGACGCCTATTTTTATGCTGATGCGCAACACTTGAATGATTATTTGGCCAGCGTTGAGCAAAGATTAAAAAATTTATCGCAGCGCTTAACTGCAAGTGTGGGCCCTATTATCAATACAGATAGCGCGGCTATACCAGTTACTCAAACAACAGTTACTGGTTTGTATCTTAAAACTCCCTGGCGGAAACTGGATGATATTTTCTATGAGGCACGGGGTTCTTCGTGGGCCTTAATTGCACTTTTGCGGGCTTTGGAAATTGATTTTTCCGGGGTGTTAGCTGAAAAAAATGCGCAAGCAAGCTATGAACAAATTATTCGTGAATTAGAGGCAACACAACAAACTATATATAGCCCAGTTGTGTTAAATGGAAATGGTTTTGGTTTTGTAGTTAATCATTCGCTAGTAATGTCCTCTTATATTTCTCGTACCCAAGCGGCGATAGCAGATTGCCGTCGATTATTACTAAAACCCACTCTTCCTGCACCCTCATTTTAATTTGCTATGCTAAATGCTTTTTTGTTAACGCGCCAATGGCGCGATACTCCTAAGGGTATCCTCCTGGATTTCTGGTGGGCAACGGAACAGGGTGCGCTTTGGACACAAATCACTGCGCAAGAAATTGTTTTTTTTGTGGCGCGTAATCATGCCGATAAAATTAAACTGTTACTAAAAAATTTTCACGAATGGCATATGGCGGAGGTGGGTTTACAAACCTTTCGAAATCAGCCAGTGAATGCGATTTATTTTAAAAGTCAACGCCTAGCACGTACTGCTCAAGAGCTATTCTCTGCAAATTTATTAGACTTTTGGGAAGCGGATATTCGTCCCCATGAGCGATATTTGATGGAGCGTTTTATTACTGCTGCTGCAAAAATTGACTGGGCACTTCCAAAATTTAAAAGTAGCAATCTTCCGTCATCAACACCTGTTCTTAATCCCCGTTTGATGCCTGGCGAATATCGTCCAGTATTGAAGGCGGTATCCTTTGATATTGAAACGTCTATGGATGCGCAGCAATTATTTTCAATTGCTGTTTGGGCTGAGCACAATCAAGAACAAGTACGTAAAGTATTTATGGTAGGGGAGGGCATATCTACCCTTGCGCTCGAATACTATATTAGTCAACAGCATTGCCTTGAGGCTTTTATCAGTTGGTTAAATTGTTATGATCCCGACATTCTGATTGGTTGGAATCTGGTGCAATTTGATTTGTGGGTGTTGGAAACTTTATGTCAAAAATTCGGCATACTTTTAGCTTTGGGTCGAGGCAAACAATCGCTGCATTGGCGACAGGAAGACGGTGATGTGGGCCGGCGTTTTGTAGTTATCCCGGGTCGTGTTGCCCTGGATGGGATTGAATTGTTAAAGGCTGCCAATGTTCGTTTCGAAAGCTATTCATTACAACATGTCGCTGAGAATTTATTAGGTATAGGGAAATTGTTGCACGGTAACGATCGCGGTGAAGATATTGCTCGTTTATTTAGCGATAATAAAGTTGCATTGGCAGAATATAATTTACGTGATTGCGAATTGGTTTGGAATATTTTTGCAGAAAAAAAGCTGTTACATTTTGCTATTGAACGTAGCCAACTAACGGGTTTGTTGCTTGATAGAATTGGCGGTTCTGTGGCTGCATTTGAGTTTTCTTATTTGCCTCGCTTACATAGGCGCGGTTATGTTGCACCTAATCTTGGTGAATTGGAATCAGATGTGATCAGCCCGGGTGGCCATGTGATGAATTCTCGTCCTGGCATTTATGATAATGTGTTGGTGCTAGATTTTAAAAGCCTTTACCCCAGTATTATCCGAACTTTTTTAATTGATCCGTGTGGCTTTTGGTTGGCGCAGCACCGTCAGCTAACGGAAGAAGCTGTTGTGCAAGGATTTAACGATGCGTATTTTTCGCGTGAAGGTCATATTTTGCCGGAGATGATTGAGCACTTATCAATTGCGCGTGATCAAGCTAAGCAAGAAAAAAATACACCTTTATCGCATGCTATAAAAATTATAATGAATTCCTTTTATGGCGTACTAGGTTCCACTGGCTGTCGATTTTTTGATCCTCGTGTATGTAGTTCGATTACTTTGCGTGGCCACGATATTATTCAGCGCAGTCGCGATTGGATAGAGCAGCAAGGTTATACGGTTATTTATGGTGATACAGATTCGTTATTTGTTTGGTTAGAAAATAATTGTGTGGGGAAGTTACCTAAAAACCAAGCGCAATGCCAGAAAATTGGGGCGCGTTTAGCGCGAGAGTTGAATCAATGGTGGAAGGTAACTGTCGCAACAGAATATTCGATTACCAATTATCTGGAAATTCAGTTTGAAACACACTACTTACGTTTTTTAATGCCGACAATACGCGGCTCAGAGGTAGGGACTAAAAAACGTTATGCGGGAGTAGTGGATAATCTTGGCAAACACGAATTAGTATTTAAGGGTTTAGAAAGTATACGTACAGATTGGACTCGTCTAGCGAAAGATTTTCAGGTTACACTTTATGGAAAAATTTTCTCTGGTGAAAATTATATTGAATTTGTTCGAGCAACAACAGGTGAGGTTTTGGAAGGGAAGCGCGATACCGATTTAATCTATCGTAAGCGCTTGCGCAGGCACCTGCATGAATATCAAAAAAATATTCCACCGCAGGTACAAGCTGCACATAAATACGTGCAAAGAACGGGAAAATTATTGCGGCGGGGTGATTGGATTGATTATGTAATAACTCAACAAGGCGCAGAACCTGTCGCGGCTCAACAAAGCTCTCTTGATTACCAACATTACATTGATAAACAATTGAGGCCAGTTGCTGATAGTATCTTGCACTTTATGGGGCAATCGTTGAGCGAGTTGGTTGATACACAGATGTCGTTATTCGAACATTAACAATTTACGGTGTTTATTAATTTATAGCGATGATAGGTATGAACATTAAAATTAGAAAAAAAGTAATTTTCTTGATGTGTTTTAGGGGTGAGTAATGGAAGAAATTCTTGAGTTGTTGCGTGAATATAATGAAACAGTACCAGTGCCTTTGGATTTGCCTGATCATGATCAGCTGGTTCAAGTTGAAGAGGAATTATTGTTACCGATTCCGCGGGACATGCGTGAGTATTTATTATTAGCGAGCGACGTTGTATATGGCTCGTTAGAGCCAGTCACTGTCGCTGATCCTAACTCTCATACTTACTTGCCTGAGGTGACGGCGGTAGCTTGGTCGCTAGGTGTACCGCGTTATTTAATGCCCTTGTGTGAAGTGAATGGTGCTTACTATTGCGTGGAGCCAGAAGGTGAAGTTGTCTTTTGGCGCGATGGCGAATTGACGGATGATAATTGGTTGACTATTTGGTATTGGGTGAGGGAAGTGTGGTTAGAGTCATAAGGCGAGATTAAGAAAATCATTAAAAACAAAAAGCCCGCTATGCGGGCTTTTTGTTTTTAATGTAAAAAATATTTAATAAAGATATACAGCTCCAGAAGCGGCAGCTGAGTTGTTATCCCTATCACCGTTTACCCCTTTTGCATTACTTGATTCGCGGTGTGCGCCTATAGTCAATGTTTCACCACTGGCATCTAAACCGAGAGCGTGGGCGAAGCGATCATTGGCATCACTGTTAGGAGCTTTTACATAACTTTTTTGTACCCAGCTGCTTCCGGTTAAGGAAAAAACATAAGCAGCTCCTGAGAGTGCCGATGAAGTATCCAGCTGATCACCATTTATACCCTTAGCTAAGCTGGATTCAATTGGTGAGCCAATGGCAAGAATATCGCCAGTATGGGATAAAGCGACACAACTACCGAACTTGTCACCAATATGAGGGTTTGATGCTTTTATATAAGCTTGCTGACTCCAAGTGGATTCTGTTTTGCGAAACGTATAAGCGGCACCGTAGCTGGGGCTACCGAAATTAGGTAAAACAACATCAGTTTCTATATTGTAGTCACTGCCGTTGCCATTCACTTTGCTCCAGTCGCCAGGTGTCCCTACTGCAAGCGTATTGCCATCTCCCGACAACGCTACACTAAAACCAAATTGTTGATTCCATACGTTGTTGGAGGGTTTTATTTTTGCCTGCTGTACCCACTCGTTGCTATTGCGGGCAAATATGTAAACGCCACCATTATTTAATGGGAAAAGATAACCTACAAAAGTGGTTGTATCGTTGGCGGCACTCGTATCTTTACTATCTTCTCCGGTAGCACCAACAGCAAGGGTATTGCCATCTTGGGACAAGGATATGCTTCCGCCGAAGGCATCATAGGGATTAGCATCAGATGCCTTAACAAAAGCTTCGTGGGCCCAACCCGCATCGCCCTCTTTGAAAATGTAGACAGCGCCGGAATTCGTGCCACCAGTGTATGCAAAGCTACTGTTAGATTGGCTTATAGTAGCTGCTGAGCTAATCGAAGAAGAATCAGTCGATGAAGCGCTGCTGGAAAAATCGGACGCATTATAATCAATGCATTCTGCGCTGCTTGAGCTGCCTTGATTAATAATACCTGAGGCCAGAGTTTCTTCTAAAGGAGTGCCAACCGCCACAGTTTTACCATCTCCTGACATAGTTAAGGTAAGGCCGAACTCGGCATTAGGAGAAAACTTCATGGCTTTGAGATAGGCGTTTTGTTGCCATACACTTGTGGTACGTTTAAAAATATAGACGGCACCGACATTAGCAGAGAGGTGCCTTAACACGGTCGTAGCAGAACTGTTACTAGCAAAGCTATTCGTTGCGTACTCGATGTCGTCTTGATAACAGTTAATTCCTGTCGCAAGGCTGTCCTCCAAAATTGCACTAACTGCTAAAGTATTACCATCATTACTAAGCGCCACTTGGTAGCCAAAACGGTCGTTAGGTAATTGAGTTAAATTCGGTTCCACGTTGGGTTGTTCAGTGTTGGATGCTTTTAAATAAGCTTCTTGTTGCCAATCGCCCGCTTCATTTTTAATAAAGACATACACCGCGCCAGAGTTAGGGCTGGTATTGGGATCGGTTTCATACTGATTTACACCGGTTGTATTGCTATCTTCTCCAGGAGCTCCTACAGCTAAAGTGTTTCCATCACCTGATATAGCAATGCTCCACCCAAACCAATCATCAGCTTCTGCGTTTGAAGCTTTGATATAAGTGATAGCTGAAAGCATCGCACTATTGATGACTTTTTCGTCTGAATCAACGCAAGCAGTTTCGTTGCAGGCTTGTACTTTATAGCGATTATTGACCCAATCGGTAAGATGGACGCTAATTGAATCAGTGATATTTAAGTCAGTAAAATTAACGCCTATCTGTTCAAAGTTACTGTTGCTATCGGCTTTTTTAAATAACTTGTAATAGGTAGTGCCGCTAGGGATGTTTGAATCGGTCCATTCAAACTTAAGTGTCTTGGTGCCGCTAGCCGAAATTTTTATGTCTGGCCAAATGCCTGAGCCTGCAGGAGTGACTGGGGTAGGAACAAAAATATGAGAGCTGGAAGTGCTGCTGCTAGATGAGCTGCTACTTTTTTTGTCATCACCGCCTCCGCAGGCGGTAAGCAGGCTAAAACCTACCATTGAGAGTAAAAAAGCACTTTGTTTAATCAGACGCGGGATGGTAACAGTATTCATTCAGCCAATTTCCTGATGTTTCAATTTAGCCGGCGATTCTGTGTGGCGCGGCGCTTGGTGTCAATCTAAACACAATAATAATGTCATTGTGCCGACTAATATCACTGCATTTTTTAAAATTTATATGGGGTGAAGCAGCTTTAGGACAGGTGGCTCTATAAGTGGTTCCTTTGTCTTAGTAACGTTCTCTGTCGCAGTTCTGTCCTGGCCAAAAAAAACTTTTAAAAAACATAAACTAGTCTGACAGGTTTACGTGATGTCCCTAAAAGCAGAGCGTTTATTACCTGCTAGACTCAAATTGCAAACATATTCTTAGTATGGTTATGGCAAGGTAACTGTTTTGAAACAACGAGGAATTGTATAACTATTCATGCGCCAGATAGATGTAATTAAGCTCTATGGTCAAATGCGTTGCCTTGTGGTTGATGACATGCCAGATGTTCGTGTCACTGTTGCTGCGATGTTGCGCATATTTGGTGCTGTAAAAATTGATGTGGTTGCCAATGGTGAGCAAGCCATTGAAGCCTGCAATAGTACCCAATATCAAATGGTTCTTTGTGATTATAATTTAGGCTCAGGCAGTGATGGCCAACAAATACTTGAAGAATTGCGTTGTCGTAATCGCTTAAAAAACACCAGCATTTTCGTCATGATTACTGCTGAATCATCGAGTGAAATGGTATTGGGCGCGCTTGAATATCAGCCAGATGACTATATTACCAAGCCCATTACCCAAGCATTGTTGCGTCAACGATTGGATAGAGTGCTACTACGTCATCAAGATCTATACAGCATAA
>JANPKH010000142.1:0-1624 GCA_031425935.1 Gammaproteobacteria bacterium | reverse complement strand
GCCACTTTCTATCAGCAATACTACCACAAGCACTATCAATTATGGCGATATAGCAGTGGGAGTGCGTGCCTCTGGAACAGCAATTCCTGCGCTTTCTACCTGTGTTAATAGTATTTGGAACATTGCCATTAGTGGTAGTACAAATGCTGTTATGACTTTTGGCTGGAATAATGCTGCCAATCTTGTTGGAGTTTTACCTAATACAACCACCGTAAAACAGTCTGATGGTGCTACTACACCTGTTTGGACACCTATCTCAACAACTCCTTACACGTTGCTTGCGCCTAATATTGTGGCTATTGTGCCTGCAGGAACAGGAATCAATAGAGATTTTGCTATTTTTGCACTAGCAGCAACATTGCCTAGTACGACTTTTGCTTCTTTTGCTTCTGGTAATTGGGCAGATGGCGCAAATTGGGCATCATCACCTAATTTAACAGTTTCTTGTAATTGTTTGCCACTTGCAAATGCTGATATAACCATACGAACAGGGCATACAGTAACCGTTAATTTGGTGGGGGATATTGCTACTGGTATTTCTGTTGATATAGAAAACGGAGGCACTTTTTTACTTGAATCAACGCTTACAAGTGCATTTACGTTACTCAATTTGACAGCAGTAGCAGGTGCAAAGATTATAGCTAAAAATAATTTCCTTCCCATTGCAACCAATAACAATACCTTTTCTACTGCCAACACGACTGTAGTATTTGCAGGGAATACAGCATTTCCTATTCCTATAGGATTTGTAGGGTTTGAAACAGCAGGTTACCAAAACCTTGTTATTTCTGGCACGAATGCAAAAACACTTTCCAATAATATTGTTATCAATGGTATGCTTGTTATTAATAATAATGCTACACTTGATGCAGGCGCAAACAGGCAAATTACCCTAAAAAAGAATTTGATGAATAATGGCAGTTTTGTGGCTAGAAATGGGACTGTTATGTTGGTGGGTTCAAGTGCGCAAATCATAGAAGGTGCAAGCATTTCACCTAGTTTCTATACGCTTTCAATCAATAATTCTAATAATGTCACGCTTAATAATCCTATTGCGGTTGCAGGCACGCTTACGCTTACCAATGGCAAACTGATAACTAATGCTGCCATAACGCTTACAAACATACCCAGTAGCCAACTTGGTATAACTTTTGGTACGAATAATTATATTGTTACGAATGCTCCAAATGGTAAACTTATAAGAAATGGTTTACTTACGGCAACTTCTTACCCATTTCCTATTGGAACAAATGCAAAATATACCCCTGTGATAATTACTGGCACAAACGGAGTAGCAAATATTAGCGCAAGTGTGGTGGCTGCTACTGGCGTTGGTTTGGGTAATCCTGTGGGGTTTGTTCCTTATATTTGGAATATTTATGAAACCGCACAAACTTCACTTATTTTAAATGCTCAATTTAATTGGAATGTAGGAGATGCCATAGGACTTACACTCTCCACAAAAGCACAACGCTTGCAAGGAGTTCCGCAAGCGTGGACACCAGGGCAAAGCAGCTATCTTACAACATCACCAAACGAAATAATTGTTACAAATGTGGCTCTAACAAGCAATATAGATAGGCAATTTGCTGTTTTCGTTCCGCCTGTTCCGCCAGTACCTGAT
>JANPKH010000141.1:0-4391 GCA_031425935.1 Gammaproteobacteria bacterium | reverse complement strand
CTGAATTTTGGTGCTCGCTTCACTGAAGGTTCATCAGAAGGGAGGGGTATTACTGTTGGGTTAGAGACTGCTGCTCAATTTCTTATAAGTAAAACTATTGTTTGTTTAGATGATTTTGAACGTCTCCCGCAAAATGGTGTTAATGTTGAAGAGCTACTGGGCTTTATTTGCGAGCTGAGAGAGGAAAAAAATTGCAAGGTAGTTTTAATATTTAACGAAAAACAGCTTCATAGCCCAGACATTTACTCAAAGTATAGAGAAAAGGTAATTGACATTGAAGTGCTTTATGACCCTACACCGCAGGAAGCGATGGAGCTTGCGTTACCTCTCGAATTACCGCTCATAAATGACGTAAGGAGGAACTGTGAAATATTAAAAATTAAAAATATACGCGTCCTAAAAAAAATTGTTGCGTTGATTAACAATATCTACCCAAAAATAAATGACCTACATCCAAAAGTGCAGCGTCAAGCCATACATACAGGCGTGATTCTGTCGTGGTGCTATTTTGAAAGTGATGGAAGCAATCCAACAATCGACTTTTTGAAGCGTTGGAATCAAGTCGTGCATTTGGTGACATCGAGAGATAATAATGAACCAAAAGTAAACCAAAGTTGGGTTAATATTTTGAACGCCTACGACATTCGAGAAATAGACGAGTTCGATGAAACAATACTTAAAATTATTGAGAAGGGATTTGTGGAAGAGACGGGATTTATCGAAGCTGCCAAAAAATGCCACTGTAAATTTGTCGCTTATGATTTGGATCAATCTTTTTCAGACGCTTGGAACTTGTATAGCAATACATTTGCAAACAATGAGATAGAACTAGCTAATGCGTTAATAACGAGTCTCAAAAAATCAGTTACTCAAGTTAATACCATGAATCTAAGTAGTACTACTATGCTATTACGTTATCTGGGAAGGGAGGCTGAAGCTAACGAGTTAATCGAATATTATGTTAGCGCGTGGATCGAAGAGGAAAGAGATCTTGATTTGAAAATTTTCCCTTTCGCTAGCGATATCAAGGATCCCATGATCTGGAAGATATTTGAGGCACGAGAACAGGGATTTAATGTCATTACCCCTTTACCTGAGATAGCTAATTCAATTATTAATAATTCAATTACAAAGTCTGAAAGAAAATCATTACGTGCAGCAACGATTAACGATTTTTACAAGTTATTCAAACAAGAGCACGGCGATAACTTGTCACGGCTTATAACTGGTTGTTTAGGGTTTTTACAATATCCTCCAGAAGACAAACCTGTGGGGGAAAATGCGCACGCAGCGTTACTTCAAATCGGAAAAGAAAGTCGGTTAAATGCTAGGAGGCTGGCTAGATACAATATTAGCATTGATCTGATTGATGAGTAAAATATGAATGCCTAATTTTTTCGCGCCACTGAGGCGTATATATGAAAGCAATATCTTCATCTGTACGCGTTTACAAAAAATATCAGAAGTTGTGGAATTCATATAGTAATCCATTGATTTAGTTTTTTTGTTAAGACACAATTAAGTACGACATGATTTATTTTTAATCGGTATTTTAATTTTTTCCTCCAAATTATGTATTTTTACAACTTTGGTATATGAGCTGTTACTATTGTGCTTACAATAGTTTTTTAGTAACTATCAATGGAACGATTAGTCATGCAAATAACTCCAGTCTCCGAAAATGTTCAGGCAATCCATTTAAAATCTGCACTTGATTTAGCCATTGAATCTTTTAATAAAAAATATTCCACTAAAGAAGAAAAAGCTAAGCATGATAGATTCTTAACGGCTGAACGAAATCATATTAAAAATTTGGCTAATATTCAGGAGGGTTTGAATAAATATCGCCAGGAGGGCTCAGCCAAGCAAACCGGCCAGCTAGCTAGCGAAAGCCACAGTTCCAAAAGATTGGGGCGTTTTTTACGCGCTCAGGGTAAACCTAGGCCAAATATAAGATGGGATGCACATCATGTAGTAGCAGGAGGAGATGCAACTGCTGCATTGGCTAGAACAGTCATTGCCCAAGAAGAATTTAAAGTAAGAATAGATGATCCTGATAACGGTTGCTGGCTACCAAAAACAAAAGCTGATGCAAGTGGTAGTGTTTTTCCTAACGCGGTACCTCATGAAAATATACATAGAAATACCTATTATGATTGGGTTTACAGCGTAATAGTTACATCCGAAAGTGAAATGGAGATTAGGGCTAAGTTAAAGTTAATTAGTCAGCGATTACAGCAGGGATCTATACCGCCAAATATATTCGAAAAAAATCCAAAAAAAAATCTAGTAGGAAAAGGTTCGATATGAGTGTGTATAAATTTTTTTCAAATCTGGACGGGTTCATGAGCTTTTCTATATCGGCGGAAGAACTCATTGCAAAAATGGGTGGACGATTTAATCCACGTTTTAACGCTAAGCCATGCGCTCAGGATTGGCAAAAGCCAAGCTGCTATTTTTTTAGTGAAGCTGGCTATACCAAAATTCCTGATATTACTTGTTGGGCAATTGGCTGTTTGGTTTTAAATCAAAAAGCTTATGACACTATTGGTGTAGCGCTAGCCTCTTATGGCGAATTTCTTCCTGCTGAATGCGAACAAATACCTTACTATGTCTTTAACGCGTTAAATGTTGTTAACGATGAGGCTGTTAATCAATCTACTAGTAAGCAGGATATAGAGCTTGGTGTATTTATGGGAGTGAAAAGTTTGGCTTTCCATGAAATTCAGCTTAAAGAATCACTGGTATTCAAAACAAATTTTGATAAAAAAGTCAGCTTGTTTTGTACCGATGTCTTTAAAAAGCTTGTTGAAAACAATAAATTGCAAGGGCTGACTTTTTGCCAAGATTTAGTTGCTTAAGTATTTATGTTCGCGCTTTTGCAAAACCCTTGTGTTAACCCAATCGTGATTTGAGGAGCTGATGTGGCCAATCGATTATTTATTTATATTCCATTTTCCAGAAATGGACACTGTGACGTTAAGAATAATGCTCAGGAATTTAAAGATGCTACCCTGCCTGTTCAGGGAATAGTGACTCATGATGATTTGAAAGTAGTTAAGGTAAAGCTTATTTATCTTAATGAGGAGCCTGCTGCGAGTGACGTTGATCAGCAAGATATTGTTCTGATTCATGGGCATGGTGACGATAGAGAGTGTCATCTATACAGCAATACAAAACCCCAACAGATCACTAGAATTGCAAGTTTCATCACTAGACTGGATAAGTTTAAAAATGCTGGTGCTTTCTATTTTGCATTTTGCTATTCGTCTCTTCCCGGGCATGCGGCTGCGCTCTGGAAAAGAAAGCATAAGCAGAAAAGTGTATACGGTTATGAAAGAAAGTTCGGTGGTGCTTTGGCAGTAACAACTGGCGGTCGCGGAGCTAACGCTGCTGAGAAAAAATTTCGCACCTGTGTTGTATCGAAAACCTCTGGTCAACTAAACAAATTAGCGTAGCTAGAACAGGTTGCGACATAAAATAAGCCATGTATTTAATCTAGTGATTCTTCTGTCACGATCAAATGATGGCGGAACGATTAGATTGACACCAACCATTACAGTACTAGAATAAACTAGAAAATTATAAATTAAACAGGAGCTGATTTATGAGTGATGAATATCAAGTACCTCCGCTAGAAGAACAAAATGAAAATCAAGTTTTGGCATCAAGATGGCAGAGGTCGTGGGCATCGCTGTTAGATACTCTCATAATTATGGTAGTAGTAATTCCTGTTATGTATTTAACGGGTGCACTTGACGGAGTTTTAAAAGGTGTGGAACCATCGACTAGTTATAATATATTAATGGGACTCTTTTCTTTAGGTGTATTCGCTTTTCTCAATGGTGGTTTGCTGGTTAAAAAAGGCCAGACTATTGGTAAAAGACTGGTGGGCATAAAAATTGTAGATTTAAATGGAAGCCTTCCAACATTAAAGCAACATCTTATAAAACGTTATGCCGTATATCTTTTTCCCGGACAAATACCTGTTGTAGGTTTCATTTTTTCATTGGTTAATCTTTTATTTATTTTTGGAGAAGAAAGGCGCTGCATACACGATTATGCGGCGGGTACCAAAGTAGTAAAAGTTTGACTCATTGCATAGGCATCGCCTTTATCTGAATAGTGTAAACACAATTGTAGAGTCGGTTAGCTGGCCGATCATTGGAGATTAAAGTGGATTTAAAAGTTAATTGCGAAGGATGTGGCGCTGATTTAAGGTATGTGCCTGGTACAGCAAGTCTCACTTGTTTTCATTGCAATCATTCGATGGATTTTTCTGCGCCAGAATCAACAAATGATGCGCACAATGAGTTGGATTTGGAAACCTATCTCAATAGCTTTTCTGATAATAGTCAACATGTAGAAAGATTGGTCGTTAGCTGTAGAGG
>JANPKH010000140.1:0-1611 GCA_031425935.1 Gammaproteobacteria bacterium | reverse complement strand
GGCCGTTCTGCCATCACAGCTGAAATGGCGCTGCGTGTGGGCGAATGGATTGGTAACGGCCCTGAAATATGGCTACGTATGCAGGGGCAGTATGACCTTTGGCAGGCCAAGAAAAAGGGTGACCCAAAGGTTAAAAAGGCGAAACGGCCTGCGGTTGCTTCTTCTTTGCCTGCATAAAGGTTGGAAGGCTTTAAATGCTTGATTTGGAAATCAGAAAAATTGAGGAGAGCTTGCGCCTGATTCGTAGCGAAGCTGATTACGACCGCACCGTCAAGATGATGAATGCGCTGCTGGGCGTGGCGGGCGGCGATGAAGACCATCCACTTTCAAGTCTGATTGATCTGACCTCTGACCTTGTGTCGCGCTATGAACAGGAACACTACCCGATTGAAGCCGCCGACCCCAAAGACGCCCTGCGGTTTTTGATGGAGTCGCGCGGCTTGAAGCAGGAAGACTTGTCAAGCGTTGTTCTTAAAAGCAACCTGTCAGCGATTCTGGCTGGGAAGCGAAAAATCAGTGCTTCGATGGCGGGCAAATTAGGGGGATTTTTTGGAATCAGTCCAGCGATCTTTGTACCACGCTGAGTTAGCTACACATCACAGTCACACACGACCGTACCTACCTGGCCGCAATCATTTTGATAAACGTTGCATGCGGATGTCTGCACTAAAGTGGAAATCTCGGCTGATTTGTTGAAGCAAAAAACTGGTTTAAAACAAGGTCAAAAAAGACGAAAATCTTTTAAACAGCCGCACTTTTGCGTAATTTCGCTATGTTTTCTGTAGCGTTTTACACACAAATTCATCAGTCAAAATATAAAAAATCTATGTAAATCATAGGGTTACGAAATTTTTCCGATGCTATTTAAAAAATGTAGAAAAAAATTGCCCTTGGCTGATTGACGGATTTGAAATTGACGGATAAATTCGAACGCTATGTGAAGCAGAATCAAGCCACTTGATGAAAAAGCTATTAGTTGTCTAGTGGTAGTGGGGTAGGAAGTTAATTTTGACTTCCGACGTTTTTCTAGCCGAAAAGCGGTTTATAATCATAGGCTTAGGTAAATTTTGGAGAAAATTATGGGTGCTAAAGAGCGATTGCAAGAAGTGCAGTCCGTGCTCCAAAAGCGCGGTGTACGTGATGTTAAGTTTTGTTTTGCGCCAGGTGCAGCAAGCAAGATGCCGCTTAGTGACTTTCAGAACAGTGTTGCTGACTTTTTTGATGCCTACCTTAAAGGGCGTCAGGTGTCCCTGCCACGTGTTGGCGATGCACCTATTTCCGCATAATTAATTCCTCTCTTTTCGAAGGCTTCCCTATGGAAGCCTTTTTTTATGATCATAAATAAACAAAATCTAGAAGCGGTGATTGCAAAGGCAAACGAAGTTAACGACCATTACAAGTTAACCCATCTCACAGGGAATGCTACACAAAAGATCATGGATTACATCCTTGATAGCTGCGGTAAGCTCGGGGTTCAAAACGTGCATATGTCCGAAGTAGATCTTCCTTTCTCGGACTCTGCCGTTTATTCAATGTGTGTCATGACCCAAGACGGAGCCGACATTGTTTTGGCTAAAGGGTTGAATCATTGCTGGCAGCGCTACACAATTT
>JANPKH010000139.1:0-5517 GCA_031425935.1 Gammaproteobacteria bacterium | reverse complement strand
AAAACCATCAGTCCGGAGTTGGGTATAGATTGGTGAGACCGTCGGAAGCATGGATGCTGACGTCGAGCCTACAGGGGTGTATTTACGGCGTGTCACACCAGTCTATGCCCAGCTCCAGACTCGCACAAACTACAGAGTCACTATGAAACTAATTATTCTCGATCGCGATGGCGTAATTAACCACGACCGCGAAGACTATGTGAAATCCGCTGAAGAATGTGTGCCAATAGCAGGCAGTATCGAAGCTATAGTGCGGTTGCATCAAGCTGGTTTTACGGTGGTTGTTGCCACTAATCAATCCGGTTTAGCGCGTGAAAAATTTGATCTCGATGATCTCGAAGCTATGCACGCCAAACTTACACAGCTTATTGAAGAGAAAGGCGGTGAGTTAGGTGCTATTTTTTATTGCCCGCATGCACCTGAAGATAAATGTAAATGTCGTAAGCCCTTACCTGGTTTAGTGGATGCTATTGAAGCGGAGTTTAATATTTCTGCCGAAGGTTTTTATTTTGTTGGTGACAGCTTGCGTGACTTGCAGGCCGGTATATTAAAAGGCTGTAAGCCTGTGCTGGTAAAAACGGGTAACGGCTTAAAAACTTTGGCACAGCTCGCGAATGCAAATTTGCAAACTGATAGGCCTTTGTTAACATCGGAACAAGTTCAGGTATTTGATGATTTGGCCGCGGCGGCAGATTTTATTATTGCAAATGATATCGAGGATTGATGTGCTCTATTTTCGCAGCTTTTTATTTATTTTAGGCCACACTATTACGGGAATTATTGCGGGCACAATCGCTGTCATTATTTGGCCTATTTTCCCTTACGCGTGGCGTTGGCGAATAGTGACCAGTTGGAATCGGTTTGTCATGTTCTGGTTGTGGGCTTGCTGTGGTGTTCGTATTAATATTATTGGTAACCGCCGTGTGGATAAATATCCGTGCGTTATTTTAGCCAAGCATCAAAGCACATGGGAAACCATGTTTCTGCAATATTATTTTGGCCCGGTGTGCATCATTTTAAAAAAAGAATTATTACGTATTCCATTTTTTGGTTGGGGGCTTGCTAGCATTCGCTCCATCGCAATTGACCGTACAAATCCTATGCAAGCTCTTAAGGATGTCAAAAGCAAAGGTCTTGAGCGACTTAAGGAAGGCATAAACGTATTGGTTTTTCCAGAAGGAACGCGTGTGCCACTTGGCACTGTAGGAAATTATGCGCGTAGCGGTGCGGATATAGCAGTAAGCGCAGCCGTGCCTATTATTGCAGTTGCTCACAATGCTGCAGAATGTTGGCCCAATAAACAATTTTTAAAATATCCAGGTACGATAACAGTAGTGATAAGTGACCCTATAGCAACGGAGGGAAAGGATCGCAAAGTGCTAACCGAAGAAGTGAAAAACTGGATTGAACAACAAATTAGCCAAATGCCACCTGCACGCAATGATGGCCAACGCGCGTAAATAATTTTATTCCTTTCTAAAAAAACGCCGCTCAGGAAAGGTCCTGAGCGGCGTTTTTTTTCAACAAAATTAAGCGTTATCCTGCAAATGACAG
This sequence comes from Gammaproteobacteria bacterium, assembly GCA_031425935.1. Lineage (GTDB taxonomy): Bacteria > Pseudomonadota > Gammaproteobacteria > Pseudomonadales > Cellvibrionaceae > Cellvibrio. The sequence continues at coordinate 3,963 of JANPKH010000139.1, read as the reverse complement.
GAAGAAAAACATTACATGCAGCACAATCAAAACACTAAATGCAGTAACTTGCTGCCGTGGACTCAGTATGACCATGGTAAGACCTATTATTATTTTCAAAATTATTATTAGTTGTGGCTGTGTTACTCATTAGCTAAGCGATGTAGCAGCCAGCCAAGAAAGGAAATTCCTATAACCTGCGATATTTGTATCATTGTTTGGCGCATTAAAACAGCTTCCGATTTTGCTTTGGCAGATTTAATTCAGTTGTGCACTTAACTTTTTGTTAAATTGTGTAACATGTTACTTTTCGTGCGCTTACTAGAAAAAACTGTTACTTTCCACAACTGGTGAGTAACCTAATAATGTAATGCTCGGCACTCATCATGAGCGAGTATAGTAAGCATGAACTTTGAGAAGTGTTAGTGTAAAAGCAGTTGGGAATGTAAAGTTAGTCAAAGTATTTTTGGCCAATATATTTCAGCTCTTGCGCCACTCAATTGTTGTGGCTGTACAAAAATAGCATCACCTCGATGCCATTTCATAATGCGTTTGACGATAGCAAGGCCCAGCCCAAACCCGCCTGCGGAGCTACTAGGCTCTGCACTGTAAAGCCGCACAAAAGAATCAAAGACACGTTGTCGCTCTGGGTCAGGAATCCCCGGGCCGTCATCTTCAACAAAGATGCGATACTCTGTTGCGCTTTGTTGCAATCCGATAAATATACGGGTGTGTGCATACCGAGCCGCGTTGTTCATTAAATTTTGCAGTACTGTTTCGATGAGTTTCCATTCGCAACAAAACACTGAGCCTTCAGTGTAATCAACAATTTCTACTGTTAAATTACGTGGGTTATTTCGCGAAAAGCGTGTGCACATGTCATCGAGGAGCGCGCGCATGTGGCCTTCGCGTTGTTGCAGTTGTTGTGAGTTCTGTTCAAACCCCGCGTACATTAATAACGAGCCTATCAACGATTCCATTTCATTAATATCTTGCGCAATACTCGCATGTTGTTTTTGAATTTTTTCTGGGTGCGCTTGCGCTTCCAGGATGGCTAACGAAAATTTCATGCGCGCTAACGGGGTGCGCAATTCATGAGAAACTGCATTAGTCATATCGCGATGTGAAGCAATTAAATCGCGCAAACGTTGCGCCATATGATTAAAGGCTCGTGCGAGTGGATAGAGGGTAGAGGCGGAGGAAATACGCAAGGTTTCAGGTACTGCATCCTTGCCTAATGTACGCGTTTGTCTTTCAAGCTTTTTTGCATCGCGTGACAATGGCCATAACCATAAAAAAATAACTAAGGCTATGCCAACATAAAAAACAACTAAGAGTGTTTTATACAAGGGTGATGCAAGTGCATCACTTTTAACAATGCTGAGCATAAGTATTTTGTCTTGTTGAGAAAGGCGCTTGTACCAAACTCTGGTGTCGGCGCTACCAGCGGCAATTATGGTATTTGCTTGCATGAGCTTGACGCTGGAAGAATCAACAAGATCATCAGGTGACAGTAGTTGGATGTCTACTGATAAGGTTTTAGAAAGTTGTTCTAGGTATGCTGAGTTTTTATTCTCTAGGTCGTTTAATTTATTCTCTGGATTGTTTATATTATTTTCCGTTGTCTTTTTTTCTGGAGTAGCTAACTCATCTTCAATTAAATAAAAAATAGCTTTTATTTCAGGCGTAATAATTGGTTCAGGTGCAAGGTTTTCCCAGAATTGATTTAAGCCCCATCCCATAACTACAACAGATAATACAATCAACGCATATAGAGAAATAAACGCACGATTCACAGAGTGTTGCCTCTTATTTTTTTTGCAAAAAAAACGTTTATTTTTACCAGGCTTCGGCAATAAATAAATAACCTTTTCCCCAAATAGTTTTGATGCGTGTAGGGGTTTCGGAATTATCGTTAAGTTTTTTGCGTAGCTGAGAGATACGTACATCAATGGTTCTATCTAAGCCATCGTATTCACGATTGTAAATATAGTTGAAGAGAAATTCGCGACTGAGTATTTTCCCCGCTTGCCCAGCCAGGCTTATTAATAAATCGTATTCGTGACTAGAAAGATTAATTTCATCGCCAGCCAAAAGTACTTTGCGTGTGTTGGGTTGAATACATAATTGACCAAAGACGATTGCTTCTTGTTCGCGTGAATCTTGCTGATAGTAACGGCGCATTAGAGCGCGAATACGCGCCAATAATACGCGGGGCTCTGCAGGCTTTATAACATAGTCGTCCGCGCCATATTCCAGGCCTAATACTTGATCGAGATCGCTGTCGCGCGCCGTTAACATTAGTATCGGGCCTTTAAAGTTTGGGCGCAGTTCCTTGCAAAGTGTTAAGCCGTCTCTACCAGGTAGCATTAAGTCCAATACGATCAATGCAGGATTAACATTTTGAACTTGACGCATGACACGATTGCCATTGGCTTCAATCGCTACTTGAAACTCATTCGCTTCTAAAAATTCTTTGACTAATAGTGCCAGGCGGCGATCATCTTCAACCAGTAAAATAATATTGTTGTGAAGCATAAAAATTCCAAAAAAATGATAACAGGGTGAGATGTTATTAAAAAAAGCTCCAGGGGTTACGTCGGCCTCTACGATATTTTTTGTCGTTATAGACCACTTGAAAACGTTGATCACTTAAAGGCTTTTGTGTGATATTTTCCCGCAGCTGAAAATCTGTGGTAACGCTGGCAGTCAATTCAAATTGATATTCTCCTTGAGTAGCATTTTCCCAACAGCGTAGGGGTTGTTCTTTATCGCTTTGATATAAACACAAGGAGCGTGCTAATGCTGCTGACCATTTTACAGTTAATTCGTCATGACATACTTCTTCGCCAGCGGCGAGTACACACAGTCGCGGCTTAATAGAAAATTGAATTAGCGGTAAATTAATTTCATCGGCAATAGCATTTCTTCCAGCCAACATTAGTGGAAGCAGAATTGCTAATCGTAAAATAAAATTTGGTGTTCCCCATCGTTTTATTTTTAGTGTGGATCTTAAACTGTTGTGATGTGGGGCGGTGCCATTAAAAATGGTATACCCCCCCGACAAACGTCGTAAGAACTTTATTATTGTCGACTATTGGGCTAGCGCTGATTGCCGTAGGTAAGTGGCGATAAGATACTAAAAAACGTAGATCCCAGTGCTCTGTTAGTTGGTAGTTCCAATCAAAACGCGCCAGAGTAGATGTACCGCTGCGAGCGCTGTAAATATTGGCAGCATCGGTTTCTTGAGCACTTACACCGTAATAATAGTTAATTACTTTATTGCTTTGCCAATTCGCACCCATAGCGAAGTTCAGCCGACTCTTACCCTTTGTCCAGTGTTTGGAGAGCATAAGGCGCACCTCATCGCCACCATGAACGCCAGTAACATCATGCACAACTTGTCCCTGCAATTCAATTTCCCTCAATGTCAGGTTGTACTCCAGTCCAGCCAAGCCAGCCGTCCTTCTTTTGTGTAGGTTGCGCCAAGTTACCGGCGTACCCTTTAGATTTTCACTCCCAGAATTATCATCGGATGGAGGTGAACTTCCACTCCCGGAATTACCATTAGATGCCGGTGGATTTCCTCCCCCGGGATTGTCAGTAGAATCGAGCGCACCTCCATTATTTAGTTTTACTGTTTCTGGAATTGCTAGCCCTTTGCTGTCCAGAAAAAAATTATTTGGGTGGTTGTTATGGAAATAAATTGGATCAAAACTGGGTGTAATAAAAATATTAAGTTGATGTTGTTGGTTCTCAAAGAGAAAAAAACCTATATCCAAATTTTGAATAAAAAAATGTTCGCCAATGTAGCTTATTTGGGGGATTAAAATGAGCGGGATATTTTTCGAATCCACTAACGGATTTGTACGCACGCCGGCGCCAATACCCACCAGCATGCGCAGCACATTGCTCTGACCAGGGAGAAGACCCTCATTGGCGGCCAACACAGCGCCACCATCCACGCTCAGCTCCTGCACGCGC
>JANPKH010000138.1:0-1581 GCA_031425935.1 Gammaproteobacteria bacterium | reverse complement strand
GCAGCAGCGGCACGCCGCGCGACAAAAACAGCGTCGCCAGTAAGGCCCGGACGTCATGCTTGCGAGCGGCCACAATGCCCTGGTCGCCTGTCTCGCCCTCGACGCCACAGTTCCACGAGGCATTGTGGTTGTGGCCGTCTTTGTTGTTCTCGCCATTGGCCTCATTATGCTTGCCCTGGTAGCTGACGAGATCACGCAGGGTGAAGCCATCGTGCACAGCCAGCATGTTCACGCCATGACTGGGCTTGCGGCCGGAATTGTCAAAGATCTCCGCCGAGCCGGCAATCTTGCCGGCCAAAGCCCCGATCTTGCCGTTCTCGCCGCGCCAGAATTCCCGGATTTCATCGCGATAGGTGTCGTTATGCTCCCGGAACTCGCGACCAAATTGCCCGAGCGCATAGCCTCCCGGACCCGGGTCCCAGGGTTCGGCAACCAGAATGCACTGGCTCAATATCGGGTCCGATTTGATCAGCTGCAGCATTTGTGCATTGGCATTGAACCCCGGGTCGCGACCCAGGATCGTTGCCAGGTCGAACCGGAATCCGGAGACGCCCATCTCCTCTACCCAGTAGCGCAGCGAGTCGATGACCAGCCTTTGCGTCGCCGGATGGTCGCAGCGCAGCGTATTGCCGGTGCCGGTATCGTTGACCAGGACCTGCTTTCCGTCCACTTCGACAAAGCGGTAGTAGGTCCTGGCGTCGAGGCCCATGAGGCTGAGCATCGGACCCTGTGCGTCGCTTTCTCCCGTGTGATTATAGACCACGTCCAGAATGACCGAGATCCCGTTCTTGCGGTAGAGATCGGTCATGGACCGCAACTCATGGGGGCCGCGCGGCGCCAGCCTCGGGTCGATGGCGGCATAGGCTACAGGGTTATAGCCCCAGGCATTGGTCAGTCCCAGGACCGGCAGATGTCCCTCATCGATCCATGCCGCTACGGGCATCAACTGAAGCGTATCCACGCCAATATGCTTGAGATGGTCGACCACGCGCTGCGTTGTCAGCGCTTCAATGGTTCCACGCAGCGGTCCCTGCACGCCGGGATGGCGCATGGTGTAGCCGCGCACATTCATCTCATAGAACAGGCTCGGCGCCTTCTTGCGCGGCAGAATGGCCTCTTCACTGGTGCCGGGAACAATCGCTTTCGGGATCAGGGGCGCGGTATCGACGGCTTCGCTGCGATCCAGCCGCAGCCGTGGCGAGCGCACGAAGACCCGGTCCAGCCGCCGGGCATAGGGATCAACCAAAAGCTTCATCGGATCAAAGAAATAGCCCTGATCCGGATCATAGGGGCCATCGGCCCTCAACCCGTAGCGTGCACCGGAACCAAGTCCCGATACCAATCCGGCGTGGATATTGTCCTTGTGGACATCGAGCTCGAACCGGTCTGTTTCCTGATCCTGCTCGTCAAAGATCGAGACCCAGATCGCCGTAGCACTTTCCGAATAGACTGCAAAATTGACGCCCAACTCGGTTACGGTTGCACCGAGTTGAGCAATATTGCCCCCAGCGGGGACAAGCATGGGTTTCATGGGTCTTCCGATATCAGGTGATGACGCTGGGTTCTTGCCGACCGGTCCGC
>JANPKH010000137.1:0-3235 GCA_031425935.1 Gammaproteobacteria bacterium | reverse complement strand
GATATATAAAACGATGGTAATATTTGCTAATAGCCTACGCATTGCTAACATATCAGTCATCACATTCATTGCAAATGTTTTGCCATTGATAAGTAAATTTGTAATTGCCACTTCGTGAAATCCCTGCACAATCGAGGCGATAGCAATCAGAATATATAAGGAAATAAATACGCTATTCAAAATAATACCGCCACGGTTTGGGCAGTATGTTAGTTCTTTAGTCATGATGTTAATCCTTTCCAATATATACCCATCGCCAATGAAGATGCGAAATTAATACGAAAAAACTCTCTGCCGTCGTTGCGAGGAGCTTGCGACGAAGCAATTGTAAGTTGAGATTATGATATAAATCCTTCTGTAAGCAGATTAAGCAATCGCTTAACTGCTTACAGAGAGGAAACTTCTATCTCCTAAGAGATAGAAGAACGGGCGTGAGCGACCGTGAAGCAATAGATTTTAATGATCGCATGGATCAAGGTACTCTAGCCCTAAACTCTCGATACGTTTGAATAGTTGACAGGGACATGAAAATGCTCCCGCTTACAATCGAAAACATTAAAATATCGAGGGAATAATGAAATCGTATACTAACTTTATAGGCATTGACATAGGTAAATTTAATTTTGTTGTGGCTATTCAAGATTCTAAAATAACGCATGAATATGAGAATACCGTTGCCGGCATAGAAGAGTTTCTTAAGAAATTTAAGAAAGAATTACCAAACGCATTATGCGTTTTGGAACCGACGGGAGGACATGAACTAAGACTATTGCTAACCCTTTGCGAAAAAGGTATTACAGTTCATCGAGCCCATACTCGTAAGGTAAAACATTTTATACAATCCTATGGAAATAAAGCAAAAACCGATAGGTTAGATGCAATAGGATTAAGTTTATACGGAGCAGAGCGTTGTGATGGCTTAACGGAATATAAATTGCCTGCAGAAAAATCTCTGCAATTATATGAATTAGTGCAGCGCAGACGGGATTTAAAGAAAATGGTCGTAGCTGAAAAGAATCGTTTACAAGGGCCACGAATTAGCTTTATTAAAAGCAGTATTGAATCGATGATTACGATTTTATCAAAAGAAATAACGAGCATTACGCAAGAAATTGATAAGCTCATTGAGCAAGACGCCCTGTTGAAAACTAAAAAACAGATTCTCATTTCAATTCCGGGAATTGGTTCTATCACTGCGAATGAATTATTGGTTTTGCTACCTGAATTGGGGCAGTTATCTCGTCGAGAAATCGCTGCACTTGTTGGACTTGCTCCCCTAGCAAAAGATAGTGGTCAGCTAAAAGGATATCGACGCACGAGTTATGGTAGAGAAGGGATTAAACCTGCTCTATTCTTAGCGGCAATGGCAGCAAGAAATTCCAACTCATCATTAAAAGAGTATTATTTAGGACTTTTAAATAGAGGGAAAAATAAAATGGTTGCCCTTGTAGCGCTGATGCGTAAGATTCTCGTAATTGCAAATGCAAAATTAAAAATGGCCGTAGCAATATAGGTTGAAACATAGTTGATCCAGCTAAAGTCGCAATATTATGGCACAGAGAGTAGCAAAGTCTCATTGGCTGGATTGCTTCGTCACTTTGTTCCTCGCAACCTGATGTATCCCCACGGATAGTAATGTTAAAGGATTGAAGTTATTAGCGTTTTTTGATCAAATATACTCATCACTATTGATGGGGAGAGAAACAATGAGGATAGACAAACTTTTAGGTACTCATTTAAAGAGGGAATGTGAATCAATTTATTCCACTCGTATAGATGCCGTTATGGATGTAGCTATAGCGTTGCAAAAGAGCAATGATTTAACATTAACCCGAATGGGACGTTGTCTAGAGGGAAACACGAGCTTAAAACATAAAATAAAGAAAGTGGATCGCTTGGAAGGGAATACCTACTTGCATAATGAATTAAATATAATTTACGGAGGCTTATCTAGCTACGTAACAGCGTTAGTTTCGCAAGTAAAAAGCTTACCTATCATCGTTGACTTGTGTTATGTCAAAGATGATGGAGCTCTTCAAATGCTGAGTGCAGAGCTTGCCACCAAAGGAAGAAGCGTGCCGCTTTATCGAGAAGTCTTTGAAAAAGGTAATTTGAAAAAGAAAGCGCGTTCATTTTTACGAAATCTATCTACCTATTTACCTGCCGAGCGAGAAGTTGTGGTCATCATGGATGCAGGATTTTTTGAAGATTGGTTTAAAGAAATTGAATTATTAAACTGGTATTGGGTATGTCGAATAAGGCAAGGTCGGTTGCTTAAATTTGAAGGCCAAAAAGATTGGATAACGATAAAAGATTTTATACATGAAGTAGGAGCTACGACGAAGAATTATAATAACGTTTTATTAACGCAAGCTCATCAGCACGCCTGCAGAGTGGTTACTACTACTAAAAAGAACATCCATAAAAGAAGGTCAGTAAATCTACGAGCAGAAAAGCAGCGAAAAGTAGGTAATAGCTGCTATATAAAGTCAGCCAAAGAACCGTGGATTTTAGCAACGAATTTGCCCACAACGTATAAAGCAACAGAGGTTGTAAATTTTTATAAGAAAAGGATGCAAATAGAAGAATCCTTTAGGGATATGAAAAGCCATCAATTTGGCTTGAGTGGCCGTTATATTCGAACAACAGATGTTAACCGCTGGGGAGTAAAGATGCTGTTAGCAGCGATTGTACAAATTATATTTTGGATAATTGGAATAATTGGCCATCAACAAGGCATGCAAAAATATTTTCAGGCCAATACAGTAAAAGATAAAAAATTATTTTCTAATTTTACACTAGGTCAGCTCATAATCGAGCACGATAAACTAAAAGAGCTAAGGATAGATTACCTAAATTTACCGGCGATCATTCAAATGGAGTTAGCAAATGTTGCTTAAATTAACTAACTCCGAGGGGATCTCTCAGCTCGCAATGACGATTTTGTGAAAAAACATTATCACTAGACCATCCTGTATAATCTAATTACTATAGACAACCACTCATCACCAGCACTGGAGCAACTCGTGTCTTTGCAAACTATGATTGCACTGGTTATTACCTTAACAGCAGCATCCAGTTATTTAAACTACCGTTTTCTTAAATTGCCTAATAGTATTGGTATTATGCTAACGGCATTAATGCTTTCTATTTTTGTTTTAATCTTAGATAAATTAAATTTCCAATTTGGGCATTCGGCACAACTTATATTGAATAGTGTCGATTTTAGTCAAAC
>JANPKH010000136.1:0-16706 GCA_031425935.1 Gammaproteobacteria bacterium | reverse complement strand
GTCTAGCGCGCTGGCTGGCACTACACGTGCTTTAGTCAGCAATATGGTAATTGGTGTTAACCAGGGTTTTGAAAAGAAACTGACTTTGGTTGGTGTTGGTTATCGTGTTAAAGCTGAAGGTAACACTGTAAACCTGTCTGTGGGTCTCTCTCATCCAGTCAACTACGTTCTGCCTGCAGGCGTAGCGGTCGAAACCCCCACACAGACTGAGATAGTACTAAAAGGCGCAGACAAGCAATTGCTTGGTCAAGTTGCTGCCGAGATTCGTTCGTATCGCGAACCAGAACCTTATAAAGGTAAAGGTATACGTTATTCGGATGAAGTAGTACTTCGTAAAGAAGCTAAGAAGAAGTAAGGGCTAGGTTATGAGCGATAAGAAGTTTTCTCGTCTTCGCCGTGCGCGCCGTGCTCGTGCCAAGATTCGCGAATTGTGTGTCACACGTTTGTCGGTTCACCGCACTCCACGACATATATATGCACAATTAATTGCTGAAGATGGTTCAAGAGTTTTGGCCTGCGCCTCTACTCTCGACAAAGATTTACGCAGTGGTAAAACTGGCAATGCTGATGCCGCAAAAGCTGTCGGTAGTTTGATTGCTGAGCGTGGGAAAGCTGCGGGTATTACAAGAGTTGCCTTTGATCGTAGTGGTTTTAAATACCACGGACGCATCAAAGCCCTGGCTGATGCTGCCCGTGAAGGCGGTTTGGAATTCTAAAGGTTAAGATATGGCATACGCTAAGAAAGAAGAAGACAACAACGAAGGCTTGCAAGAGAAATTAGTACAAGTCAATCGTGTTGCTAAAACTGTAAAAGGTGGTCGTATCTTCCAATTTACCGCATTGACAGTTGTTGGTGATGGTAGTGGAAAGGTCGGTTTTGGTCGTGGTAAAGCACGGGAAGTGCCCATAGCAATTCAAAAAGCAATGGAAGCAGCGCGTCGCAACATGATTACAGTTGAACTTAACGGTGATACTTTGCAATATCCCATCAAGGGTGTGCACGGTGCCTCTAAAGTTTATATGCAGCCCGCGTCTCAAGGTACTGGTGTCATCGCCGGTGGCGCAATGCGTGCGGTACTTGAAATTGCAGGTGTTCAGAACGTACTGGCTAAGATCTACGGATCAACTAATCCAGTCAACGTTGTTCGTGCAACATTTAATGCCCTTAAGGCGATGACTTCTCCAGAAGCTGTTGCTGCCAAGCGTGGCAAAAGTGTTGAAGACATTCTGAACTAATCGAATTTTCGATTTACGACGGTGGATAAACCATGTCTAAGAAAATGATTACCGTGACTCAGGTGAAGAGCAGTGCTCACCGCCTGAAAAATCACAAAGCATGTGTTGCAGGTTTAGGCTTGCGTCGCATTAACCATACCGTTGAAGTTGAAGATACTCCTTCAGTTCGCGGCATGATTAACAAAGTTAATTATCTGGTCAAGGTAGTGGGAGAATAAGATGCGTTTGAATACTCTTAGCCCCGCACCGGGCAGAATCCGTAATAGAAAACGTGTAGGCCGCGGTATTGGTAGTGGTTTGGGAAAAACTTGTGGTCGCGGTCATAAAGGTTTGAAGTCGCGTTCAGGTGGTTCTGTGAAGCCAGGATTTGAGGGTGGTCAAATGCCCTTACAAATTCGTCTGCCAAAATATGGTTTTACTTCACGTATTAGTCGCGTAAGCGCTCAGATTCGTTTGTCTGAATTGAATCTGGTCGAAGGCTCTTTAGTGGATTTAGAAACTCTTAAGCAAGCAGATCTTGTAGGCTCGATTATTAAGCGTGCAAAGATCTTTCTTTCTGGTGAGTTAACTAAGGCTGTGACCGTAAGAGGTTTGGCTGTAACCAAAGGTGCTAAGGCTGCTATAGAAGCTGCTGGCGGTACTGTAGAAGAGTAAGACACTCATGGCTATCACTAATAATATGCCGTTAGCAAATCATAAAGGTTTAGGCGAGCTTTGGGCTCGCCTTCGTTTTCTTTTTTTGGCTATTTTGGTGTATCGAGTAGGAACTCACATACCGGTTCCAGGTTTAGATCCAGAACGAATTGCAAATTTGTTCAATCAAAATCAAGGCACAATTCTGGGCATGTTTAACATGTTCTCAGGTGGGGCTTTGGAGCGTATGAGTATTCTTGCTCTTGGTATCATGCCTTACATTTCTGCTTCTATTATTATGCAATTGCTAAGTTCTGTAGTTCCCTCTTTAGAGCAACTTAAGAAAGAAGGCGATGCTGGGCGTAGAAAGATTAATCAGTACACGCGCTACTTTACTGTTGTTTTGGCTACTGTTCAGGCTTTTGCTATGGCAGCGAGCTTCCAGTCTTATGCTTATGGTGGAGAAGCAGGTGTTGGCTACTATTTTACATCGGTAGTTTCATTAGTCACAGGCGCAGTATTCATGATGTGGCTAGGTGAGCAGGTAACTGAGCGCGGAATTGGTAATGGTATATCTATGCTGATTTTTGCAGGGATCGTTGCTGGTATGCCAAGTGCAATAGTCAATGCAATTGAAAGTGCTCGCCAAGGTGATTTACATATTTTGTCTTTGCTAGGCGTTGCTGTTCTCGCATTAGCTGTGGTTTGGTTAGTTATTCGTATCGAGCGTGGCCAACGCAAAATTACTGTCAATTACGCAAAGAGACAGCCGGGTCGTCAAGGTTATGGTTCGCAGTCAAGCCATTTGCCGTTGAAAATTAATATGGCCGGCGTTATTCCAGCAATTTTTGCCAGTAGTATTCTGTTGTTTCCTGCCTCAATTGCCCAATGGTTTGGGCAAGGGAGTGAAGGTCCAGTAAGTGACTTTCTACAAGATTTTGCATTGGCTATTGGCCCTGGTATGCCGCTAAATATTTTATTGTTTTCGGGTTTGATTACTTTCTTCTGCTTCTTCTATACGGCACTGATGTTTAATCCGAAAGAAGTCGCAGAAAACTTGAAGAAGTCAGGTGCCTATATTCCGGGGATTCGTCCTGGTGAGCATTCTGCAAAATATATCGATAGTGTTTTGACTCGCTTAACCGTTGTTGGCGCTATCTATATGTCGTTAGTTTGTTTGTTGCCTCAGGCATTAATAGTGGTCACCAATGTACCGTTCTATCTAGGTGGTACATCATTGCTGATTGTAGTAGTGGTAGTGATGGACTTTATGTCGCAGGTACAAGCTCACTTGATGTCTCATCAGTATGAATCACTGATGAAGAAATCAAACTTAAAAGGTTACGGTAGCGGTAACGCTCGTTAATCCAGGATTTTGAGGTTGAATAATGAAAGTTCGTGCGTCTGTTAAGAAAATTTGTCGCAATTGTAAAATGGTGCGTCGCAATGGTGTTCTGCGTGTAATTTGTAACGTTGAACCGCGCCATAAACAGCGTCAGGGTTAATACAAGTTTAAACTCCTTGCTGATATGCAAGAGGCAGGTAGCTACTTTGTAACTACCTGCCTCTTCATTTATAGTCTGGTGAATTTGGCGTATTAACAATAGGGGGCGTTGACTGTCGTTTGGTGAGAAATCGTCAAGCTATTGCTTTGTGGTGTTTTTATCGTTATCCTGCGCGCCTTTCAAGGTGAGGGTGGCGATTAACACTGTCAGCGCCGCATTTTAAGTGTTATTGGAGTAAATTGAATGGCTCGTATTGCTGGTGTCAACATACCAGATAATAAACACGCCGTTATCTCGTTGACTTATGTTTATGGGATTGGCCGTACCACAGCTAGGCAGATTTGTTCTGCTACTGGTGTTTCTGAAGAAGCCAAAATTGGCACTCTTTCAGAAGACCAAATGGATGCTATCCGTGCTGAGGTTGCTAAGCACACCGTAGAAGGTGACTTGCGTCGTGTAATATCTATGAATATCAAGCGCTTGATGGATTTGGGTTGCTACCGTGGCTTGCGTCATCGTCGTAGTTTGCCTCTGCGTGGTCAGCGTACAAAAACGAACGCTCGTACCCGTAAAGGTCCACGTAAGCCTATTAAGAAGTAATTCTTGCTTACGCTTCATTCACTTGCGGTAATAAATTAGTAGGAAGAGATTGCTATGGCGAAGCCAAGTAATAAAGCCACAACGAAAAAGAAAGTTAAGAAGACAGTGGTGGATGGTGTTGCTCACATTCATGCTTCTTTTAACAATACCATCGTGACGATTACTGATCGTCAGGGTAATGCACTTAGCTGGGCTACCTCCGGTGGTTCAGGTTTCCGTGGTTCGCGTAAGAGTACACCATTCGCTGCGCAGGTTGCTGCTGAGCGTGCTGGTGAGGCTGCTAAAGAATACGGATTAAAAAATCTTGACGTCGAAGTTAAGGGTCCAGGCCCAGGCCGTGAGTCTGCGGTTCGCGCTTTGAACAATGCTGGTTACAAAATCACCAACATTACTGACGTTACGCCGATTCCTCACAACGGCTGTCGTCCGCCGAAGAAACGTCGTGTGTAAGGGGAAATAGAAAATGGCTCGTTATATTGGACCCACTTGTAAGTTATCTCGTCGTGAAGGCACTGATCTTTTCTTGAAAAGTGGTGCTCGTGCGCTTGATTCAAAATGTAAAATTGAAACTGCTCCAGGTCAACATGGCCAACGTCGTGGTCGCTTGTCTGATTACGGTGTGCAGTTGCGTGAAAAGCAAAAAGTTCGTCGTATTTATGGAATTCTTGAAAAACAATTCCGTAGTTATTACAAAGAAGCTGCTCGTCAAAAAGGCGCAAGCGGTGAGAACTTGTTGAAATTGCTCGAATCTCGCTTGGATAACGTTGTATATCGTATGGGCTTTGGCTCAACACGTGCTGAATCTCGTCAATTAGTATCCCACAAGGCAATTAGCGTAAACGGCAAGACCGTTAACGTAGCGTCTTTCCAAGTGGCCGCTGGTGATGTGGTAGCTGTACGTGAAAAAGCGAAAAAACAATTACGCATTCAAAATGCTATTAATCTTGCTGGTCAACGCAGCAATGTTGAGTGGATTGATGTTAGTGCTGAGAAGAAGGAAGGTGTCTACAAACGCATTCCTGATCGTAGCGATTTGCCAGCTGATATCAACGAGAACCTCATTGTAGAGCTTTACTCTAAGTAAGGGCCTGAGATTTCTCAGAACTCTTAATGTAACCGCTAACAGGTGTGGCTATGCAGACAGCAGTAAACGAATTTTTAACTCCGCGTCATATCGACGTTTCAGAAAGCAGCCCAACTCACGCTCGCGTGGTGTTGGAGCCCTTAGAGCGTGGCTTTGGACATACACTCGGCAACGCATTGCGTCGTATTTTGCTTTCTTCAATGGCCGGTTGCGCCATTATTGAAGCTGAAATCGAAGGTGTTTTGCATGAGTACAGCGATATCGAAGGCGTTCGTGAGGACGTTATTGAGATTCTTTTGAATCTTAAAGGTATAGCTATTGTTATGCATGGTAAGGACCAAACAGTTCTTACTTTGAATAAAAAAGGTCCTGGTTTAGTGACTGCTGCGGATATTCAGCTTGATCATGATGTGGAAATTAAAAATCCTGATCATGTGATTGCAAATATCACCGGTAATTCAGAATTGAAAATGCGTCTAACCGTTGCCCGCGGGCGTGGTTACCAACCAGCAGATAGTCGTCGTAAAGACGATGACGAAAGTCGTGCTATTGGTCGCTTGCAATTGGATGCTTCTTTCAGTCCGGTTAAACGTTTGGCTTACAGCGTAGAAAGTGCGCGTGTTGAACAACGTACTGACCTGGATAAATTAGTGTTGGATTTGGAAACAAACGGCACTATAGATCCTGAAGAAGCTATTCGTCGCGCAGCTACTATTCTGCAACAACAGCTTGCTGTGTTTGTTGACTTGGAAGGTGAAAAACAATCTGCTCCTGAGCAAAAAGAAGAGGCTATTGATCCTGTTCTCCTGCGCCCAGTGGATGATTTGGAACTCACTGTTCGTTCAGCAAATTGCTTGAAAGCAGAAAATATTTACTACATTGGTGATTTGATTCAACGCACTGAAGTTGAACTCTTGAAGACACCAAATCTGGGTAAAAAATCACTTACCGAAATTAAAGATGTACTCGCTTCACGCGGTTTGTCTCTCGGTATGCGTTTAGAAAACTGGCCACCAGCCAGCTTACGTAACGATTAAAAAAAGCTGAAAACTTTGAGTGGATATTGCAATAGCGATATCTGCTCAAAGTTTTTTATTATTAGTTTGCCCGTGAACTCACTTCGGTGCGGGTGATTAACGAGATTGCGAAAAGCAGTCCATTTTGAAGGTAATTTATATGCGTCATCGTCTTAGCGGTCGTCAACTGAACCGTAATGCTTCTCATCGTAAAGCTATGTTTCGTAACATGGTCACGTCTTTGGTTGAGCATGAATTAATTAAAACTACTTTGCCAAAAGCAAAAGAGTTGCGTCGCTTTGCAGAGCCGTTAATCACTTTGGCAAAAGTAGATAGCGTTGCAAACCGTCGTTTGGCTTTTTCTCGTTTAAATAGCAAAGAAGCTGTGGGTAAATTGTTTAGTCAATTAGGCCCACGCTATGAGACTCGCCCAGGTGGCTATGTTCGTATTTTGAAATGTGGTTTTCGTACCGGCGACAAGGCTCCAATGGCTTATGTTGAGTTGGTTGGGCGTCCAATAGTTGCGAAAGCAGTTGAAGTAGACGCTGAATAATTTGTTGCGAATAACACTATTAAAAAAGCCAGGCATTTGCCTGGCTTTTTTGCATTTGGATCGAACAGGGATTGTAATAACTATTCAATATCCCTGCTCGCCCCATGTAATCAAACTTTTTCTTTCGAAGATTTTTTCACCGATGTTTTTGTTGAAGCAGCTTTAGCTTGCGGCTCAAGTTTCGTGATGGATTTTTCTTTTGACGCTTTAGGTTTTATCTTTAACATCAGTGCAAGAAAACGCCCTGTATGCGATTCCGCAATTTGTGCAACATCTTCCGGCGTACCCTTGGCAATAATATAACCGCCGCCGCTACCACCTTCTGGGCCCAAATCCACCAACCAATCTGCCGTTTTAATCACATCTAAATTGTGTTCAATAACAACTACGGTATTACCGTGATCGCGCAGGCGATGTAAAACGGTAAGTAATAGTTGGATATCGTGGAAGTGTAAGCCGGTGGTAGGTTCGTCCAAAATATAAAGTGTTTTCCCCGTGTCGCGTTTGGATAGTTCTTTAGCGAGTTTTACTCGTTGTGCTTCACCGCCCGATAAAGTTGTTGCAGCTTGACCAAGACGAATATATGAAAGCCCTACATCCATGAGGGTTTGTAATTTATTGGCGATGGAGGGCACGGCATCGAAAAATGCGCGGGAATCTTCTACTGTCATATCCAATACTTCATGGATATTTTTGCCTTTATATTTTACGTCTAAAGTTTCGCGGTTGTAGCGCTTTCCTTTGCATATATCACAGGGCACATATACGTCGGGCAAGAAGTGCATTTCGACTTTGGTGACGCCGTCACCCTGACAAGCTTCACAACGTCCACCCTTGACGTTAAAACTGAATCGACCTGGCTGATAGCCGCGTGATCTGGCTTCTTGAGTACCTGAAAAAAGTTCACGGACTGGTGTGAATATTCCAGTATAAGTGGCTGGGTTTGAGCGCGGTGTACGGCCTATCGGGCTCTGGTCAATATCGACACATTTGTCGAACAGATCCATACCTTCAACTTTATCGTGTAGCGCTGGAGTAAGAGTGGTAGCGCCATTAAGTTCTGTGGCGGCGAGAGGATAAAGCGTGGCGTTAATCAATGTGGATTTGCCTGAGCCTGAGACACCTGTTACGCAAGTCATTAACCCCACCGGAATTTCAAGCGTAACATTTTGAAGATTATTGCCTTTGGCGCCAACTAAACGTAATACTTGTTTAGGGTTAAATGGATGCCTCTTTGTAGGAATAGCAATGGATTTGGTTCCGCTAAGGTATTGGCCCGTAATGGAATCTTTGTTTGCCATAATATCTTTAACTTTGCCCTGCGCAATAATGAAGCCGCCATGCACGCCTGCACCTGGGCCAATATCAATAACATGATCGGCTAAGCGAATGGCTTCTTCATCGTGCTCTACAACAATCACACTATTGCCGATATCGCGCAGATGCTTAAGGGTTTTGAGCAAGCGTTCATTGTCGCGTTGGTGCAAACCAATAGAGGGCTCGTCAAGAATATACATAACCCCTACTAAGCCAGCACCAATTTGACTCGCGAGGCGAATGCGCTGCGCTTCGCCACCGGAAAGGGTATCGGCACTACGGCTAAGGGTTAAGTAATTCAAACCAACATCTACAAGAAAGCGAAAACGATCCCGCAATTCTTTAAGGATTTTGTCAGCGATGCCAGCTTTACGCCCGGTAAATTGCAACTGCATATAATAATCAAAAGCGTCAGCCACCGGCATTTCAGTGATTTGCGAAAGCGTGCGCTCATCGATAAATACATGGCGGGCTTCAAGTTTTAAGCGTGCACCGCCGCAATCGGGACAAGTTTGGGTTGATACAAAACGGGATAGATCTTCACGCACAGAATTAGATTCCGTATCGTGAAAACGGCGCTCCATATTCGGTACCACTCCTTCAAATGCATGGCTGCGCTTGTACACATCACCGCGATCATTTATGTAATTGAACTCGATGACTGCTTCGCCAGAACCATACAGTACTGCTTCACGCTGTTTGGCTTTCAGTTTCATCCAGGGTGTGTCAATCGTAAATCCATAATGTTTGGCGAGCGATGCCAGCATATGGAAGTAGTAAACATTGCGCTTGTCCCAACCGCGAATAGCGCCTTCTGACAAGCTTAGTGCCTCGTCTTGAATAACTTTCTCTTCATCAAAAAATTGCTTGACACCCAAACCGTCGCAGCAGGGGCATGCGCCAGCGGGGTTGTTGAATGAAAACAAGCGCGGTTCCAATTCGGTCAAGCTGTAATCGCAAATCGGGCATGCATGTTTTGAAGAGAACAATCGGTCCGGCGCTTCGCCATCCATGTAACTAATGCAGACGATGCCTTCGGATAGTTTGAGTGCTGTTTCCAAAGATTCCGCAAGACGTAGTTTGATATCCTCGCGTACTTTGAAACGGTCGATAACGACCTCAATAGTGTGCTTCTTTTTCTTGTCGAGTTTTGGTGTGTCGTCCATGTCGCACAACGTGCCGTTGATCCTCGCGCGGATAAATCCATCGCGTTTTAGTTGTTCAAATGTGTGTAAGTGCTCACCTTTCCGGTCACGCACTATTGGCGCTAGCAACATAAGCTTAGTGCTTTCTGGTAGCGCGACAATTGTATCCACCATTTCACTAATAGTTTGCGCAGTGAGCGGTTCGCCATGCACTGGGCAGCGCGCTTCGCCTACGCGGGCGTAGAGCAAACGTAAATAATCGTATATCTCGGTGATAGTGCCAACGGTGGAGCGCGGATTATGCGATGTGGATTTTTGCTCGATAGAAATTGCCGGACTTAAACCTTCAATATGATCTACATCCGGTTTCTCCATCATCGACAAAAATTGACGAGCATAGGTAGAGAGCGATTCCACGTAGCGGCGTTGGCCCTCAGCATAAAGCGTATCAAACGCCAATGAAGATTTGCCGGAACCAGATGGCCCCGTAATGACAACTAGTTTGTCGCGCGGAATGTCCACATCGATATTTTTTAAGTTATGGGTGCGTGCACCGCGAACAATAATGGTGTCCATCTACTACTCTCAGAGAATTTAGCAAGGGGCGGATTATACGTTAAGAAATTGACAAAGGATGTCAGGATAGAGTTCATTCCTGGAAAGCATATAAAAATAATAAGATGTTCGGTTTAGAAGCGCGCCAGTGTCTTATTTAGTTCACTGCTTTGCAATGTTGGGGAGCTACTGTTCAACAGTTTCACTGGCTACTGCCCGACAGTTTCGTTGGGACATTTTCTCTTTAAGCCCATAAAGGAAATCAAATAATATGAACATCTCATCAATCATCAAGAGCGCTTTGCTCTTGGCAACTTTTGTTACACCTTGCTATGCAGCAACAATAAACTATTTGGATTTACCAGAGCAGCTTCGCTTGCGGTACAACAACGATGAAGTCTTCAGTTTTGTCGGAAAAAATAATGATTACTTAGTCAACCAACAATACTCAGCAACCAGCTTTGAAAGCAATTTTGATACAACTACTCTTAGCGCGTTTAGCTTTTGGGATTTTAATGGCCTAGACGGGAGCGATGAGCGAAGCTGGCTAATTCGTTATGAACTCAATTCACCATCCGGGAAAACTTTTTCGAACGGTATTTATGTGGAGGATTTTTCTGGTTATGTGTGGCTAGAAGCACCCGATAAAATAACTCAGAATGGCGAAAATATATTTACTCTACATGACCGTTATTCTTCGTTTAATGTGGATTACAACGCTGCAGTCAGTGGGACAGGATTTGCCAACTTTAGGCCATTTGGCACGACTACAGGTTCCATGGCGTTGCAGGGGGGCCCTAATGCTGACCATTGCCTTGAGTGTGATGTGGATTTTACGTTGAATTTAATAGGTTTTTCATATGATGAAAATGGAAACTTCACTATAAACTCAGCAGACACTCGGGCGTTGCTATATAGCTCCTTCTCGCAATATACCAATATAAGGGGAAATACCTCGATCTCAACCGTAGATCTATTCGTCCAACCCGTTCCATTACCTGCATCTGCATGGTTTTTTGCATCAAGCCTTTTTATATTTTGGTATCGCATAAAGCGCGCGAAAAAATGTTTAGTTAATGCTTGCATAAAATAATGTTTGTTGATTTCCCGCAAGGCTCAAAGTGGATTTGAATCTTGCGGGAACTGCGAGCTGCACTAATGTGCGTTAATTTTTTTTCAATAAATAAATACGGTAGCCACTTCGCAGTGCTTCAAATAAACAAAAGCCTCCTATACCTAACAAAATCCATAAATTGAGGTGTTCCAGTGTGGCGCTGTTAAATGGATTTTGTGCTTTCTCGATAAGTAGGATTTTATTAGGAATGCTGATCAGTAAAAAAGCCGCGACGCTGCCGAGTAGATTCATCACAACGTTAAACAACAATTTAGATTCAGTCCAAAAGCTAAAGCGCAGATTCCACAAATTAAACAGAATAAATACAGATGCCCAGATAGTGAGTGGCATAATCCAGGCTTGCATTGCCGGCCCAAATTGAACCGGTAATTGTGTGAGTGATTCAGAGGGAATCCAAAGATCGCGTTGTAATATGAGTAAGAAAAATACGTGAGTGGCAAAATCGCTGGCAGAGTCTAGTGTTGTAATTTTTTGCCAAGGCTTGCGCAATGGCGGTAATTTTTCGGGTGTCCAGCAACTGTAGGGAGAAATTTTATCGGTAGCAGGAGAGTTGCTGAGTAAGTAAAACAAGCCAGTAACTGATGCAAACATCATTAAAGATGACTGAAAAAATCCAAATAAAAATCCCACAATATTTAACTTGCCCATGCTCGTTAATGCGACGCCGAAGCCGATCAGCTGCAACACAAAAATAAAAAGTATTCCGTAGGTTAAGCATTGCTTAAAAAGTGGAAACCATTCAGCACTCACCAGTTGTTGTGGTGGCATAAAGCCTGCGGCGACTTTGCAAGGGTGGCCTAATTCGCGTAGTACAGCTGATTCATTTTCAGTGGTCGTAGCGCGCCCTTGTTCCAGCGCGAGATTTTCCAGACGATCTAAAATATTGGCTTTTAATTCGCGCGTAATGTCGTCGCGGCGAGTTTCAGGAAGTTGTTGCGCCACGGCGTTAATGTAACGATCGATAAGATTCATCCTATATCTCCAGTAATGAAGCAATGTTGTTATTCAGGGTTTGCCATTCGTTGGTCAAGCTGACGAGCAAAGTGGAACCGATATCTGATAATTGGTAATAGCGTCGTTCACGACCATCGCCTTGTTGCCACTCGCTGGTGAGCAAACCTTGATCGGCGAGTCGACGAATCAACGGATAAAGCGTTCCTTCGTCTATATCAATTCCTGCGCCTTGCAATTGCTTGCGCAGCGAATAGCCATAGTGGGCCTGCTTGAGTGAACCAAGGACTGCGAGCACTAAAACACCGCGCCGCAGTTCCTGTCGTAATTTGTCTAGTTGTTCTTCTGACATACTTGCTCTCAATACTGTGTATCACATAGTGTTCGTATACTATGTACCACACAGTGTTTTCATGTCAAGCATGTTGTGCAAAATATAAACTTAATTGGCGTAAAGCCTTTTTGTGATCAACACTGACAACGACGAGAAACACATTGAAGAGGCGGAAGTGCAAAATTTAAAGTTGTCGGAATTGATCGGTGCACTCAGTTATGCCTTGGATATCACCGAGGGACAGCCTGCAGGGCACTGTATTCGTTGCTGCTGGATTGGCATGAGTATTGGTCAAAAATTCGCTTTGGATCAGTCCCAGTTATGGGAGTTGTACTATGTTTTACTACTAAAGGATTTAGGGTGCAGTAGTAATGCCTCGCGTATTTGCGAGCTTTATTTAACGGATGACTTAAGTTTCAAGCGGGATTTCAAATGGGTGGACGGCAGCTTGCCGCAAGTATTGCGTTTTGTATTGCGCCACACCGGCACGAGCTCGGGTTTGGTGGATCGCCTCAAGGCTGTTAGCGAAATTTTTAAACACGGTGATGAAATTGCGCAAGAGTTGATTAAAACCCGTTGTACTAGAGGTGCTGATATTGCACGGCGGTTGCATTTCTCTGAACCTGTCGCGGAAGGAATTCATGCATTGGATGAGCATTGGAATGGTCACGGTCGGCCGGATGGTTTGGCTGGAGCAAACATTCCGCTCTATGCGCGTATCGCATTGCTGGCACAGGTAGTTGATGTTATGAATTCTTCAAAAGGTGCTGACGCGGTGCTGGCTGAGGTGAAAACACGTTCTGGTGTTTGGTTTGATCCCGATTTAGTTGCAGCATTTGAAGCAGTTGCGGCCGACCCTGCTTTTTGGCAAAGCCTGAATGCTGCGGATATTGAAACCCGTATTCTCGAGTTAGAGCCGGGCCAATATACCAAACCTCTGGATGAAGATTTTCTGGATGACATTGCTGAGGCTTTCGGCCAGGTAGTCGATGCTAAAAGCCCTTTCACTGCAGGTCACAGTGCGCGGGTAGGGCTTTACACAAGCCTTTTAGCCGAGGATTTGGGCTTGCCGGAGCCGCGTCGCCGATGGCTAAAGCGCGGAGCTTTGTTGCATGATGTGGGTAAGTTAGGGGTGAGCAATAGTGTTCTGGATAAGCCTGGCAAACTTGATGCGATCGAATGGGCCGCAGTGCAAAAACACGCAGCTTTTACGCAAATTATTTTAGGGCGCATCGATGTGTTTGAGGAGTTGGCTCGCGTTTCCAGTTCACACCATGAGCGCTTGGATGGTAAAGGTTATCCGCTAGGTCTGATGGGTGATCAAATTGCGTTAGAGACTCGAATTATCACCACGGCAGATATATTTGATGCGATAACTGCTGTGCGACCTTATCGCGGTGCAATCCCAGTAGATAAGACGATGGAAATAATGGGCGAAACGGTGGGTACAGCACTTGATCCTGCTTGTTTTGCTAGCTTGAAGAGGATGGTAAAAAATCATCCGGAACTATTTCCTGAATAAATCCTAAGGCTCACCTCATTCTTGATTGTTTATTTTTCGCCGATAGAGTGATAAGTTTCTTTAAGGAGAAGAGCAACGCCAATGAATCGCTAACTGTTTAATCCGACTCTTGATAGAATGCCGCCACTATTTTCGGAGTCACCCCTTTCGTGCAAGCACTACCAACTGATTTTACGTCTGCCTCGCTTCCGTTCGAACGTCGTGTTGTCATGTCTCTCGCAGCGCTCTACACCTTTCGTATGTTTGGCTTGTTCTTGTTATTGCCTGTCCTGGCACTTTACGGCACCCAATACGAACACCACACGCCATTTTTACTGGGGGTGGCGCTTGGCGCTTATGGCGCAAGCCAAGCGTTGTTGCAAATTCCTTTTGGCATGATTTCAGATCGTATTGGCCGTAAACCCATTATTATTTTCGGGCTCATTATTTTTATTATCGGCAGTGTAGTTGCTGCGCAAGCACACAGTGTTTACGAATTAATTTTAGGGCGCATTTTGCAAGGTGGCGGTGCAATTTCTGGTGTGGTGATGGCGTTGTTAACGGACCTTACTTCTGACGAAAATCGTACGAAAGCCATGGCAACTATTGGGGCATCGATTGGAATTTCGTTTTCCGTTGCGATGATTGTCGGTCCGCTGGTGGCTAGCTGGGGTGGAGTGGGTAGCATTTTCTGGATTACCGCAGCATTAGGCGTAATCGGTATTCTTATTATTACGTTGCTCGTGCCTAAAGTGCAGCATGTGCCGCGTCGTAAACAGGAAGCGGGTGCGGTGCCGAGCTTGTTATGGAAAACGTTAAAACATCCGGAGCTTATGCGGCTAAATGTGGGGATTTTTGCACTGCATTTTGTACTAATGGCTAACTTCATGGTGTTACCACAAATTATTGAACAACAATTGCATATTCCTCGTAATCATCACGGGATGCTTTACTTTCCGCTGTTAGTGGTAGCCTTCGCCGTCATGCTGCCTTTTGTGATCATCGCAGAAAAGCGCCGCAAAATTAAACCAGTATTCCTGGGGGCGATTGGTTTATTGGCGGCAATGGAATTAGTGCTGATGATGGCGCCATCGAATTATTATTTCATTATCGCTGCATTGTTCTTTTTCTTTGTCGCTTTTAATTTATTGGAGGCAACCTTACCCTCCATGGTCAGTAAAATTGCTCCCGCTGGCGCTAAGGGCACGGCCACTGGAATTTATGCCACCAGCCAAGTAATCGGTGTTTCCGCAGGAGGCGCGGTCGGCGGTTGGTTATTGCAATATTATGGAATGACGGCAGTGTTTGCGCTGAGTGCGTTTTTTATGTTGGTTTGGCTAACAACGGCGTGGTCGATGCAACCCCCACGTTTTCTGGCGAGCATACTTATTCCATTGGGCAATCACGATGCCAACATCGTTGCTGAAAAATTTCGTGCTGTGGAGGGTGTGGCTGAAGTCTTGATTGTGGCATCGGAAAATACGGCTTACCTGAAAGTTGATCAGCGGCTGGTTGATAGAAAAGCACTGCATGCAATTGTTGCGGAATAGACAAGAACAATAAAACATAAAAACAGTTTTGAGGGCGACTTACGGTCGTGTATTCTGCTCTAGCTTCGTCAATCGAAGACAATCAATCCGAATGTCGCCTGACATCCCTAAATAGGGCGATTACACCATCAAACCAAGAGGAAATTACTATGGCACGCGGCGTTAACAAAGTTATTATCATTGGCAATATCGGCCAAGACCCCGAAATTAAATACATGCCTTCTGGCGGTGCTGTTACCAATGTCAGCATCGCAACATCCGAATCCTGGAAAGACAAAACTACCGGCCAGCCGCAAGAGCGTACCGAGTGGCACCGCGTCGTATTTTTTAATCGCCTGGGTGAAATCGCAGGCCAATATTTGAAAAAAGGCAGCAAGGTTTATATCGAAGGTTCATTGCGTACCCGTAAATGGCAAGCGCAAGACGGCACTGATCGTTATACCACTGAAATTGTTGCTAACGAAATGCAAATGCTTGATGGCCGTGGCGATAATGCTGGTTCTAGCTTCAATCAAGATGAAGGTCAGCAATTTGGTGGTGCGCCAGGTGGATACCAAGGTGGCGGTGCTCCAGCTGGACAAGGTGCTCGTCCTAATCAAGCGCCACAAAATGCAAGCAATCAATTTAACCAAGGCCCTGGGCCTAGCCATAACGCGCCGCAACAGCCGGCTGGTTTTGATTCATTTGATGATGACATTCCGTTTTAAATCGGTTCACTTTAAATCGATTCACTAAGCTGAACAATATTGGTCAGCTTAGTGAGTTAGTTAAATAATTAGTTAGTTGGTTAGGTAGTGAATTAGTTTGTTTTGGTAAAGTTTTACATCACCAAAAAGTGAACGTTAGGGAGAGCTTTATGCCTGAAGTGGAACATCAAAAGCATTCAAGTTTTTTAGCTCTCTTCGATCACGTCGTTGAGCAATATCCTGAGCGTATTGCATTAGCCGGTGATATCACAACTGGTAATACTACGCTCGTTAATTATTTCCAGCTGGATCGGCATGCACATATTATTGCTGCAAGTTTAGCTTCTCTCGATGTTCAAAGGGATTCGGTTGTAGCCATACATACCGATTCTCGCTCGCTAGCGATTGCGGCAATGATTGCGGTGTTGCGTTCCGGCTGTGCCTATCTTCCACTCGACCCTATTTACCCTACTGAACGCTTGGATTACATGGTGACTAATGCGAATACACGCATTGTTATCAGCGACAATGACAACTTTCGTTCTGCCAGTGCCGCACTGTTGGATTTGCGACAGATAGATTTTTCACCTTCGACTCCTCATACAAAAATACCCGCATTGTCGATTTCAAACGAAAGCGACGCCTATATTATTTACACCTCAGGTTCTACTGGTCGCCCCAAGGGCGTGCGGATGAATCACGGCACGCTGAATAATCTGATTCACTGGCAAAACGCTCACTATTTGGCGGGCGAGTGTTATCGCACGCTGCAGTTTTCATCACTTAGTTTTGATGTTTCCTTTCAAGAAATTTTTGCGACCTTTGCACAGGGCGGTTGTTTGTTTTTGCTTAACAACCAAACCAAACAAGATTTTCGCGCACTACTAACTTTTATTGATACCAAC
>JANPKH010000135.1:0-5086 GCA_031425935.1 Gammaproteobacteria bacterium | reverse complement strand
TGAATTTTTTGGGTTAATTTGTAATACGTTTTTAATCTCGATTTTAGCCTTTGGATAATTACTGTCTGAAAAGTAGGTATTTGCCCGCTTAAGATATTTGCTTTCCCGCTCTTCTGCACCACTGCAAGAGACTAAGCACAGGGTCAGTATCGGCAATAGCCAAAATACCTTGCGCACCATGAATTGATTTAGTTTCATATTGACTCCAACGTCTTCGTGTTCAAATAAAACACACGGAAAATAATGTTAATGTAGAAAAACACTTAATAATAAAATCAAACCTTTGCGACTTACTAATGACATACTCTATTGCGTAAATCATGATGGACATTCTAAACAACATTACACCTATATTTACGCCATCGTCCCCTTCAAATGGCAGCAATGGTCCAACTAATAAAATAAAAAGAATAATTAAATCCTGATTATTAAGTTGAAATTGGTCTTTTCGTGTCATTCTTATTGATAATAATAAAAATGCTCCCAAGAAAAATAAAATTATGTTTAACAAAGTTCCTGCAATACCATTTGTGAATGAAACTGCAAAAGCATAAAGCAACAATACCGTTGCCGAATAGGCCAGCAGCCGTGTCGTTAAAGAACTTAACTTTGGCAAAATGATACCTATAAAAAATGATCCAATTAGCAAGCCCAACGCAAGTCGCATAACAACGAAATGCGACTGGATAGTAGAAAAACTTAGAATAGCTAGAGCTACGCATATACAAAAAGTTATTATTCCTACCCCGTATTCAAAAATCCAATTCATGCTGCGCAATATGGGATTTCTTCGGTCAACAAATACGGAATCAATGGCTTCAACACGAAACTTCCATTGTTTTAAATTTGCAAAATAAAGTAAGCCAAGACATATTGCTGCAAACAAAAAATAGAATAACAACAATATATATTCGTGCTGATAACGTAAAAGATAGGTTGTAACTACCAAACAAATTTGCACCACATAAAGAATTGCTACAGCTTCATAATGACGAAAGCTGAATTTCATAAGCTGGTGATGTATATGATTCTTATCGGGATAAAACGGTGATTTGCCTGCATACATGCGCACACTCATAACCATTAGCGTATCCATAATAGGTATGCCTAGAATCAATACTGGCAATACCGGACTAATGGCTGATAACGAATTTTGCGATAAATAAATTGCAAGGGCTGCGCTGGTGTAACCAATGAACTGGCTGCCTGTATCACCCATAAATACTTGTGCGGGATGAGTGTTATAACGCAAAAAACCCATGAGTGCGCCCATCAGCGCTAGAGCAACAATAAACACGCTCATCAACTCGGCATCACTAGCAAGCAGGGCTATGAGCCCTAAACTAATCATGGTGATGCCAGCTGCTAATCCATCTAATCCGTCTGATAAATTAATAGCATTTGATACGCCAAGCAAAAAAATGAACAATATTGCTATAGTTATCCATTCTGAAAACAATTCATTTCCTAGGAATAATTCACTATAGAAAAATGTCTTTTCAGATAGGCCCGGTGTACCGACTAAAAAAATTGTAATGGCAATAATTTGCCCTAAGAATTTCCATTTAAAATTTAAATCATAACGATCATCGAGTAGCCCTGAAATAACAATAACGAGTGAACCCAACAGTAATGGCACCAGCTCTGTTAATTTACTATTTGAATAAAGTATTGGTATTAGAACTGCTAGCGCAATCGCCAAACCACCACTTTTCGGTATTATCTTGGTGTGTATTTTTCTTATGCCATCAGGTCTATCAACTAAACCCAGCACATCTGCATATCGCATGAGTAAAGGCACAAGCACAATACTCATGAATAGTGACAGTGGGAAGTTCAGCATGCTGATCATAATGGCGTCGAGCTATTCAGGAAGATATTGAGGCAAAATCGGAGCTAATTTCGCTACAAAGTTTTGCAGTTGTTTTTCAGCTTCCTCTATACCTTCTTCATTAGAAAACTCAATCGTAACTCTCACTAATGATCCATCGGTACGATTCCGAGTTAACGCATCCCAAAAAATATACCATTTCGCCATGTACTCATTCGTGATGATTCGTCCGCGTTGTTGAAACCAGTAATACACTAAATTATTAGCGTCGCCTTTTTGAATAACAACTCTATTAACGCTTAATTTTTTTCCAGGATAAGATTCGATTGTGTTCAGTTCAACTTGCGTTAGCTCCTTTATTTCCCAGCCACCACCTGGCATACATGTTTTTGGGGAATGGACCGAAGCGCCCTTGCGTTGAGATTCGTAATAAGCGATATATAAATTTGCCACAGCTCCAGAGGTAGGGTTAGAGTAATCTGCAACTATATAATCTTTCACTTTTAAAGCATCAATAACATCTTGCTCAAATCGTCCCTCCCGACCTGCCCATGATTCAAAATTTAAAGGCATCGCACTGAATGCAGTACGGCTCGGAATAGTTTCGCTTCTTTCAACTATTACAAATTTGAGCGGCACGGAAAGTAATAATAACGCCAGCGCAATTGCTGGAGCTGTTAAATTTTTTGCCTGTGCAAAATATTGCGGATTGAATAAAGGCGTGGGCAAACTAACATCGATATTATCCAGGGGGCCACCACTGCCACCCGACAAACGATGAATAATCCAAATTTCTATCGCTAACAAAAATAAACACGCCATGAACACAACCCAGCCCTGGAAATCATGTAAAAATCCTTCAGCAGCGCCAATACCCCACATATCTACCGTAATGCCAATAACCGTGATGCGAAAACTATTCATCAATATAGTAATAGGAATAGTTGATAGAAAAATTACCGCTTTTTTCCAAAAGGCAGTGCGGTAAATATAAGCCACCAAAAATCCAAAACTCATTAACGGAAACAAATAACGTAAACCACTACAAGCATCTACCACTTGTAAGCGATAGCTGCCAAGATCAATTACATTACCTTCTAAATACACACTGACATCGAGCAACCGAAGTATAAATACGCCTATATTGGAAGAAATTAGTTGCAGTTGTGATGACAAGCTGAAATAAAGAAAATTGGGTAGCGGAATCATAAACAATAAATAAGCAAGCGGAACGCCAATAACACTTGTACCTTTAATACCGAGAAGTGAAATGGCTATACCCACTAATACGATAATAAAACCATACTGGATAATGATGTAAATAGCGCTTAGCTCACCCAATAAATAGCAAAGCATACCTAAAATAACTACTACCACACCCCATGATTGATGGCTAAATTTTGTGTTGGTAAGGCCCGGTAATTTTTGCAGCAACAAATATAAACTTACTAACGGAATCATATATCCGTGACTAAATTCTTCGCGCTCCCAATCTATCAGCATGTAGCTTAGGCCATCAGAAAAAACAAATATGGCAATACCTACAGCTAATGCAAAATACATCAATGGCCAATATTTGAAATCTGTAATGACTCCTTTTAAGCTTTTATGATTTCCTAAGGACATACTATTACCAACACCAGATTGTATTTGATCAGCAGAAAATTGCCTTAATTAAGTTCTAGCTGTTTGTTCGTTAGCTAAAAACCATTCGTATGTTTGCGCAATTCCGGTTTCGAGAGAATAAAACGGTTTCCAACCCATATTTGAAATTAGTTTGGTATCCATCAATTTTTGTGGGGAACCATCAGGCTTGGTGATGTCATAATGGATGGCTCCGTTGTAGTTCAAGACTTTACAAATAACTTTTACTAATTCACTGATGCTAATGTCTTCACCAAAGCCCACATTTAAATGCGAGCACATGGGCTCTACCATATTGTCGTATTCGTTTTTGGGTGTTCTTAAAATCTGCAAGCACGCTGCTGCCAAGTCATCCACATGCAAAAATTCTCGTAGTGAGGAGCCTGTTCCCCACACATCAACAAATGGTTGACCTGTTGTTTTTGCATGGTGGACTTTCTTAATAAGTGCAGGAATAACGTGACTATTTTCTAAATGAAAATTATCGTGCGGACCATAAAGGTTGCAGGGCATAGCAGAACGATAGTCGGTACCATATTGGCGATTATAACTTTCGCACAATTTAATACCGGCAATTTTTGCAATTGCATAAGGCTCATTAGTTGGCTCCAAAACTCCCGTTAATAAAGAGCTTTCTGCCATGGGTTGTTGTGCATATTTTGGATATATACACGAGCTACCCAAAAATAAAATATTTTTTACCCCAGCTTCAAATGCTTGATGAATAATATTGCATTCCATCATCAAGTTCGAATAAATAAACTCCGCTGGGTAAACGTTATTAGCGTGAATGCCACCTACTTTCGCCGCGGCCAATAAAATGCAATCCGGGCGCTCAGTTTGCATAAAGCTACGCACATCTTGCTGATTAGTAAGTTCTAATTGTTGTCTTGTTCGGGTAACAATATTCCGAAAGTTTTGACTTTCCAGTTTACGAACTAATGCAGACCCAACCATCCCTTGGTGACCAGAAACATATATTTTACTTTCGCTGGAAATCATTTTAATGCCCTATTACTCAGTGCGTAATGCCAAATTGAAACCACCCTTGCGGAGGGTTGCAAAACGTTTAGCTTGATCAATATCGTGATGAACCATTTCTGCAACCAATTCTGCAAATTGAATTTTTGGCTCCCAGCCTAATTTTTCCTTAGCTTTAGTTGGATCACCCAACAAGCTTTCAACCTCAGTGGGTCTAAAATAACGCGGGTCTACTTTTACAATTTTTTTCCCAACTAAATGGTTTAAATTCAAATCTAGCCCAACATCAGTCACTTCTGTGCATGTTCCATATTCATTTTCAGCAATTCCTTCCCAACGGATAGACATACCCATTTCATTTGCACAACGATCCACGAAAGTTCTTACAGAATACTGTTTACCCGTGGCAATAACAAAATCTTCTGCTGTTTCTTGTTGCATCATCAACCATTGCATCTCCACATAGTCCTTCGCGTGACCCCAATCCCGCTTGGCATCAAGATTTCCGAGATATAGACACTCATCAAGCCCCAACGCAATATTAGCCAATCCTCTAGTGATTTTTCGTGTCACAAAAGTCTCACCGCGGCGAGGCGATTCGTGATTGAACAAAATACCATTGCATGCATA
>JANPKH010000134.1:0-4939 GCA_031425935.1 Gammaproteobacteria bacterium | reverse complement strand
CCCTGGGCAACAGCTTCGTTAACCAGAGGGAATGCCATGGTCATGGCAGGCATGGAGACTTGTTGACTGGCTACCTCAATAAAATTGCCATGGTTGAGACTTACTTCTTTTGCGGACAGCGTGACAATACGCCCCGTAGTCTGGTGAAGACCAGCGGCTGATATGGGGGTCTGCGAAGAAGTGGATGCCGGCTCGTGTAGCTGTGTCGTTTGCGGTAAAGGCGCGGCCGTTATGCCAAGCATTGATGCCTCTGAGTCCAGCAAAAATTGACCGCTAGCCACCACGTCCTGTCCTTCACTAAGCCCTGCCGTGATAATGGTTTTATCGCCGATCTCGGCTCCTGTCGTAACAGTGACCGGTCGGAATTGGCCGCCGGATTCGGCCACCATCACCAGCGTACTTTTGCCAGTGCGAATCACAGCCTCTGTCGGCACTGCGAGCCCGGACGTAGCCCGGGCACTGCGTAATGTAACTCTGCCAGAAATGCCGGGAAGTAACTCGCCGGCCGTATTCGGTAGTACGACACGCGCTGTAAACGTACGCGTTGTTTCGTTAAGTATGGGCAGCAGGTTGTCGAGCTTTCCGGTAACGGGCCTGCCACTAGCAGGATAAAAGGTGGCGATATCACCTGGCTGCGCCGAGTTTGCCTGTGCTTCTGGAATAGCCCCGTCCAGCCATAGTGTCTCCAGTCCATTAATGCGTGTCAGCGTTTCTCCGCTCATCAACGTCATGCCGGTTTTAACGTCCAGGGCGACGATCACGCCGGTAATGGGCGCGCTGATAACGATACGGGTTTGCGGCTGATGGTTCGATTCAACCTGTGCGATCAAGGCGTCCGGCATACCTAACAAGCGCAACCGGGAGCGAGCGGTTTTCATGAGATTTGGATTATTCGTCGCCTTCAACGCCAATAACTCGATTTGCGGGGTCAACCATTCTGGAATTAATAGTTCAACAATTGGTTGACCTGCAGTTACACGATCACCTATGGCAAGCGGCCAGACTTTTTCAACAAATCCATTGGCGCGCAGCTGGACAATCGCCAGATCACGCTCGTTAAACCGCAGTGTTCCACTAGCCTCGATCTGCGTTTCTATCGGGATACGCTTCACGGTAGTTCGCCGCATGCCAAGGTTTTGCACCTGGGCGGGATTTACGTAAAGTGCCGCTGTGGACTCTGTCGTATCCGCGTATTTAGGGACCAGTTGCATGTCCATAAAGGGGGATTTGCCCGGTTTGTCAAATCGTTGGGCCGGTACCATGGGATCGTACCAGTAGAGTACTTTGGGGGAAGGCTTCTGCGCAGGTGCTGCAATTGATGGATGATCCACTGTCAGTTGACTGACACCGAGGGTAATCACCACACCCAGCAACGCACCCGCCGCGATCAGCCACAGCGATCGAGGTTCTACAAAAAAAGTAAGCATAATGTAACTCCGTAAACGAAAGACACGAAAAAACCACATCTGCAAACCCATGAGTCAGACAGACGTTAACGCAGCAATCAGGAGTTAGTTGGAGGTCGCCATACCGAGGCGGGGTCAAGCGAGGCCACAAATGGCTCGTTTAGCGTGGGATGAATGGAGATGTAAAAGGAAAACGTGAAATCAGGCGTTAGAAACAAAAATAGCTGGCTGGAAATGTTGCAACCTTGGCAGTTAGGCATGTCCTCACAATCCATCGCACCCTTTTGGTCGTCACAACAATCAGGAACGGATTCGTCAGCAGCGGCATTGGACTTCATGGCTGCTTCCGCTGGACAGGTGGGCGCAGACAATAAGGTGCTGGCCGCCACGTGAAGTGGCAGCAACAGGCTCAGGAGCAAAGTTATGAATAGGTATCGGCGCATACGCAAACTATAACGCAATTATTTACCCTGGCGATAGTAGCTTACTCATTCAAATGAAGGTTTGTAGTTAATATGAAAAAACATATATACTATTTTTCAAATATATATCCTCAACTACTCATTGGTCGTGAGTAAAATGTCTTTTGTTTTCATTAATCACGCTTAAGGAACCACCAACGCATGATCGATCCCCTGCAGTTTTACAAATGCCTTGCGGATGAAACACGCTTGAAATCACTACTCCTCATTCAGCTGGAGGGCGAATTATGCGTCTGCGAACTTATGGCGGCGCTACAGGAAATCCAACCGAAAATTTCCCGACATCTGGCGCTGTTACGGCAAGACAAAATCTTGCTGGATCGTCGTCAGGGACAATGGATTTATTATCGGCTAAATCCGGATTTACCTGAGTGGGCAAAAACGGTTTTAGCGCAAACAGCCGAATCAAATCGCACTTTTATAGCGAGCAATATTAAAAAATTGTGTTCCATGGGTGATCGCCCGGAACGCTTAAACGCGTGTTGTTAACATCTCTACTTTTTAAGGAAACACTATGTCCTTAGCCCATCCATTTTCTGCCATGACCCTCGATGATGGCGTCGGTAATATTTTATTTACACCGTGCCCTGGTACGAAAGAAGTTGATCTACAAACGTCGCTCGAACAATTAGCAGCCGCTGGTGCAAGTGCAGTATTAACCCTAATGCCGAAAGATGAAATGCAGCGTAATGCAGTTACTGACCTTCCGGAAATATGTGCACAGCTCGGTTTGCAATGGTTTCACTTGCCAATTGAAGATGATCACGCACCCGAACAAGAATTTTATAACGCCTGGCAAATAGCGAAAACAAAAATACATGCATTGTTGGATGCTGGTAAAAGTATCGCGATTCATTGCAAAGGTGGAACAGGCCGCACAGGACTCGTTACCGCGCAAATTTTACTTGAACGCGGCATACCGGTTGATGAAGTGATTGCACGCGTGCGCGCTATCCGTCCCAATGCATTGCAAATTCCCGCACACCAGGTCTACATCCAACAGATTGCGCGAGACATTGTTGAAAATGCGTTAGCGACATTTTAAGGAACTCACATGAAAAAAATTAAGATTGGTATTAACGGCTTTGGTCGTATTGGTCGTTTAGCCTTACGCGCGTCCTGGGACTGGCCCGAATTTGAATTTGTGCATATCAATGATCCTGCTGCGGACGCGGCGACTTATGCACATTTGTTGAATTTTGATTCAGTGCAGGGTCGCTGGCAGCACAACGCAACAGCCACACAAAATGCCATGCTCATTAACGGTCAATCGATTGCAATCACCACGAATAAAGCGATATCCGATACTGATTGGTCGGGCTGTGATGTCGTGATTGAAGCCAGCGGTAAAATGAAAACCGTTGCAATACTGCAAGACTATCTTGATCAAAATGTAAAACGTGTTGTTGTGAGCGCGCCGGTGAAGGAGGCCGGTGCTTTAAATATTGTGATGGGTGTGAACCATCATTTATTTAATCCTGCTGAACATCGCATAGTGACAGCGGCATCTTGCACCACCAATTGTTTAGCACCGGTAGTGAAAGTGATTCACGAAAAACTCGGGATTCGTCATGGCTCCATTACCACTATTCATAACTTAACCAATACCCAAAGCATACTTGATCAGCCGCATAAAGATTTGCGCCGCGCACGAGCATCCGGCACGAATTTAATTCCGACAACGACCGGTTCCGCCACAGCCATCGCTGAAATTTTTCCTGAATTAAGAGGCCGTTTAAATGGCCATGCTGTTCGCGTACCACTTGCCAATGCATCACTTACAGATTGTGTATTTGAAGTAGAGCGTGCAACGACCGCTGAAGAAGTTAATTCGTTTTTAAAAGCTGCGAGTCTAAATGAATTAAAAAATATTCTTGGTTATGAAGAACGTCCGTTGGTATCCATGGATTATTGCGGTGATCCGCGCTCATCTATTGTCGATGCGCTTTCAACTATGGTGACTAACGGCACTCAGGTTAAAATTTACGCCTGGTATGACAATGAGTGGGGCTATGCCAATCGCACGGTCGAGCTGGCAAAACTGGTTGGCCTTGCCGATAAATAAAAATTTATGACAAAAACAGCGGCAGGTTTATCAGCAGACGTTAAACAATATCTTGTCGTTACTGGCAACTATTGGGCATTTACATTGACAGATGGCGCATTGCGAATGCTCGTGGTGCTGCACTTTCATCAACTCGGTTACAGCCCGCTCAGCATTGCATTTTTGTTTTTGTTTTATGAAATTTTCGGTGTGATTACTAATTTGGTTGGTGGTTATCTCGGTGCACGTATCGGATTAAATCGCACCATGAACATCGGCTTAGCAATGCAAGTGATTGCATTGCTAATGCTCGCTGTACCCAGTGCTATGCTCACTATCGCTTGGGTAATGAGTGCACAGGCGTTATCGGGTATTGCAAAAGATCTCAACAAAATGAGTGCGAAAAGTTCAATAAAAATGCTGGTGCCGAGCGATCAACAAGGCCAGCTTTTTAAATGGGTTGCGCTACTCACAGGCTCCAAAAATGCGCTAAAAGGTATTGGTTTTTTTCTCGGTGGTGCCTTACTTGCGTTGGTGGGATTTAAAGGTTCCGTTATCGCCATGGCGGCGATGCTCGGTGTTATTTTTTTAGTCAGCGTTCTTTTACTGAAAAAAGATTTAGGCAAAGCTAAAAACAAACCGAAATTTTCTGAGTTGTTTTCCAAAAGCCGTGCCGTGAATATTTTATCCGCAGCACGTTTATTTTTATTCGGCGCGCGCGATGTTTGGTTTGTAGTTGCGCTCCCTGTTTTTTTGAGCAGCCAGCTAGGCTGGGACTTTTGGTGGGTTGGTGGCTTTCTCGCAAGCTGGGTAATTGGCTATGGTATCGTGCAATTTTTAGCACCCATGATTACCGGAAAAGCGAATGGAAAAATTCCTGATGGCAGAGTTGCACTCTGGTGGGCGCTAGGTCTCGCCATTATTCCTGCCGGCATTGCCATCGCGATGAAAACTCATCTACCTACAGCGCCGGTTTTAATTACCGGATTATTTTTGTTTGGCGCTGC
>JANPKH010000133.1:0-11930 GCA_031425935.1 Gammaproteobacteria bacterium | reverse complement strand
CTTTGACTCACGAAATGCAGTTTCGACGTTTGGCGGAGGTGACTGACTACATGAAAATGCATTAACGAAATATAGCAAGGAAAGAATAGCGAAAATTATTTTTGTCTTTTTCATTTTAAGCTTCGATGTTCGATATAGGATTTATTAACAGTTTATTCAGCGGCCTAAGCCGTATATTTACAGATGATTTAAGTCATAACAACCTAAAAATATTTATGTAACAACACATTAACTTTTCACGAAAATAAAAATGGAAATATATTTTTTAATATATTGGGAATATGCGACCCTAAATCTAAGTTACAAACTTCATAAAACGGCCAGGAGCGGACATTAAATTCAACCACAGTCGCTTGTTAAGAATTTTTGGTGGCAGCAAACCAAAAATTGAGAGTTCCAATGCTTAATAATTTAGCAATGCCAAAAAAGCCAGCTTGCACTAAGCATTGCTCTTGTTCAAAAGTAGACATGTAAAGATTGTTATTTTGCATTCCAGACTTACCATAAAAGTGATCACAGTAAAGAAATATACCATTTTCTTTTAAGAGATTTTTAACTGACTTAAATAACGTTAGGACTTTTTCTTTATGCCTAAGTTCATGAGCCGCTTGCATAGTAATAACTGCATTGAACTTACCCAAGTTAGCTCCCCAATTTTCTTCTTTAAAACTACCTACAATGAAATTAACTCTATTTGAATTCTTACCTAGACGCTCTTTTGCTAAATAGTGCATTGCTTCCGAAAAATCATAAGCGGTGTACTCAAGGTTAGCAGTTTCGCTTAAAAGATGTGACGCAAGAAATCCGGGGCCGGAACCAAGTTCCAAGACTGAAGTAACATTGTGCTTTTTAAGCTGTACTTCAAACTCTGAAAAAAACTTTATTCTATATGGACGTTTTTCCATAACTTCAGAAGCCCAAACGCGAGCCTCATTTAATTGCTTTAAGTCTACGGGTGACTGAGCTTCTTCCATTGGCACCTCTTAACGTGAAAGTTCAGCGACAGGCCTAGATATGTATTAATTAAACTTACTAAGTTTTTTTCTTACTAAAAAATAAAGTATCATAGGGCCAAGTAAACCACCCAGGGATGAAACTAAACTAACACCCAAATATTGGTTTAAACAAAATGCTAACACAACATTTACTGCTACCCCGTAAAAGGCCCACTTTTTCCAAAGCCACAAAGCAACTGCAATAATTACGTTTAGTAAAGCCAAAAACGCCATTATGTAAACCAATGTTTCTGTAGCCTTTGGATAGCTTGAAATAATTGCATTTGGATTTAAGAAATAGAATATGGAAACTGAAAAATTCATTAAAAACATTAAAATTAGCACGGCAGTTAGCCAGCCACCTCTTTTTATCTCGAATTCTTCTTGTCCAATCACATTGTTTTCCATAATTATAATTTCCAAGTCGGCAGATGATTAATGAAACATAACGAGGCTGTAGAAAAACCCACAGCGATTTTTATAAAAACAATTCTGTTCGAATATCAAACATTTTGCGCGCTCCTATGCGAATTCTAGCTCATCTTAACAACGCGAAACTGATTCTACTTAAATAGGAGCGCGCAGTTTCGAAAATAATTTCCCCTCGGGGGTTTTTCTACAGTTTGAACGTGAAGGTAAACGGCGCCGCTTGCGGCGTCCAATGGAGCGAAGCGGAATGTGGTTCACCGTTTTGTTAAATTTTACAACTTGGTAGAAAGCCAAATTGCAAATTCTGTAGTCCGCCTGACAATATAAAATATTAGCTTATAAACCAAAGAGCTCTTTCCATTTGTTTGGCCAAACTCTTGATGAGCTTCTTCGTCAGCTTTGATACTTAAAACCGCAGCATGAACTTCAATATCATTTTTACTTAAGAAGTCTAGCTGCCATTCAAGATGATGCAATACAGTACTTTCAATAGAATTGGTACAAACCCAAATTGCATTGCGACCAATAATAGCAGTAAATAAGCCCAACGAAAAACCACCAAATGCCCAAAAATGGATTGCGTAACAGCGACGAATTGAGCGCGAAATTAATAGGTTATTGAAAGTATTGAGATGTACCTTTTCGTGAGAAAGCATTTCTTCTAATTGTAACGCTATGTCTTTGTAAAATAACCGAGCAACTAAAAGTTGTGCCTTGTAAATATTGATAGCTCCATATTCACCGGCATGATTTACTCTAAGAATACGTTCCACTTCTTTCATTAAGCGATGATCTTCCTGATTTGCAAATTTAACGTTGCGATAAACGGTGGTTTTTAAGTTGCACTTTTGCCATAAAATGGAGCGAAGCGGAATGGCAAAAATGCAACTTGAAAACCATCCGTTTGATTGCCTTGTTAGGCATATTTACTTACAGAGCACCTAATGCTTCACTTGGAATTACAAGACGAAAATCGATACACATTAACTCACTTTCAGAGCCACCTTTAAAAGTTGGTGCCGCTTCATGTGATTTTGTTTGAGGAAGCACAACTAAAAATATAAAAGGCTCTTCTCTGATTGTGGAGTATTGAAGAGCTTCACCAAAATCAGTATTTCTAAATTGGTTTGAACCTTCGATAATTCGACCTACCGCATGAAAGATTACTCGGATACCCACGCCACTTTCATTCCTTTCGTATTTATAAAGATCAGTTGGGTGTTCTAATTGTATACCAACTCTTTCTAGCTGCTCTTGAAGTCCGATAGGTAGTACGTCTTTGAAGCAATGCTTCCATTTAAAACACCATTCGCAACGACATTCAAATGCAAGCACACCTTTTTGATTTTGAATTTCACGAGTAGCCTCTAAGTCAACTGCCAACTTCCAGTTGGCAAGAGGGATTGTGGGACGTTGTTTTTTCATATTTGCCTAACAGTTTATTCAGCGGCCTAAGCCGTATATTTACAGATGATTTAAGTCATAACAACATAAAAATATTTATATAACAATACCTTAACTTTTCAGGCAAATAAAAATGAAAATATACGTTTTAATATATTAGGAAATACACGGCCTAGATCTACGTCGCAAACCTGATAAAACGGCCAGGAGCGGACATTAAATTTAACCACAGTCGCTCGTTAGCTTTGGTTTTAGGACTCTTCACAATAGATTTTTGTGTAGTTTTCAAATTCAGTACCAGCTAATTCTTTTTCAACCACCTGCTTTGCAATTTCATAGTTTACTACAAAATTGCAGACTTCCATTGTTCCGCTGCCAATGCTGCCACCATCACAATTTCCCAGCCCAGTCCAACCCAGAAGTTCATTCATTTTTTCTTCAAGCCGATGACGCTTCTCAACATCTGACTGAGTACCCATACCTTCAACAGAATATTCAACCAATAAAGTAAATTCTTGATCTGCTTCTGAAAAGCCATTTTTCAATTGATCATCAATTTCTTTCTGGATGATTTTTTCGGCTTTATTTAAAAACGTACTTTTTACTTCTTTCGTTTGACCTTTTGTACCTAATTCACCCCAATGAATAGTATGTGAATTACCGTTGTCCCAGGTTTCCCAATATTCTTTCTTATTAGAGGAAAATTTACCTGGTATTTCTAATTGCTTTTCAAAGAACGACCTAGCGAATTTTTCACCTAGAGGGTCCGATAAGAACAATTGGTCAGTGATCGCCGCATGTAATTGCGCTACTTCTTCTGCATCTTCAAAATACGGAACTCCCTCAGATGCCTTTAGTAACTGGAGTGCTGAATCGCTTAATTCATGCAACGATCCTTTACTCTTATATATAAATGCGCTGGCTGCCTGAAGTATTTGGACACTAATAGGCAAATTTCCTAGGCAAATTTTTTCACCATACTCTTCCAATGTAGGCAAGCTTGGCTCAATAAAGGAGATGCAATTGGATAACGCTCTCTCACATAAGCCTGAACTGCAATTTAATGTATCCAGCTTATCTGGTTCATAAAGGTAATGATAAGAAAAATAATTTAAAGACTGCCAATCTCTACCGCTCTCAATGACGACTCGATTGTCATCAAAAAATTTCCGAGTCAGCTCATCTTGCTGAGATTCAGCTATCTCTGATTTCTTTTGACTTCGATTCACCATACGATTTGTACGCCGTTCGTAAGTCTTAAAATTCAGTTTATTTACGGCATCACACTTCTTCCATGATTCTGTAAATTCAGCATCGCTATAGGCTTGTTTACGCACGTACGCTCTAAACTCGTTACTGTAATCTTCCTGACGAAAGTACAAGTGTTGTGGGAAAAAACTTTCCCACAATGTAAAGTTTCTCGTAGCAAACGCGTGATCAATGATAGCTTTTTTATCGTCGGCTTGAAATTGCAATCCCGAATGAAAATTTGACCAATAAAAATTCCTAGACATCGCATCCACATCTTCCCGTGAGGAAAGACTTTTAAAAGCTAGTTGGTGAATTTCCTGACGAAGTTTATTGTTTGACTTAAGAGTAGAGACAGAATGAGAACTTCGAGATGAAAGTGGGCGCCCTGAAAAAATCAGGTTCATAGTCCAACGCCAGATTTGCTCGGCATTGAAGGGTGGTATTGCCTTCTCAAAAAAATTATCCAAGATAAATCCGATAACCTTACTAATGGCAGTTTTACATTTGCACTCAAAGGTTTTTTTTGTTTGGCAAATACATGTTACTGAGCTAGTTAGCTGATCCAACAATAATACTGTATCCGCTAAATTAAATGATTCCACCATTTTTCTAATATATAAAGCGGAACCATAACGATGGTTTGTATAGCTTTCCGTTGGAAAAAATATTACGAGCGCCTTGAAAAATGCAATGCTCCTGGGAGTGTCGAATTTGGATATCCCGAACTCGGCAATCATACCAGCTATAA
Organism: Gammaproteobacteria bacterium; assembly: GCA_031425935.1. Classification (GTDB taxonomy): domain Bacteria; phylum Pseudomonadota; class Gammaproteobacteria; order Pseudomonadales; family Cellvibrionaceae; genus Cellvibrio. The sequence goes on along the minus strand of JANPKH010000133.1, from coordinate 7,103 downwards.
GTTCTAGACTTGTATGGCTGTTTTCTTCCATAAGTGAATCGAAAGCGTGGATGTGATTCCTGTTGTTAATACAATTTAAACTCTTGCTTGCAAAGTATCTGTCATTACCATTTGCATTTATATCGAGCATTATTGCATTTAGTTCGTTTTCGAGATAATTCGTTATCTCTGAAGTAACTAATAGCTCAAGTACTAACCCTTTGAGGTGCGATGATGAATTGGTAGCTAAAAGTATTTCCCTCACATGTTCCGTCACGTCATCAGTAAAAAACTTCTTAGCGCTAAAGTCCCTAAATTGATCGCTCCATCTGAAAAACGGGTCCGTCAGAGAAAGTTCTCTCAATCGATTCATCAGTTTAACTTTTGAGCTAGGAAATAGCTGTGAGGGATCGCCGTTACTTAAAATTGCATACGGATCTAACTTAATTACTGCACTTTGAATTTCTTCATTCCCTAATGCGGCGAGCCAAGCGAGTACTCCACGTAATTCATCGCGAACAACCTGATTTGGAGCAATAATCGATAGGCAGCGCTTAAGGGTAAGATTATCCAACTGGTTGGCTATACGTTTGGCTAAATAATTTGCTGCGCAGTACTCAGCTATGACTTTATGAACTGGCTCGTGTAGTGATATCGCGTCTACCTGTTTGAATAAACCAGTGTCTAGAATTTGAAGTGTTTGTGTAGCATCCATTTTATTTACAGTGTGCAAAAACGGAAAATCGCGATCTGCTGTTTGCTCGTTTATTGATATACCTGTTGAGCCAGCTAATAGGAGTTTGCTGAAAATATCCTCCGAGAGTTCTATTTTTGTATCACTATTTAATCTTATTCTGGGTATATTTTGGTTATGTTCCTGGGCTAAACGGTGGATGGCATCGCTAATAATTTCCTTTTTTGATTTAAAAACTTTTTGATCTTGAATAAAACTTAAAACCAACAGACGCAAAAATAAAGGATTTCCCAAAAGCGACTCAATTTCCGATTTTCTTACCAGGTAAAGAAACTCTTTGAAAGATTTATTCGGAGCGAGCGCGTTGAAATACAATTGCTGTTCTTTTTCATCAAATGGCAAAAGCCGTACCATTGCAGGCAGTTGTCCCGAATGGTCTTTAATAAGTCCATTATATCGTACGCTGTCCCATTCACTTGCTCTGCTTGCTAAAATAATATGATCTGTTGGGGAGGAGTATGCTTTTCCAATGATGTCATCTATCGCAGCATTATCTAATTTTGCAACTTCATCGAGGCTATCGATAATTAGAGTAGTTAAGCTTTTCGGATTCGTTCGATATACAGCAGCTCTAAGACACTCAGTATTTAAATCCGTAGCTAATCTGTTTAAAAGCGAAGTTTTCCCAGCACCAGGCTCAGCTATTATTACAACGCATTTGGCAAGGGATAAAATGTTGTGCTCAAGAATAGGTTTGTCATCGAAGACAAGGTGCCTTGGAATATAAATCAAATTAGCCATAATGTTCCTTTCGAAGATTATCCAAAAAATTCTAAATTCTGGATCTACATACTTATAAATAGAGCTTACTATAAATAATTACATATCATGCTTACGTGCAGTCAGAATGACTGGCGCTCAATTGCGATGAAAATTCATGCAGGTGATCAATTATTTATCATAATCTAAAATAATATAGTTGTCTGGCATTTTACCTAATTTCAGAATTTGCATCGCCGTGGTGGTGACCACTGATAGACACAGTCAACTTTCTAGTAAGCGAGAGAACTGTGCGTACAACATTGATATCTATTTTGCAGCTTTATGGAACATTTTTGTACAGAAAACCCATAAAACTGCGACTTAAAAACTTTTTAGCGCGGCACGAAGTGCCGGACCATCGTTGCAAAGAGTTGTTAATTTTTAGTGTGTGATTGAATAACTCCATTGCATGTATAAAGGCAGTCTCTAATAGTTAACTCAACTGTTTCAAAATACTTATTGTCTAATATTATCTCTTTAGGACCACCGCAATAATAGCCTAGTAGAAAACCACCGCTGTGCTCATGAATAATTTGACCGTGAGCAAACGCATTTCTCCACTCCATAATTTTATTTAAACCTGATTTAAGCTTTTTTACTTCGCCTCGACTTAGCAAAGTCGAGGCTTCCAATAGGCGAGTGAAAACCCGACGTTTAAATGAGTATGAAAAATCGGAAGTTCCAATAATTTCGTCTACAAAAAATTGCTTCCTATTTGAGTTTTCTTCCAACGCACCAAAGAGAATCAAGCTAACAGCTTCTATCATTCTGTCTTCCAGAAGGACTGCTGCTGATAATATTTCATAAGCATTTTGCTCTATTGCCTCTATTTCAGTTGAGAAATCTTCATCGGACCGTGAAGACTTTGGCTCACCGTTAACATGGAATCGAATCGATATTTCTTTTGGAAGTTGGATTATTTTCATATGAGCCAATTAGACAATTGATTGCTGCGCTTGACTTTCATTCAAGAGATTTAATGCCTCTAAAACTTTTAATCTTCACTTTCCTGAATCTTGTCATTACATTCTCGTAAATATTTTTTTAATTTTGTAACTTATCCAGTTATTAGCAACTCCTTAACTAAAAGTCCGCTTTGGGCACTCAGCAGACCATCACCCCATGCTTTTACAAGCATCCTTCGTGTAACACAACGTAATTCTTCATTAATTTGTTATACGTATTAGTAAAGCGATCTTGTCGTTAACAATTAATTACTCGACAAGCAATGCACAATATTTGCAATGGATGAAGTAAAGACTATTACTGCTATGTACGCTAGTAGCCATTACAGAATATTACGGCTTTTGCGCTTTAAATTTCTGGCATTAGCCAATAGCGATTAGTAATCACTCGAGCCGAGCGATTAATGTGCAATTTCCATGGGAATTAATTTTTGCGGGTTGTAGATTTTAATTTTTTTAAGCTTTTATAATTTGTGCCTTAGGGTCGGTAGCGAAAATCCCTTGCTACGCCGACCCCGCTTTTCAAAGTGGGTTATTAACCACTTCACTTCTCGTAACGATCTCCAGCCGAGGAAGGACTGGTTGTGGATGCAAGATCAAAAATACAATTCATGTAGGGCCGCACCGTATTCCAGTCACTCTGCTTGTCATAATATTCTGCAAGCTTTCTACCAACATCGACAACTGAAGGGCTTGTGGATACCAGGTGATTCGCAAATGCTTCGCGGATGTCGTCTGACTTATGCGACTCGGGGTCTTGGTTGCGATACGAATGAAACTCAGCAATCTTTCCTGGTGCTTTAACCTGTTCCGCCATATCTCCGCACACTTTACCTGCTACTGGTAATTGTCGTTCAACATGCGCTCGCGAAAATGAATCTTCCACCATGTGTAATAAGCTTCCGAACGCAACGTCGGCAAGATATTTTGGTTTGCGGATGTGTGGATTTCCTTGCGCAAATAAATCTTGCACGCTCCAACCGTGCCCCAAAAATACTTGCTGCGCGACGGGGTTATCAGCTTGCGCGATTATGTCGCCAGGCCCCATTTTTTTCGTCGCAATATTCCAGGTTAGCTCTGCCCACATTAAAATCTTCCGTTGCGTTTCGATGGCTGATTCTTTGTCCTCGCTTGCCATGCTGTGAAAAAACTGAAGGTCACCAAAGTGAGAGCGCAGCAATATCGGTGCAGTAGTTCGATTGATAACTTCGTTCTTTTCAGCCTTCTTCTTACCATCACTAAAAACTCTTGCCCAGCACTCGGGGTAGGTTGTAAGCCGAATAACATTGCCAGATTTACAGCCAGGGTAGCGCCCTTGATTATTGAGAAACTCAAATGGAGGATCGTCATTCCAACGAACGCCAGCGAGTATATAAGCGAATGCCGGATCCCAGTCCGGGTCGCTACAGAATTTAGCATCGCCATTGCAGTCAAGAATACGATTCGTTATTTCTTCATGAACTGACTCGCCAAATTTTTCAATGCCAAAATTCGCAACCCACTGTGCAGTCTTATCAAGCAGGCGTTGATCTTTATTAGCTAACGCCCTTTCTATAGCAGCGCCTTGTGGAGATAGTTGGAACGACAATGTATTGCCAGACCATACCAACATTAGCGCTACTACCAACGCATAAACTTTATACATACATTTCTCCCTTGTAGAAACTTGGACTGATCTGGATTAATAAGCCTGGATTAACAAGCGTGCAATGAATGCTAAGAAATATCCAGCAGCAACATTTCTTAGCAGCACTCAATAGATATTAAATTTTTTAAAAACCAATTTATAATAATTCAGTAGCTAAGTTTTTTAGCGATTTTATTTTGCAGTAGAATAATTATTAAAGATTCAACATGTCGATGACTCCTTACCTACCTGCTTACCAGCACTACCTACCAGTATTTCGCTTTTCCTTTAGTTATATTTCTATAACTCGTAAGCTTTTTTATATTGTGGACATTAGTTCAAGTCAAAACCATTAAAAAATTACTAGTGGCGGCTCTTGTAGCGCAGATAATTGCTCGCGTAATTCCAGTATATGTTCGGCCCAATAACGCTCGGAGTTAAACCAGGGAAAATGATGGGGGAATGCCGGGTCTGTCCAGCGGCGAGCCAACCATGCACTGTAATGCATAATGCGCAAAGTACGTAGTGCTTCGATTAACGGCAACTCAGCAAAATCAAAATCACAAAATTCCTGGTAACCGTCAAGTACTTCGCTAAGTTGTGCAGTTTGCTGTTCGCGCTCACCCGACAATAACATCCATAAATCCTGAATGGCAGGGCCATTGCGCGCGTCATCGAAGTCTACAAAATGTGGTGCTTCATCGCGCCATAAAATATTGCCGGGGTGACAATCACCGTGCAAACGAATTGGCGTGTATTTCACTCGCGCAAAAATTGCTTCACAGCGGCTGATTAAATCTGCGCCCAAAGTTTGGTACGCAAGTTTTAAACCGGATGGAATAAAATCGTTTGCTAATAAATAATCATAACTATCGCGCGCAAAACTTTGAATGTTTAACGTGGGGCGATGGGTAAATAAACGCGCTTTACCCAATGCATGAATTCGGCCCAGTGTGCGACCTAAGGATAGTAATGCATCAAAATCATCGAGGTTTGGCGCATGGCCACCTTGTCGTAAATACAGGGAAAAACGAAAGCCGGCAAACTCCCGCAAACTTTTCCCTTCATCATCGAGCATGGGGGGTACTACTGAAATTTCTAAATCTTTTAGCGCTTGCGTAAATTCGTGCTCTTCAATAATTTGTTCGTTAGTCCAGCGCTCTGGTCGATAAAATTTTGCAATTAAAGGACTGCTGCCTTCAATGCCTACTTGATACACGCGGTTCTCATAACTGTTAAGAGCCAAAATTCGTGCATCGCTTAAATAGCCACAGGCTTCAACAGCATCCAGCACTAAATCGGGTGTCAGTTTTTCGTAGGGGTGAAGGTTGGTCATGATGGCGCACTCAATTTGAATGCGCCTATTGTAACGAATTTGGGTAGCGAAGGTTTTAAATTAAATAAGCCACGGCGTTTATAAGGCTTATTTCTTATATATCTTGGGTATTCCTGAGTGTGTATTAGTCAAAACCTTAATTTGCACAAGGCAGCTTTTAGAAAACTGGTAAACTTAGAATCATTGAAGTATTTTTGAGTACGATTTCTATGTCTTTATTAGTCTTGGTGTTAAGCGTTATTGGGCAACTGATGCTTGCCTTATTCCAATTTATGTTGGTCGCATTTTCGGCAGGTGGTTTAGCCAATGGCAATAAATTCAGCCCATGGAAAATGTCAGTGTTGAATGCGAGCATTTATTTGATTCCGGCACTGAGCCTGATGACTGCGGCGGCGCTGATTTACTTTTATGTTTCCCATTCACCCTATCTCTCACTCAAGTGGCACTTTTTTCCGTTGTCAGTAACCGTGGCTTACGTTGCCTTTGCAATAAATATAAAGTAAAAAAATTGAAAATCAATTCTATGAATATAGTTGTCGCAAAAGAATCAGACTTAGAGAATTTCTTCTTCTATTTGGAAAAGCATTCTTCTGAAAATGGTTCTGAGGGGCGCCCCCTCTTTCAGCCCGCATCAAGAAGCGAATCAAGTATAAGTACAAATGTACGGGACAAGTTTTTGTTCGGTGTGAGAGCTAAAAAAGATCAGCCGGGCTGGAGGAAACTGTGGCTGGCAAAGAACGAAGCAGGCCGTATTTTAGGGCACATAGATATACAGCCCTATAGCGAAAAGAATTCGCATCACAGAGTTTTGTTGGGCATGGGAGTGAATATCGACAACCGTAGAAAGGGTGTCGGCGTAGCACTTATTAATTTTGTTCTTCAGTACTGTAAAACTGAAGATACAATCGATTGGGTTGATCTTTGCGTTCTTTCTGGAAATGATCCGGCAATTTGTTTATATAGAAAGATGGGTTTTTCTGTAATTGGTGAGCATGAAGACAAGTTTAGAATCGATGGCGAATCAATATCAGAAATACTTATGACGATACCCGTCAAAAAACCATTGTAAATAACCTCAAAAAAACGATGCATCCGCATCGTTTTTATCATTCTAAAATTTAATTTACTTTTCGTTTAGCAATTCCTGTGCAGCATTCACTAAAAAAATATAATTCGCCGCTTCGTCAATAACGTATTCATTCTCGCCCCAAAAGAATGGCCAGTCTTCGTGGTTTTCCGGGTAATCAGGTTTCAAGATAAGCACACCTGGGACGACTCCACCGGGAATAAACGAAAAATCTGCACGGTTCATGCCGTAGGCGACTTCTTTGCTATGGGTGCCTACGCTTGATACCAGAGACAAGTTATGTGCTGGATGAGTGCCATAAATGAAATTGAGGCCTTTAAAAACAGATTCGCGTTCAACCAAATCAGGAAATGCCTTGTGCAGGTAGTAATTATTAATGGCATTGCGAAGGACGGAACCGCTACCGGCCCAACCGCCTTCTGTAATCTGCACACCGAATGGATTTTTAGCTTCAATTGTTGCGAGGTCCTTTTTGTAAGTTTCTGCTAAACCTTTTAATTTTTTATTAAAATCTTCCGACATAAATGGCATCACACGAATTAACCAGGATGCATGACGTGAAAAGTTAGCTTGCAATTCTGGCAAGAGTTTTT
>JANPKH010000132.1:0-15604 GCA_031425935.1 Gammaproteobacteria bacterium | reverse complement strand
GTAAATTTTTTAAATGCTTGTTTTCCCTCTAATGTTCCAATCTTTCTCAATGCTTCAGCGGCACAGTATCTAGTCCACTCTTCCTTATCCTCTAGAAATGGCAAAATATAAGGTGTCGACGCCGCAGCACCTTTTCCAATTAAACCAAGGGTAACGATTGCCTGCCTTCGTGTTTCTTGTATGTTAAGCAATTCATTGAGCTGAGGGACTGCATTAGCAGCTCTCGGACCGAACATACCTAAAGACAAAATGCTGTTCTGCCTCACCTGTAAATTTAAATCTGATAGTGCTGCGATTAGAGTTGGTAAAACTTCCTTATTCTCATCACCGAGATAACCAAGATGAAAAGCTGCTTGTATTTTTTGCTCTGGAAGTCCTGTCTTTAATTTACTAATGAGCTCTGGAACTATTTTGTCTTTAATTTGGCTTTGCACCTTTAAAACCTTCCATTGATATAAAATTTTAGCACCTGTAAACCGGACTTGTGGATCGCCATCACTCAACACAGCAATCAATGATTGAATCACATTTTCGGATCGATCATTGATCTGGCCAATTGCACTCACCGCATAGTATCGTAAAGTTGCATTAGAATTTTTAAGTAGAGCAATAAGCTCTGGTGTTGTAACTTTAGCTCTCGGTCCAATATTTTCTAGCACGTTCACTATTGGATAGATTTCATAATATTGTTTTCCGGAAATTCGCAAAGCTGATTGCAAAGCAGGAATCGCCCCCACCGCATTTGGTCCCATACTTTCTAATACCCTCAGCGTATGAAAATGAATTCCATATTTATACTCAGTCAAGTTGCCAATTAAAGTCGGAATGACTTTTTGATTTAATATTTTTTCATCTCCAATATAAAAAAGCGCTTGTGCTGCACTCGCTCGCACATCAAATTCTCGATCACTTAAAGCGTCGATTAATCCAGGCAAAGCATCCTTTAAGCCTACGAGCCCCAATGCATCCGCAGCATAGTAGCGCACCCATTGATCTTGATCTTTCAATGCAATGATAAGCGGCTGAACGGCACTAGCTGCATCTATCCCAATCACACCTAATTTTTGTGCGGCATTTGAGCGCACATTTGATTTTTTATTTTGAAGATCTGCTACTAATAAACTAATAACACTTTTCTTTGTTTCGCGTTTACCAATTTCAGCCAGCGTAGAAGCAATGGCACTTATTACCTCTTGCTCAATTTGTTCACGAGTTAATTCGATCTTTAACATTTCTTTGAGAGCAAGTTCGGCTTCAGGCAGGTTTCCATATCTAGAGACCTGCAGTGCTGCCTCTTTGCGAATTTCAGGAGTAGGATCCTTTAGCAATTTAATAATAGCTTTGCTAATTTCTGCAGATTCATTTTCTTTGAAAATCCAAGACACTCTCAAGATTCCACTCAAAACAGACTTACGCACTTTTGAAGAGCCGTCACTAAAACCTTGGAGAAGATTAGGTACAGCTGCTTGAATTTGCTCTTTAGTTGCGTAGTACATAAATAATTGTGCGGCTTCTGCACGAACACTTTCATTGGGATCTTTTATTAATTTTTCTGGCAACTGGCTTAAAATACTCGATTCGCCTTTACCTACGGCCATAGAATCTAAAATCATTAATTCAATCGATGTATCGCCCAACTGTTTGGTACGACTACACTGACTAACCATCATAGTTTCTTTTTTATAAGCATAAACTAAATATTCTTTTCCTAACTGAAAACCATGATATCCACACATCCCGTCCGTACTTGCTACAATGTTTTTACCACCGACGCCCTTCCAGGCTTTATTAACTATAAATTTATACGATGGCCCCTTAAATACGGATTTACCATTCACTTGAATCGTTTCCGCTTTTTTTTCTTCTATGATTTTTCCGGAGAACACAGCTTCATTTTGACTAAAAGCAATTCCAGGAGAGGGCGCTCCCGCGCAGGAGCACGCCAATGCATTCTCTTGAATTAACAAAGCACCAACAGCACCTAACAATATTAATATTTTCATATTTTTTTACTTTTCCAGAAACTTAAATATTTAATACCCAGTTGGTGTGCGCGGCAATAATCTGACTGCGAAAGCCCAGAGGCTGCTTGGGCGTCGATATGCTTTTGCCATGCGGCTTGAGATGTGCGGGATAAAGGTTTCTCCGATAGATGCTATTGCCCTATCAAGGCCCTCAATAAAATCGCCGAATGATATTTTCTGTATTTTTTTCTTGTGCGCCAACTTTAAAAGCTCTTCACAGAGAAGATGAATATATGACGGAAACCCATCACTCATTCCGGCGATTTTAAATCTAATTTCATCTGGTATCTCAATACCAAAGTGGTTAAACGCGATATCGACTATTTCAAATCGTCCCTCCCAAGGTAGTGGAGGAAGATGAATTTGATAAATCTGTCTTACACTTGAATCGTGTCCGCCCAGTAGCTCATTCATTGATTTTACAATCCCTGTGAAAATCAACTTAAATTCACAGTCCAAATTACTCAAATGTTTAACCAGCTCGCCAAATTTTCCTTTTGCTTAACATCCAAAATTGTATCGAATTCATCTATACCAACATCGGCCATTGTAGTTTCACGCCAAATAAGACCTGCCTTCGCTATGGCCTCAGCAACAGCATTTACCCCAGCTCTTTCTTGTGAATTAGTTTGACCGTATCTTGGAAATATCAAAATCTATTACCTATGGCTAAAAATGGGTCAAACGTCTTTTCTTAACCAACTAAATCTTGTTTTTGATTGATCGGTTGTTAAGAGTCAGTGTCCGCTTTGGGAACATTACCGACATCAAAAAATTCTTTCGCCTTAATTGTTACGCCCGTCTCATCAACCATCCCTTCCGTAAAATCACCCCTAAAACACGACGGAGATTTCCCACCCGGTTTGCGATACACATTTAACACACCGCAAGGCTTTCCACTTTTTTTCAAACTAATGGACACGGACAGTGGCCAGATAATTAACTTTGGATTATTCAATTAGTAAAAACCGCTATTTCATTATCAGTAAGGCTTTTAGCGTAAGAAAAATTTGTAATTATTATTAACAGCAACAGGTAATAAAATTTTGTGAAGCTTTAGAAAACATAACCACATGTTCCCTGATTGATTTCATAGTTGAAGGAAACAAGGTTAGCGGTGTTTCTTTCGGTTCCTTAAAAAATCTCGAATGTGTGGTTTTAATGCAATAGGTGGAGTAAAGACTATGAATGTAATGTACGCCAGTGAACATTACGGGATATTACCAATTTTTCACTGAGAGAATCTAATTTTCAATGCGCTCTTAAATTGCTGAGAGGGGCTCTCTAAATTATTGTGTTGATTTTGCCGCCACTAAGCAATAAGCCACTGATCCATAGAGAGAGTAGGCGATAACATCATTGATCAGGAAAACTACTATCCTGATTTTTGATAATAGAAGGATTTGTATTCGCTGTGTTGGATCTGATTGCTGCCATCTCACCCGCTGCACATAAACCCCGCTACACATGCTGTTAACACCAGGCGCTACGAGTATTAAAAGCATTAAGAAAAACTGCTAATAACTGGCCATTATTACTTTGTCACCTACACTCTAGGTAATCTAGATGAAATTCTGCTAACGCTTAGTACCAGTACCTAGTAACCGTAATCGCAACGTCCAAAACTCAAAATCACAACACACTATGTAACACACGATACAACGAGAGAACTTATTAGTATGTATCTGGAATTTTTTGGTTTGCACAAGCCACCGTTTCGTATTACGCCAGACACTCATGCTTTTTTTGAAGGTTCGGACCGTGGCGCGCTTTTAAATGCACTTTGCTATGCCGTTTCCCAGGGTGAGGGGATTATAAAAGTTGTAGGTGAGGTTGGCAGTGGTAAAACAATGTTGTGCCGTATGTTACCGCTGAAGTTAGGCGATAAATTTGACTGGGTTTATCTCGCGCATCCAAGCCTTTCTCCCGAGCATACTTTGCACGCCATTGCGCAAGAAATGGGTTTACAGGTGGCAGACAATGCCGACAAACTTTCCGTGATGCGTTTGTTGCATGAAACTTTATTGATGCGCCACGCCAATGGTCGTCAAGTGGTTGTGTTAGTGGAGGAGGCACAAGGAATGCCGTTGGAAACTTTGGAAGAAATTCGTTTACTCAGTAACCTCGAAACTAACGATTACAAGCTGATGCAAATTGTTTTGTTTGGGCAACCCGAGCTGGATGAGAAACTTGCCAACCCTAGTATTCGCCAATTGCGTGAACGCATTACGCACAGTTTGTATTTAACGCCGTTAAATTTGCCAGATATTCAAGCCTATTTAAATTTTCGTTTGCGTGCAGTGGGTTATACCGGGCCGGATTTATTTTCATCCTCGGTAGCACGTTCCATAGCGCGTTACTCTCAAGGTTTAGTGCGACGCATTAATATCATCGCTGATAAAACGCTGTTGTCTGCTTACACTCAAGATCGCCACACACTTACTGTGAAAGATATTCGCGAGGCCGCGCGCGATAGTAATTTTCGGCCCAATAGTTTTGGAATTCGTTCACGCCTTTGGCTGCCCGTGCTCGCGATTATTGGTTGTTTGCTGCTTGCGGCAGTCGCTATGTATGTCACGTTTAATCAGCCTGTCTCGTTTTATCAAGCTGAGAAAGCCAGTCAATCGCTTGTGGAGTTAGTAGAGTGAAACAACGTCTTGTAACAATAAATATTTTTAAAATTAGCTGGCGATTTTTTCTTATACTTGTGATGGCATCATCGCTGGTAATTACATTGACTGCCTGTGAACATTTACGTTTTGAACCCAAACCCTCCAAAGGCCATATAAGCAAACCTGAAGCTATTTCAAAGGCTGAAAATATCCCCGAGCCAACTCGCTCAGCGCCTCCTTTACCGGCACCACGCGCCACCAAGCGTGAAGAAACACATACCGTTGTGGTGAGCGATGTACCCGTTCGCGAATTATTATTTTCGTTAGCGCGCGATGCCGATTTAAATTTGGACATAGACAATGATGTGGATGGATTAATCACACTCAATGCGGTGAACCAACCTTTACCTGCCATTCTGGAACGAATTGCCGCGAGCGGGAATTTGCGTTATTCCATCGACAATAAGGTGCTACGGATTCGCAAAGACTCACCTTTTCTGCGCAATTATCGTATTGATTATTTGAATATGGCGCGTACGAGTAGCGGCACCGTGAGTGTTTCCACGCAAATCAGTGCGACAGGAAAAGGTGCTGGTGATTCTGGCGGCGGCGGTGATAATAATTCTGCAACTGAAGTTAAAAATGTTTCCGAAAATGCATTTTGGACAAGTTTGCAAAAAAATATTGGAGTGATTATCAGCGGTAACCGCGAGGATGTTTCAGCGGCAGCAGACGGCAGTAACCCCGACATTATGCTTAATCGCGAAAGCGGCATTATGGGCATTCGCGCCACTGAAAAACAGCACGAAGAAATTCAGCGTTTTATTGATGAGGTGCAAAACAGCGCGCAACGTCAAGTACTTATTGAAGCCACGATTGCCGAAGTGAAACTCAATGATCGCTATCAAGCAGGCATAAATTGGAGCTTGGTGCGCGATACCGCTGGCCACAATATTTTGTTCGATATCGCCAATAATGTAACGGATGTTGCGCTCAGTGCCCCACCTGCATTCAGCATTGGTGCCAGCACTCGATTGGACGGCAATTTACTGCAAACCACACTTCAAGCGCTGCAAACTTTTGGCGATGTTCACATCATGTCCAGCCCCAAAGTGATGGCACTTAATAATCAAACTGCGTTACTGAAAGTGGTCGATAACCTGGTGTATTTCACGGTGGAGGTGAATATAGAAGCGGCCACCGCACTGGGTGCTACTAGAACCATCACTTACGAAACCAAAGTTAATACTGTGCCTGTTGGTTTTGTCATGAGCGTTACGCCTTACATTAACGAGCATGGTTCCGTTACCTTAAATGTTCGCCCCACGATTTCTCGTGTTATTAAACAAATGCGTGACCCTAACCCTGCACTGGCTGAAGCGAAGGTTATTAGCGAGATTCCGGTCATTCAGGTGCGTGAAGTTGAATCGGTGCTGAAAGTAAACAGTGGTGATGTCGCGGTAATTGGTGGGCTTATGCAGGACGAGGTGAGCAACAATAAGCGCGGTATCCCTGTACTGTCGAAAATTCCGTTGTTAGGTGCGCTTTTCCGTTATGAGGATGACAGCACCGATAAAACGGAATTGGTGATTTTTATCAAACCCATTGTCATTAAGAATGCGAGCCTAGCGGGCGATTTACATCAATTTAAAGACTACTTGCCCGACGCTAATAAAAAGCCCAGTGCTAGTGAACGGGAGTAATGCAGTATGAGCCTCTTGCTCGATGCTCTCAAAAAGGCCGCGTTGGAAAAGCAGCGTCGTGAGCAACCAGGTCGTGAGCAGTCCGCTGGCCGAAGCCAACCTGCCAGCCACGCGCAATCCTTAGCGGCGCCAATAGTTTCTTCAGTAACTTTGGTTTCTGTAGCAGAGCCAAGTGTTGATCCAGTTGTTGAGCCAGTTAGCGAAACCCATCTCGAAACAGTAGCCGAAAGCGGAGTTGACATTGTCACTGAGGAAGAAAGCAGTGGCTTAATCTTTGATATCAATGAGATTGATCACGAGTATTTGGTCCCGGTTTCTGATTCAGCAATAGGGTCAACTGATAAGCCCTCTGAGTCCTTAACCTTGGTGAGCGTGGTTGCCGATATCCCTGAGATTCAGGAAGCGACTACCCAATCATTAATTCCGCAGCCGCTCACTACACAGCCAGTCTCTCTACAGCCAATCTCTCCACAGCCACTGAGTCCACAGCCAAGTGGTCCAGAACTACTCACTCCAGCGCCGGTAGCGCGAGAACTTGCATCAGAGCTACCAACCCCTGAGCCAGCAATCCCGGTACTGAATGCGCCAGAACAAAACACAATTAAATCTGAAAACAAAGTGCCACAAGAGGCCTCACAATTTCATGAAGCTCCTGTTGAGCAGTTCAATGCAGCCGCAGGTAAAGCTGCACTGACTCAATTACTCGCGCGCAGCAAAACAGCAACTAATCATGCGCGCAAACGCACACTCATCATGTATGCGCTGCTTACGTTCACAGCGGTTGCGGTATTGGTATTCTACTTTTATTTATTGCAGAGCAATTCCGTATCAGATGTTGCGCTACAACCACCTATGGCGGTTGATAATCAGCCTGAGGAAGTGATGCCATCAGCATCCGATACAGCGGTACCCGATCCCGCAGTAGCGACTGCTGCAGTGACGACTGCCGCAGTTCCGACAGAAGTTGCTCCAGTAGACGGGAGCTTAAACACTGGTGCGTCCGAAACTCAAGTGCAGGAGGGAACGCTTGGCGTCGCGGTAGCACCATCCGCTAAGCAGGCTAAAACAGATCAGGCCAATCCAGATCAAACCAAGCGAGTTTTGGCATCTCAACCTAACTCAGAATCTGGCTCCAACCAGCAAGCACCTCAAATCGCTAAAGCGGATGAAGCTCATAACAGCATCAAGTTGCCACCCGAATTCCAGACTAAACAGGGCGTTATTGCTTACCAAAAATCCGTTGATGAAACTGTGAGTGAAGCTATCGACCGCGGTTACCAAGCATATCAACGAGGAGACTTTACTAGCGCGGGCGTGGCTTATCGTGAGGCGTTAGAAGATGATCCACACCAACGCGACGCATTGTTAGGCGCTGCTGCAGTGGCAGTGCGCGAAGGCAGGCAACAAGATGCTTTAAGTTTTTATCAACAGCGCTTGGCGCGCGACCCTAAAGATGAATATGCGCAAGCGGGCATTTTGGCCTTGAGTGCAAACGGCGAAGAGAACTTACCACTAGAAAGTGAATTAACCAGACTCTTGCGCGAATTTCCTAATGCTGCGCACTTACATTTCTTACAAGGCTCGTTGTATGCGGCGCGGCAACAATGGGAACCCGCGCAGCTCGCATTTTTTGAAGCATGGCAGCGCGATACTAAAAACCCGGATCTTGCTTTCAATTTGGCGGTAGCGCTCGATCATTTGAATCAACCGAAAGAAGCGGTGCGCTTTTATCAGCAAGCGCTAACGCTCAGCAGCACATATCCATCTAGTTTTTCAAGAGCTGCTATTGATCGTCGCCTAAAAGAGTTGAACAGCAAAGAATTGCAAGGCACTGCCGCTGAGCAACAGGGTGACCAACCATGAGCGCGCCGAAAAAACGTTTAGGTGATCAGCTTGTAGATAGAGGCCTGGTGAGTAGCGACCAAGTCGCGATTGCCATGACCGAACAGAAAAAAAGTGGCAAACCACTGGGGCAAACGCTGGTCGATTTGGGTTTTGTTTCTGAATCCATCATGCGCGACGTGCTCAGCGAATCCATGGGTCGCCAAAGTATTGATCTTTCCCATGCTGTGCCAGACCAAGATGCGATCAACTTAATCCCCAAACAATTGGCTAGCCGCCATACTGTATTGCCCGTCAGTTTTGATGCTCAAACCAAGCGGTTACAGCTGGCGATGACGGATATTTACGACGTTATCGTACTTGACCGCATTCGCACCGTGCTGGCTGCCGATATTGAAGTAGAACCTTTGCTCGCTTCTGAGAGCGAGATTCGTCATTCCATAGATCAATTTTACGGTTATGAACTTTCGGTTGATGGGATTTTGCGGGAAATTGAAACCGGCGTGGTGGATTACCACAGCCTGGATCTCAGTGGCACCGAATACAGCCAGCCACTGGTGCGCTTGGTCAACGCTATCTTGTCGGATGCGGTTAAGCGCGATGCTTCGGATTTGCATTTTGAACCGGAGCAAGGCTTCCTCCGCTTGCGCTACAGAATTGACGGTGTGTTGCGGCAAATTCGCAGTTTGCACAAAGATTATTGGTCAGCCATTGCGGTGCGCTTGAAGGTAATGGCGGGTATGAACATTGCGGAAACCCGCACGCCGCAAGATGGTCGTATATCGCTTAAAGTCGGCGGCCATACCATTGATTTCAGGGTGTCCGCACAACCCACTACCCACGGGGAAAATATCGTATTGCGGGTGCTGGATCGCTCCAAAGGCATTGTGCCGCTAGAAAAACTTAGCCTTCATCCTGACAATCTTGACTTGCTGAAGCTGTTAATGAGCCGACCCGAAGGTATTATTTTGGTCACCGGCCCCACAGGAAGCGGTAAAACCACCACGCTCTATTCCATGCTCAATTTTCGCAAGTCGATTGAAGTCAACATCATGACGCTGGAAGACCCAGTGGAATATCCAATGGATATGATTCGCCAAACTTCCATTAATGAAGTAGCGAAAATGGATTTTGCCAGCGGTATTCGCTCGTTAATGCGGCAGGACCCAGACATCATTTTAGTGGGCGAGGTGCGCGATGAAGCCACCGCTGAAATGGCATTGCGCGCCGCCATGACGGGCCACCAGGTGTTTACCACCTTGCACACCAACTCTGCATTGGGCGCTATTCCCCGGTTGACGGATATTGGCGTAAAGCCAGAAATTATGGCCGGTAACATCATCGGCATTATTGGCCAACGTTTGTTACGCACACTCTGCAAACACTGCAAGAAACCGCGTCCATCGGATGAATTTGAACAAATCGTGCTGGGGGTGGATGCGCCGGTAACCGTGTACGACCCCGTTGGTTGTGACAAGTGCACAGGGGGTTTCAAAGGGCGTGTTTCGGTCATGGAAGTGCTGAAAATGGATGATGAGCTGGACGATCTCGTTGCCAATCGCGCAACCTCGCGCGAATTACTCACCCAAGCCCTCTCCAATGGTTTTGTCACCATGGCCGACGATGGCATTCGGCGCGTGCTGCTTGGTGAAACAACGATTGAGGAAGTAAGCCGCGTGGTGGATCTGACTGGGCGGTTTAAATAATCATGGCGCAGTTCAAATACAAGGCCATTGATAAATCCGGAAAAATGATTAACGGGCGCGTACAAGCGTCAAACGTGTTGGAAATAGAACATCGGTTGACAACCCTGGGTCAGGATTTAATCACCTGTATTGAAATGAAACCCAGCGGTGTGCGTTTTGGTCGTCGTAGCCTCACGCGCCGCGAACTTATCAATATGGTTTTTCAGCTGGAGCAATTAACCAAATCGGGTGTGCCGCTATTGGAAGGCCTGCACGATCTGCGTGATAGCGCACCAGCCGGTTATTATCACGATGTGCTGGCAAGCCTCGTTGAATCGATTGAAGGCGGCAAAACATTTTCGGCTTCTCTGCGTGATTACCCCAACGATTTTGATACGGTTTTTGTCGCCTTGATTGCAGTAGGTGAAGAGACAGGCGAGTTGCCAAAAATTCTTAAGGACATGGGCGAAACTTTACGTTGGACTGATGAGTTAATTGCCGCAACCGTAAAAATTATTATGTATCCCGCGATTGTAGCCGTGGTGGTTTTTGCTGTAGCTGCGTTTCTCATGATTTATTTAGTGCCGAAAATTATTCCTTTCGTAAAAGAAATGGGCGGTGAAATTCCTTTTCACACGGTTGCGTTAATAGCCGTCTCTGATTTCTTCGTTAATTATTGGTACGTGATTTTTTTTGCACCCATGGGTGCGGTTTATTTTATTAAATCTACCGCCAAAAAATCGCCTGCATTTCGTTTCAAATTGGACGGATGGAAGCTGCGTATTCCACTGTTCGGCACCATCGCGTTTAAAATTAAATTGGCACGGTTTGCCAGTTATATGGCGCTGCTGTATGCCTCTGGTATCACGGTGTTGCGTGCGCTGGATATTTGTAAATCATTGGTCGACAACGCCGTCATGGCTGAATCAATTGAACGCGCCGCGCAGCACATTGCGGAGGGCAGCAGCATCAGCGAAAGTTTTGCACGCCTGGAGTTATTTCCACCCTTAGTTGTGCGTATGTTAAAGGTAGGGGAAAACACTGGGAATCTCGATGAAGCGCTCATGAATGTTAGCTACTTCTACAACCGCGAAGTGCAAGAAGCGATAGACACCATAGAACCCGCAATCAGCCCTGTTTTGACCGTGATTATGGGGACACTGCTCGCTTGGATCATGATGTCGGTGTTAGGTCCAGTGTGGGATGCCGTGGCAAAAGTAGGTTGATAGTTATGAGTTCGAAACAAAGAATACTGTTCAATTCAAAACTCGCCGTTAATACATCCGTGTAGGCTCGAATCGGCATCCCTTCGCGATCCGGTCGCTTCGGGAAACTTCCTACATCCTTGTAGGTCGTCCACGGTTTTGAATCAAACAGTATTCTTTATTTTGTGCTCCGTTAGCCATAAACATGCATAGGAAAAACGAATGAAAAACTGGGTTTATAAAATAAAAAGGTGCGCCAATGCTTAGGCGTGTCTTTTATTTTTCCGGTTACCGCATGAAAGTTTTCGAGTGGCAAGGAGTGCGCCTGCTCGGTAGTGCTGAGTTCGAACCAGATGAAGAAGGTATCTGCGAATTTGACGAATACTTAAGTCAAGCTACGCGTGTTCCTAGCCAGTTGCTCGTCGATTTAGTGGAAGAGGATTTTCGCCGCGAAGTTATTCCTCACGTCAATGCAAATGATCGCAAAGCGATTATCTCGCGATTGTTAGATCGCCATTATCGCGGTGAAGTTTACGTGCATGTACAGCCACAGGGGCGAAGTAAAGACGGCCGTAAAGACGATAATTTACTTCTCTCTGCATTGATCAATAAAGATGTTTTGGAGCCTTGGTTAGGCCTTATCCAAAAACACAAAATTCCTTTGGCGGGTATCTGGTCTTTACCTTTGTTAAGCACCAAATTGCTTGCGGCAATCACGCTCAATGAAAAAAATGTGATAGCTAAAAATACTGAACTTAAAAATACAACATCTAAAAGTGATTCGCCTAAAACAGATGCTCCCAAAAAAGAAGCAAACAAGACTGCACCTAGAAAAGAAACGTCCAAGAACGTAATGCCCAAAAATGTAATGATAGTCTCGCAGCAAACCAGTACTGCACAGCGCGAGAGTTACTTCATTGACGGCAATTTAATGTTATCGCGTCAGGAGAAATTGGACCGCGATCGCCGCGACCGCCGCAATGATCACGAAGGCGACGAGCGTCGCAGCGAAAATCAACAGCAGGACAGACGCCAACGCGATTTAAAAGAAGCTTCGGATACTAACTCACAGGCCAGCGAATTAGATCGCCGCATTCAGTCAGAGCGTCGTTCTACAGAAGATCGGCGCGATACCGACCGACGTAACGAAGAGGATTCCCGTGAAGATTCGGGAGCGGCCAATGCCGCATTAAGCATTAAGAAGGGCGCTGAGCAAATCCATATTTTCTTAACCAACCAGCGGATTATGGGGTTTACAGAAAAGCTACATGTCTACTGTATTTTATCGGGCGCTGAGCTGGAAGAAACACGTCAACGCATACAAGATACTAATGCAATTCAATACCAATTTGTAAATTTGCATGAGTTGTTTACTCATTACAAACTTCACAATTGCGATGATCAGGAAGCTGATGCTCTCTTCGCTTACCTCTGCGCAAGTACCCCTTTAGCTCCTGATCATTATGCGCAAACGAAAGAAAAACAAGCCTACTATCGCTATCGTCTGAATCGCGCAATTTCCGTTGCTACGATATTGGGCAGCTTAATCACTTTTATTGGCGCTGCATTATTGTGGCTCAACAGTTTTGAGTTACGTCAGGAGCAGCAGGCCACTGATAATCAGCGCATCATCCTTGAACGTCGGTACCAGAACGATTTTGTTCCTATTCAACAACGTCTAACGGATGCGCCCAGTGTGCAAGCGAGCGTCGAGTTGGCACGTCGTATTCAGAGAGAGGCACAGCTAAGCCCTGAGCGTTTATTTACGCCCCTTAGCACGGTGTTTAGTGATACACGATTTGCAAGTTTGCAGCTGGATGGTTTTAGCTGGAAAAAATACCCTCAGGCCGAAGTAGTTCAACTTCTGCAAACACAAAATGCCAGTGTTTCTGAACCGCTGACCGAGCTTGAATTACAGGCGCTACCGGCGGAGCCTGAAGTGCCTGCAACAGCCAGTTTGCAACCCGTGTTAACGATTGATGGTTATTTGCTTAGAGGAGATCGCAGCTACCAGGAAACCGTTGCGCTCATGAATGCCTTTGCAGAGGCATTGCGCAAATTACCCGGAGTGAAACAAGTCGTCGTATTAAAAATGCCGGTTGATGTCCGCCCAGCGCTGGTATTTATGGATGATCTCGGTGTGCAGAAAGAGGTTAAACAAAATGTAAAAGAAGCGAACCAATATGAAATTATTATAGCTTTCAACGCGGAGGAGCCAGCCCTTGAATGATTTCCTCAAGGCCAGTTTCTGGCGTAAGCACGGCTTAAGTTTCCTGCTCGCAGCTCTATCGCTGATTGCCTTAATTGCTGCATTGTTGGTTCACTCGCAAGCTCAAGATGCTTTGCAAGCTTCTAAAAATAGCTACCAGCAGCAGCAGGCTGTGAACCTTGAAGCTGAGCAGGCTGCGGCAGTACTAACGGAGTATCTCCCCCCTTATAAGGCCTTTCAAGAGCAGGGGTTTATAGGCCCACCACAGCGATTACAGTGGCTTGAAACACTTTACGCCAGTGTTAATCACCACATGCTACCGTTGACGACTTTCACCATCTCACCCACGGCCATAGCAAATGAAACGAATACGACTTATGTAGACGCAAATTTGGCCATGAAAGTAACGCCCATGCGGATCGACTTTAGCCTGCTTCATGAAGGTGATTTTTACCATTTACTAACTGCGATGCAAACACAAGCTAAGGGCTTATACAGCGCCCAGCGTTGTGAAATTCGCCGCACTGATGAGGAAGCTGCGGGTTTCAAAGGGCAGTGCGACCTGCTCTGGTATTCTTTGGCAGATATCACCCGGAACTGGGAGGTAGTCAATGATAAATAAAAGCAGCTGCGGACTCATCCTCGTGCTTTGCATGGCGCTACCTGTATGCGCAGAAACGTCATCTGTGGCCCACAAATCTCAAGCACAAAACACTACACAACAAATCCGCATTACGAGTGATCTCCCATTTAGCCGTCTTTTTACCACGCCAGAACAACGCAAAATACTGGATAGTGCGCGTCGTCAGGGCGGCTCAACAAGGGTGGCGCAATTAACCGGCGTTGATGAAAATACAACGAATACGACCTTGCAGCCGAACCGTCAGACAGCCCAGCCCTTTAAACTGTCAGGTGTGTTGTTACGAGCAGATGGACAACATCAGGTATGGGTGAGTGGAGAAGGTGGCAAGCAAGAAAGCCCAGCCTTCGGCCGTAAAATCTTGGGTGATGTCTCGCAATCCGCGAATGTGAAAGTTCCGCTTCAAGGCACAAATCAGGCAGCTATACTGAAACCAGGGCAGGTGTGGATACCCGATAACCATCGTGCAGAAGAGTCTTATCGGCTAGCTGTTCCCAAGCCCGTGGTAGCGCCTGAACCTATTAAGAAAGCGGTTGCTCAACCAATAGTTAGCAGTGTGTCTGCGCAGGCGTCAACATCAGCTAGTTCAGGGGTGCATTCTAGTGTTCAGTCCAGCTCGAAATGATTACCGCTTTTATGCTCCGGATAAGAGTCGGGGGATAGCGTTATTGGTAATGATGAGTCTTTTCTTGGTCGCGTTTACAGCCGTTACCATTGGGCGCCTTTCCCTCAACTCAATCGAACAGAAAAACACAACCAAAACTGTTACTTCACTTGCGCAGGCACGCGATGCGATTATGGCCTTTGCTCTAGCGCAGGCTACTAATCCGCGGCCACCGGGTACCTTGCCTTGTCCGGATACTGATGGTGATGGAATTTCAAATCCACCCGCAGCGGGTGTTTGCACCAGTCAACAGGGATTAGTGCCCTTTGTGACTTTGGGCATAGCACGAACTGTTGCGGGTGTAGGCACACAATCACCACTGGCACTTTGGTATGTCATTGCAGCCGGATATGGGGGTGATGCAATTGGGCCTTTTATTCCACGCAATAGCTCTCGTCAAAGTCCACTTGTTTCGACGCTTACACTTAATGGCCAAGCTATGGCTTTTATTATTATTGATCCCGGTAAACCCCTAAATGTACAAAGCCCAAGCACGACTCCCTTAGGTGCAGTGAGCAATTTTTTAGAGGCTCCCAATGACGGTGTTAACCCTAACTATACTTATAGCGACTTTACCGATTTAACTCACAACGACAAGTTATCAGGAATGCCAGTGGGAACGTTTTGGACAAACGTGGAGGGGAGAGTGTTAGCAGAGGTGCGTGACCTTTTGAGCACCTATGTTACCAATTGTCATATTTATCCTTGGGCAGCCGACTATGTCCCTATCCTTAATAATGATAGTACCTTGAACACGTTTGAAGGACGGGTTCCTCTGGGCATTGCGTCTCCTTCCAACTGGGGTGCTCCCTGTCCCGCACCCTATGCTGCTGCTAATGCCGCTACTGCACTAGCGCCATGGTTAGCCCCCCATTGGGGAGAAATGCTTTACTACAAAATATGTCCTCCAAATTCAATTAGGCCCACCCCCCCCACCCCCACCCACAAGCCGTTACAAAAAATGGCGCGGGGTTTTTAATATTTGGGGAGAAAAAAAAATTGGACCGGGGGGCCCCAA
This sequence comes from Gammaproteobacteria bacterium, assembly GCA_031425935.1. Lineage (GTDB taxonomy): Bacteria > Pseudomonadota > Gammaproteobacteria > Pseudomonadales > Cellvibrionaceae > Cellvibrio. The sequence continues at coordinate 2 of JANPKH010000132.1, read as the reverse complement.
AA
>JANPKH010000131.1:0-28491 GCA_031425935.1 Gammaproteobacteria bacterium | reverse complement strand
AGTTATGTTACTGCTTATGTTGAGGCAGCTTGTTATGTTACGGCAGCTGTTATGTAAGGCAGCTCGTCTGTTCCACCGTAGAACACATTATGAAGAGCAGCTAAACAATTTGTAGTTTGCTCCAAAATTTTTGTAACTGTTTTTGTAACTGTATGTTACTTGTTTTTTCTATTCGGCTAAATAGCATTTAGGTAGTACGAATTAATATTAAATAGTGGTATTGAAGTTTATGAAGTAACTAAATTGTAATTGAGAGCTCTACAGCAAGAAGTGATTAAAAGAAGCGAGTTAACATTTTACGTGAAGCCAGAAGAACTACATACGCAAAAGGTATTTAATTATGATTATGTCAAAAAATGTGTCCCTAATCGGTGCTCCAACCGACATTGGGGCTGGTGCGCGCGGTTCCAGCATGGGGCCTGAAGCAATTCGCATAGCTAATTTAATAGATGTTTTGCAAGGCCAAGAGGTTGATGTACTGGACCGCGGCAATCTTAACGGTCCTTATAATCCCTGGCAGTTGCCGGCAGATGGCTATCGTCATTTGACTGAAGTAGCTATTTGGAATCGAGCCGTGCATGACGCAGTTTATAGCGAACTAAAGCTGGGGCGCATGCCAATTCTTTTAGGGGGCGATCACTGTTTGGCGGTGGGTTCTATTAGTGCTATAGCGCGGCATTGTCGTGAAGTTGGTAAAAAACTACGTGTGCTGTGGCTAGATGCGCATGCCGACTTTAATACCAATGAGATCACACCGAGTGGCAATATTCATGGTATGCCATTAGCCTGTTTATGCGGCTTTGGACCTCAGGAATTAGTTGAGATCGGGGGGCATGTGCCTGCCATCAGTCCGAAATGGGTACGTCAAATTGGTATTCGTAGCGTTGATGCAGGTGAAAAGCGCTTCGTGCATGAGCAGGGGCTCGAAGTGTTTGATATGCGCTACATTGACAAGGTAGGGATGCAACAAACTATGGAGCAAGCCCTTTCTGGGCTGGATGCCGACACCCACCTTCATGTTAGCTTCGATGTGGATTTTCTTGATCCATGCATTTCACCAGGCGTGGGTACTACCGTTCCGGGCGGCCCTACTTATCGTGAAGCTCAGCTTTGCATGGAAATGATTTACGACACGGGTTTGCTCGCTTCACTTGATGTAATGGAATTAAACCCCGCTTTGGATGTGCGTAACAAAACAGCATTAGTCACGGTGGATCTTATTGAATCGTTGTTTGGCAAATCTACTTTAATGCGAACGTGAAAATGTTTTTTGGTAATTCATTCATTAAACATTTCTTGCAGCGATTGTTGATAAAGCGACCAATTGGTTTTGTTGGGGTCAATTAAATCAAAGTGGTCCAATCCTTGTAAAATATAATGCAAGCTGTTGTCACCCAGAGCCGTTGCTTTGTCGGTGTATTCGGTGCCCATGGCAGGAGGCACAAGGTCGTCGAGGCTGCCACTGATTAACACTGTTTTGGTGGTGATGGGCAGCATTTGCAGGGGCGAGGAAATTTGTAAGCGACTGATTAAATTACTTGCTGGTGGCTGAATGGTAGTTCCTATTACATCGCTGGTTGCCGTGCGGCAAGCATGACTACCGGCTACATTGGCAATGCCTGCCAAACTAAGTGCGCCTTTAACGGCGAGTGGGTTTTCAATATAGAGTTCGCTATCATTTTTTAAAATCGTTCTGCTTGCAGCCCATAGTGCTAGATGGCCGCCTGCACTATGCCCAATAACGGCAACGTTATTGGCATCCACTGGATAGTTTTGTGCAAGTGTGCGTGCATAGTCTACTGCGTTCCCCACATCCTGAAAGATAGTTGGCCAATTACCACCTGTTCCCACTGCGCGATACTCAATATTCCAGGTTGCATAACCCAAGCTCGTTATAGCTTGTGAAAATGTGTCCATAAAATGGAAATCCGCAAGAGCTGAAATCCAGCAACCGCCATGTATGATAATTACTAACGGGAATGGTTTATCGCTACTTACATTCGGTAGCCGTAGTTCGCCCACCTGCATAGCGCTGTCGCCATAAGAGAGCAAAATGGGTTGATGTGATGACGGTAGTGAGCTGCTTCTCTCAGAGGATGAAGAATTTACGGCTTGTACAGAGCTTGAAGTGGAGTTGATTTTGGCGTTACTTGAATCCCCACCGCAGCCTGTTAAAAAGCAGGTTAAACAAAAGCTGAACAATACGTGTTTAATATTCATGGTTATCAGCTCACGTTTTAGCGTTTTATAATATACGAATTTAAGCACAAAATAGATGTGCTTTTGAAAAATAAGCTTTCTTATTGAGTAACAATATTTAACTGGATATTATTTTTGATTAAGCGTTCTAAATTGCGATGGTGTTAAGCCCAGGTTTTTTTTAAAAATCGCGTTGAAGGTTGATTTGCTGGTGAATCCTGCTTCATAGAGTATGTCAAGGATCGGACGATCCAGGTTCTTGGGATCTAGCAGTAATTGCTTAGCGTCATTTATACGATATTCATTGATAAATTCGAAAAAATTTTTCCCAAAATGTTGATTAAGTATTCGCGATAACATTCGTTCTGGAATTGAAAGTTTTTTCGCGAGACTTTCAATGTGAATATCTGAATCTAAATACGGTTTTTGGGTTTCCATAAATAATTTTATTCTACGGATATGTTCTTCTTTAAATTGAATATTGTCAGAATTCGATATCTCAACCTTACCTAATACGCCGAATAAATTGGAATATCGGATACAAACAAATACTAGGGAGTTAACAAATAAGTAGGTGAGGTAATTGCTAATAATACCCAGCGTATTTCCAAGTGAAGCTCCGAGCCAATTATCCGCTAGGTGCACAAATAGGCGCCATGCAGAAATAGCCATAAACCCTTGCACTATCCAAAATAGCCAACGGCGTTCCCGCTCTTCAATATTTGCATAGTGTTGGTGTAATTTATGTCGATAGTCTGCAAGTATGAATAGGCACCAAGCTCCATAGGCAATCACGCTAATGTGCCAAAGGCTAATAAAAAGCCGCATAAAAGGTGTCCACATAAATGCGAGGTTATGCATTTCGGAGCGCTGTTCGTTGGCGGGAAGCAAATGGAATTGATTAATTAAAAGTGCACTGAAAACGAAGAGCGGTATCAAATGCAGCAAATCTAATTTACGTAGGTGGAAATCGCGGTAAAGTACAGTTTTTACGTACCAGACTAAAAGTGGGCCTTCTAGCCAATAACTAAAACTGCCAAGAAAAAATAGGTTGGAATTATACGCTAACAAAAGTTGGCGCGCGGTGGAGTTCCATGTAAAAAGGGTATCGATTGATTGCAATGCGTAAATCAGCAAAATATAAATTAGTACTATGGCTCCGTGGTCGGCATTGCGACGGGTAAGAAACAGTAGTATTGACAGCAGAATACATTGCCCTGCCGCCATGAGTACCACTAAATCGTGAATATTAAAAATTTGAGAGTCGTGAGGCAATATCATTTTTTATTCTTTGGTTTGTTTTTTGGTTATGGTTGATTCAATCAATCCGGGTGTGTTGTTTTGGATATGTTGTGAATTATATTCCCACGCTTGATGTATGTTTGTGTGTTCAATCAATTGAAAGAACTGGTGTTCATCATATGATGATTTTATACCTTTAGTACTGGCGCTATATGGTTGTACCTCTATTTTTGCCGCCAAACAAGCGCAGTGCGACTTTCTGCAACACAACTTCGGAAGTCTGGACTTTCGAAAAGTCCGTTTCTGAGACGAGAGATCTCCGTGTCCTTTGTAGAATTGCTAGCGCGCTTCGAATAGTTCTCAACACTATTCGCTCCTCAGAGGTCAGTTTGATCACTAGCACCATAACAATAATAAAGCCTCCGGGGCGAGCTGCGCGTTTGGTCTTAAAGTGTTTTTGGGTACCCCAACGCTAAACGTTCTATCGCACTGATTCTCATAACTATGGGATTAATTCTCTCAATAAATAACATAAATAGAGGACCACCTTAATGATTAATCATTATAAAACCACGTCAAATAAACGGCTCCGCCGATTGTTTTTTGGCAGTATTTTGATCTGTACAGCATCTGCAGAGAGTTTTGCATTAACAAACAAACTCCAGAATGGAAATTTCAACGCAGGCGTCACCGGTTGGGCTTGTACAGCTTCAAACGGGGCCGCTGCTACCTGTGCAGTTGAAGCAGGTGCGTATCGAGTAAATATTAGTAACGGAGGTACACAGGCTTGGCATGTTCAGCCTTATCAAGCCAATGTGGGCTTAGTTCAAGGCCAGACCTACACCTTCGCCTTTGATGCGCGCTCTGATGCGGGCCGTACCAGTCAAATTAAGGTTGAAAGAGCGGCTACACCTTATGAGGATTTTTCTCAAACGGGAGCAGGGCAGACACTAACTACCACTATGAGGCGATTTGTATACACTTTTACTGCCACAGCAACAATCACCACTGCGCGAGTGGTTTTAAATATAGGCACTAGCGCAGCAGATGTATACATTGATAATGTTTGGCTTGTTGATGGCAGTACGGATGCATGTGACGGAGTTGTAGGCTGTCCTAACGGTGGCAACCTAACAACTATAACTACAGCGACCCTGCAAGCCGAAGACTATACCAGCCACTTCGACACTACCCCAGGTAACACTGGTGGAGCTTTCCGTCAAGACAACGTAGATATTGAAGCAACTACGGATACAGGTGGTGGTTACAATGTTGGTTGGAGTGAAAACGGTGAATGGCTTGGTTATAACGTGCAATTGCCCGCCGGGACATATGATGTTACCGCACGAGTTGCTTCAGCCGTGGGTGGTAACCTAAGTGTTAAGGTAGGCCAGGCATCCTTAATAACTGCTACCGTTCCTAATACGGCTGGCTGGCAAACATGGCAAGATCTGAAAGTAGGCCGAGTTGTGTTGACCGCTACGGCTACCTCTGCCTACCTAAATTTTCTGTCGGCCTCAGTCAACGTAAACTGGATCAAGTTTAGCCCGCCGTGTACTAGTAATTGTCCCGTAACTGGGATTACCGCAAAACAAGCGGCTGCTGGCATGGGCAAAGGGTTCAACTTAGGGCAAATGTTTGATAACGCGCAAGCTTCAACGTCACTGGCGACGGCTTCTGCAAAAATTGACGCCTACTATAACAAGGGTTTTAGAAACGTACGCATTCCTACAACCTGGACTGGTAGCATCAATGGCTACACTCTTGCCAACCCGGCGACGGGAGCCGTTACGCCAAATACTGCGCGCTTAAATGATTTAACCAGAGCTATTGACTACGCCTTGAGCAAGCCTGGTATGTACGTGATTTTGAATGCGCATCATGAAGTGGACCTTAAAGAATACAACAAGGCGTATGTACTTGAAAAGCTGTGGGATGATATTAGTGCCCTTTACAAAAATCGCGACAAGCGTCTTATTTTTGAAATTCTTAACGAGCCACACTTACTTAATGGCGGCCCTATGCCGGTAGCAAATTTAAGAAATATGACTGGCCTTGCCTATAAGAAAATTCGTGAAGATGATGCGGCGCGTATTGTTGCTATTGGTGGTAATCAATGGTTTGGCTCCGCAGAGATGGCTGCAACCTGGCCAAATCTTGATGTTGTTGGTGGCGGCAACGACCCTTATGTAATCGCAACTTTCCACCACTACGAACCTTGGACTTTCAGTGGTGATAATCAAGGTGATTACGCCGATGCTTGGACCGATAACGATGTGTATGGACCTATGGACACCATGCTTGCCTGGGCAAACTCAGTTGGTAAGGGCATGCCGGTGTTTATCGGGGAATGGGGTGTTGGCTGGCAAAGTCGATACACCACAATGAGCTGTAATAATATTCGTTCATGGTATACAAAACTGGGCAGCCAATATGCACCTGCTAAAGGCATGCCCACCACGCTATGGGATGATGGAGGTTGGTTTAAAGTTTGGGATTACGAAGCGAAAGTGTTCAGCAATAATCTGGCTGATTGCATCTCTGGGGCTTGCGCATGGGAAGGTACTGTTCGCAACGGACCAAATTGTTATTAGTAAAAAAACTCAGAAATAAAAGAGCTCAAAAATAAATAGGCTCTAAAAAATTAAGTTTAAGTGCTTGTCTTTGCCGGTAGTGAATTTTCCACTACCGGCTTTTTTTTTGGAATCTGCGTAACACTTATTCAATGACGCTTTTAGCCAGATCACTTATCCATGAATTCCAGATAACTTAGTCCATGAATTCTAAATAACTTTTTAATTAATCTGGATAACTTACTCCATGTAATTTTCCACGCTTGGACAAGCGCAAACTAAATTTCTGTCGCCATAAACGTTATCAATACGATTCACGCTTGGCCACACTTTATGGTTTTTTAACCATGGCGCCGGGCGGCTGGCAACTTCGCGGGAGTAAACGCGAGCCCAGTTTTCGTCGAGCACATCATTCAGTGTGTGTGGTGCATTGTGTAATGCACTGGCCGCTAACGAAACCTCCCCGCTGATTACTTGCGCGATTTCTTTGCGAATAATCAACATGGCATCGATAAATCTATCCAGTTCAGGTTGGGATTCTGATTCGGTAGGTTCGATCATCAAGGTACCAGCCACCGGGAATGACATAGTGGGTGAGTGGAAGCCGAAATCCATAAGGCGTTTGGCGATATCTTCTTCACTAATGCCGCTGGCTTCTTTAAGAGGGCGCAAATCTAATAAACATTCGTGCGCAACAAATCCGTTAGTACCCTTGTATAAAACCGGGTATGCGTCATCGAGTTTTTTGGCAACATAATTGGCGTTAAGCATCGCGTACTCAGTCGCTTGACGCATGCCGACCGCACCCATCATTTTGATGTACATCCAGCTAATGGGCAGAATACTTGCTGATCCCCAAGGTGCAGCTGAAATAGTGCCGTATTCGATATTGGTGTTTGGTACGGCTTGAACTGGGTGCGCGGGTAAGAAAGGTGCCAGGTGTTTACCAACGCCGATTGGTCCCATGCCAGGGCCGCCGCCGCCGTGGGGAATACAAAAGGTTTTGTGCAGGTTTAGGTGAGATACATCTCCGCCAAATTTGCCAGGAGCAGCTACGCCAACGAGGGCGTTCATGTTGGCGCCGTCGATATACACTTGCGCGCCCAGTTCATGAATCATGTCGCAGAGTTGGGTAATGCCTTCTTCAAATACGCCGTGAGTTGAGGGGTAGGTGACCATGATGCAGGCGATTTGCTTGCCGTAAGTGGCGATTTTGGCGGCGAGGTCGGTTAAGTCCACATTGCCTTTGCTGTCGCAGGCAACCACCACCACCTTAAAGCTAACCATTTGAGCTGATGCTGGGTTGGTGCCGTGAGCAGATGCGGGGATTAGACAAATGTCGCGATCCATTTCACCTTTGCTTTCAAAGTATTTTTTGATAGCAACGAGTCCCGCGTATTCGCCTTGTGAACCGGCATTGGGTTGCAAGCTGATGGCGTCGTATCCGGTGCAGGTTTTAAGCATTTCCTGCAGTTCTTCAAATAATTGGCGGTAGCCTTGGGCTTGATCAATAGGCGCAAAGGGATGCATTCTGCCAAATTCTGGCCAAGTCACGGGAATCATCTCCGCCGTAGCGTTGAGTTTCATGGTGCAAGAGCCAAGCGGAATCATCGACTGGTTAAGGGCTATATCTTTAGATTCGAGGCGTTTTAAATAGCGCAGCATATCGGTTTCACTTTGATAGCTACTGAATACTGGGTGAGACAAAATTGCATCGGTGCGAAGCAAGCAGGTTGGAATGGCTTTGTTAGTTAGAGAAAGCGCGTCATCAAAGCTTGCCAAGTCTGCATCCTCAATGCCAAAAGCTGCCAACAGTTTGGCGACTTCGCTGAGAGTAGTGGTTTCGTTCAAGCTGATGCCGAAAGCGTCGCTGCCTACTAAACGCAGGTTGATTTCAGCATCCAGAGCAGCTTGGTAAATGGCCTGTTGTTTACTGCCGACTTGCACGGTAAGAGTGTCAAAGTAATGATTGTAGGCGAGAGTAAATCCTTTAGCTTGCAGTGCAGCGGCAGTTACTGCGGTTAAACGATGAATACGGTTAGCGATGCGCTTGAGGCCATCAGGACCGTGGTAAATGGCATAGAACACGCTCATCACCGCTAGTAAAACTTGTGAAGTACATATGTTGGAGTTAGCTTTTTCACGGCGAATATGTTGTTCACGTGTTTGCATCGCCATACGCAGTGCAGGTTTACCGCGTGCATCAATCGATACACCAATAATACGGCCCGGAGCAGAGCGTTTGTAAGCGTCACGGAATGCAAAAAAGCCAGCATGTGGGCCGCCGAAACCCATAGGTACACCAAAGCGTTGACTAGTGCCGACGACGACATCTGCGCCCATTGCCCCGGGAGACTTAAGTAGCAGCAGCGCCATCAAATCGCTTGCTACTGTAACTAAGGCGTTGTTGTTGTGAGCGGTTTCAATAAGCGATGTGAGGTCGCGAATTTGTCCACTTGAGCCCGGGTATTGCAATAATGCGCCAAAGTAATCGCCCTTGATGAGTTCATCTGCCGCGGCAACAATTACGCTAAAACCAAAATGTTCTGCACGGGTTTTCACCACCGCAATAGTTTGTGGATGTGTATCTGCATCGACAAAAAACACGTCAGAGTTATTTTTTTTATTTTGACGTTTGCACATTGCCATGGCTTCAGCGGCAGCGGTGCCTTCGTCCAGCATTGAGGCATTGGCCATTTCCATGCCGGTAAGGTCGATCAACATTTGTTGGTAATTCAGCAAACCTTCTAAGCGGCCTTGTGCAATTTCTGGCTGATAAGGAGTGTAAGCCGTGTACCAACCGGGGTTTTCGAGTACGTTGCGCAGTATCACGTTCGGCACGATGGTGTCGTAATAGCCCATGCCTATGTAGCTTTTGAAAATGCGGTTTTTACTGGCGATGGCTTTAAGTTGAGCAAGTGCATCAGCTTCGGTTGTTGCGGCATCTAAAGCGAGCTCGCCTTTCAGGCGGATATTCTGTGGAACCGTTTTATCGATCAATTCTTTTATAGAGCTAACGCCTAAAGCTGCCAACATTGCAGCGGTTTGTTGCGCGTTTGGGCCTATGTGACGGGATACGAATTCGTCGTTATAAGCTAAATGGGTAAGCGAAGCTGAGCGAAAATCAACTGACATAGAGGCTCTCTATAAGATAAAAAACGATAAAAGGAACAATAATAAGGACAATAATAAAAGACGATAAAAAGGGACGACAAAAGAAACCAGCAAGTGAAAAACAATCCGGGATGAGGGAGCAATCAGGCTTGCGAAAAGTGACAGCAATATAACAATTTGAAGAGTTACGAGCAATCTATGAGTGGCGGTATTAATGGCTGTGTGAATTGATATTTTGCTAAAGTCGTTAGTCAGAATTTTACATCGTCACAACTTTTCTACTCATAGCCACAATTTTTTTACGAATAGGCACTTGTTATTGGTGCTTGACCAAACGCACATAAAGATCGACATCCCCGCTGCCGCCACTGGTAACAACCGAAGGGTCTGTTGCACTGAAGGAACTGTTAGAGAGATCTGCATCCCCCGAACCGCCGCTAGCTGAAATCACCAAATTGGTGGCGCCGGAAGGTACGACAATGTCATAACTAACTAAGCCACCCGCAGTAGCAGAAAGCCCGGCAACTGGCACGCCCTTTGTTAAAGTGACAGCAAAGGTGTTGGTGCACAAAAACATGCATATTAAAAAATAAAATATTTATTCACGCTGCTTCTCCACGAAATAAAAAGGAGTACAGGGTGTGCACTGCGAATATTGCTAATTAGTGACGCTAAGAAGTCAGCGTTCGATGATTGGAGTTATTTATGCGGTCTGGTCTGCGAGACTTTTGGTTGCTGAAATAATAACGCGATTACGACCCGATTCCTTCGCCTCATATAGGGCTAGATCGGCGCGCTTAAATAATGTTTCAAAGGATTCTTCGTGTATTGCGTATGCTATGCCAATACTAACGGTTAGGTTGAGGGAAATATGTTTATGTTGAAATGCATTATTAGCGATAATGTCACGTATTTTTTCTGCTAAAAATAGTACACCATCATGCGTTGTATTTGCGCAAAGTAGTACAAATTCCTCGCCGCCCCAACGTCCAAAAGTATCACCGGTTCGAATATTACCAACCACAAGGGATGTAAAATCTTTAAGAACTTGATCGCCAACATCATGACCGTAAACGTCGTTGATATTTTTGAAATAGTCAATATCAAAAATTAATAGACATACATTTGCGCGAGCACCTCTATGCATAAATAATTCATTTGCTGCTTGCGCTAAACCCGCTCGATTATAAACACCTGTTAGTGGGTCAGTCGCCGCTAAAATACGATAAATATTTGTTTTAATGCTCATATTTTTGTAATTATTGATCAGGTACATGATGCCAATAAACACAATTATGTAACTACAGTAGGCCCACCAAGTTTGCCAAAGTGGCGGTGTAATGTTAATTGCAATTGCGGTGCCTTCATCATTCCATACGCCTTCTTTGTTTGCCGCCTTTGCCTTAAATGTGTAATGCCCGGGGCTGATATTCGTGTAAGTTGCCGTTCGCTGATTACCAATGTGATGCCAGTCGGCATCAAAACCTTCAAGCATGTAAGCGTATTTGTTACTCTCCGGGGAGCGATAGCTAAGGGCTGCAAAATCAAAAGAAAACATAGTTTGTTTGTAACTGAGCCATAGCTTCTTTGTCTCGGTGATGGATTGCTGCAATAACCCGTCAGCTCCATTCACCTGTACTGTTTGATTGAGTATGCGAAACTTGGTGAAAACCACGGGTGGGGGTGGTGATGCTTGAATAATGTTTTTAGGGTTAAATACGCTGAAACCACCGATGCTGCCTACATATAATTCGCCTAGCTGATCTTTGAAAGTAGCATCGCGGTTGAAATTATTCGACACTAGGCCGTGCGCTTTATTAAAGGCTTTTATCGCAAAAGTGTTCGGCTCTATACGGACAATTCCGTTAACAGTCGTCACCCAAATATTGCCCATGTTATCTTCAATGATGCTGGAAATTGTTGCTGACGGTAAGCCATCTTTTACATTCAGCGCTGAAAACTTATTGGTAAGCGGGTCATATATATTAACGCCGGCATCTCTAGTACCTATCCAAATTTTTCCTCGACTGTCCTCAAAAAGCGAAATAATTTGATTGCTGTTTATTGTGTTTGGGTCATTAGGGTCGTGTAAAAAATGTGTGAATTTTTCGCTGGTTTTATCAAAGCGATCCAAGCCTTCCAATGTTGCTACCCAAATGAATTCTTGCCTGTCTTCCATAATTGTCCAAACTTGATTGCTAATAATGGCATCGGGATTCTCACGATCAGCAAGGTAGTGAGTGAAGTTATCTGTCGCGCGATTATATTTATTAATGCCGCCATTCTCAGTTGCTAACCAGAGGGTATTGTCTTTGTCGCGATGAATTTTCCATACGAACGCATCGCTTAGGCTTGTTGCATTATTTTCAGTAGGCAGGTAGCTTTTTATTCTCCCGGTTTTTTTTGAGAAACGATGTAATCCACCAGACCAGGTCCCCACCCACAGATCACCATATTCATCCTCTTCAATAGTCAGAACAGCACCGAGCTTTAGACCTTGTGTGTTGTTCTCGTCTGTGAAATAACGAGTGAAGATATTTTTTTCTCGATCAAAGGCATTGAGGCCGTTCTCGGTGCCAATCCATAATATTCCTTCGCTGTCTTCAAGAAAACATAAAAGACCGCCATTACTTAAGCTGCTTTTAACATCAGGCTTATGGAAATAGTTGGTGAAAACGGTTGTCGAGTGATCTAAAAAAGCTACTCCAGTGGGGAACATGCCAATCCATAAATTACCCTCATCGTCTTCGTAGATGTGGCGTGGGCTATTGCTGCTCAAGCTATTCGGGTCATAACCATTATGGGTAAAATGCTGAAAGGAATCTGTTTCTGGTAAATATAGATTTAGCCCTCCATGATCTGTAGCTATCCATAAATTGTTTTGCGTATCCTTAAGGAGGTGGGGAATATTATTGTTCGCGAGAGATGTGGGGTCTGTTGGGTTTTGTTTATAGCGTGTGAACGTTTTTCCGTCGGCGTGCATGCGATTAAGGCCTTGGCCGTAAGTGCCCGCCCACAACTGGCCTTTAGCATCCTCTACAATTGCCGAAACGTCGTTACTCGATATTGAAGTGGGATCGTTTGGGTTGTTGAGATAAGAGAAAAATTTTCCAGTTTTTCGATCAAATAAATTTAAACCATTTTTGCTGGTGCCTACCCAAATTCTGTTTTGTTTATCAATAAATATATCGCGAATCAGATTCTGACTAGAGCTGATGTCCCCATCGGGATGTGGGTAAAAGTTTTGAAAATGCGTTCTTTGCGGATTTAAAATGGACAATCCATTGGCAGTTCCAATAAGTAGGCTATTATCCTGATCCACTGCCAGAGCATTAATATTATTATTGGGGATTCGATTTTTTACGGCGGTATCGGCCATAAAACGGTCAAAATCATCCGTATTCTTGTTGTAGCGATTCAACCCTCGGCCTGTACCAATCCATAAAACACCATCATGATCGATAGTCAGCGCCCAAATAAAGTTGGCACTAATAGACTTGGGATTAGCTAAGTCTGTCTGATAAATCACAAGATCTTGGCTATCGTATCTTCCTAACCCATTTTCACCACCAAACCACATAAAGCCGCGGTTGTCCTTAACCGTGGCTCTAATTGCGCTAAGGTTGTCGTTTCTATCTGCGACTTTTCCTGTTAGTGCTAGGTGTTCGAACCTTAAATTCCCATAACTTGCAGCAGGTAAGGATACGAATAGTGCTAGCCACAGAATAACTGCAACTTTCTTGCGAAAGGCAAGCCGTGCCCGCATTGATGCAAACTCCCGAGATTGTTATTGAGTAGGTATAGCCTCTGTCGGGATAATCAGCAAACTTGAAATGCAATACAATGCAATTGCTAAGAAGACAAACACATCACCTTTCAGAGTTTGAGCGCTATTAGCCTGTACGTTGCTCGTAGGTGGTTCATAGCTGATGGGCCCTTATAATCATATAAAAAATTAATGTGACATAAAAATTTTGCTGTGTAAGATGGCGCGGTACCTTAAGTAATTTTGTACTTTATTATTCTGCCAAGTTTGTAATGCATACTTGAGATCAGATTCCTTAACCCTTAACCCTTAACCCCCAGGAGAATTATTATGGGCGTATTAGTAGGCAAACAAGCACCCGATTTCACTGCAGCAGCCGTATTGGCAAATGGCGAGATCGTTGATAGTTATACATTCTCTACAGCTACCAAAGGTAAAAAAGCGGTGGTGTTTTTCTACCCACTGGATTTCACTTTTGTGTGTCCGTCCGAGTTGTTGGCGTTTGATCACCGTATCTCTGAATTTAAAAAACGCAATGTGGAAGTGATCGGGGTTTCTATCGACTCTCAGTTTTCGCACAATGCGTGGCGTAATACTCCTGTTAACGAAGGTGGTATTGGCCCGGTTAAATACACGTTAGTTGCAGATATCACTCACTCAATTTGTCGTGCTTATGATGTTGAAGCAGCTGACGGTGTTGCTTATCGTGGTTCTTTCTTAATTGATGAGGCTGGTCTTGTGCGCCACCAAGTCGTTAACGATTTGCCGCTAGGCCGTAACGTAGATGAAATGTTACGTATGGTTGATGCTTTGGCTTTCCATCAAGAACACGGTGAAGTTTGCCCCGCGGGCTGGAAAGATGGTGACAAGGGTATGGATGCAAGCCCAGCTGGTGTTGCTGCATATTTGAGCGAGCACGCTGATAAACTCTAATAAAATCGAATCTTGATTTTATGCTTTTGGTTTTAGCGGCATGAAAGCCCATCTTTTGAGATGGGTTTTTTTGTTTGGGGTTTTGCAAAATAATATTGAATGATGTTTATGATGATTTCTGAGTCTACTACTGAAAAGTCCAATACCAAAAAATTTATTGATCTCCATCCCAGTTGGCTTGAGCATTTACAGCCGGAGTTTGAAAAACCTTACATGCTTCAGCTCAAGCAATTTTTATTGCAGCAAAAGCAAGCGGGTAAAATTATTTATCCAGAATCGAAAAATATTTTTAATGCGTTTAACAGCACGCCGCTGAATAACGTGAAGGTGATTATTCTTGGGCAAGATCCATATCACGGCCCGAAACAAGCGCATGGTTTATGTTTTTCTGTTCAACACGGCGTTGTTGCACCGCCCTCGTTGAAAAATATGTTCAAAGAAATTGAGCGAGATTTACATTTACCAGAGCCTAATCATGGATGTTTGCAAACATGGGCTGAGCAAGGTGTGCTCTTACTCAATGCAACGTTAACGGTTGAACAAGCGAGCGCCGGTGCGCATCAAGGGCAGGGTTGGGAGCAGTTTACAGATCGGGCAATTCAAATAGTGAATGAACAGCGAGAGGGGGTTGTATTTTTATTGTGGGGCAGCTACGCGCAAAAAAAAGGGCAGTTGATTGACAGAAATAAACATTTGATTTTGACTGCGCCGCATCCTTCACCTTTATCGGCATACCGCGGGTTTATCGGCTGTGGACATTTTTCGCAGGCTAATAAGTATTTAGAGCTGCAAAGACAAACGCCGATTGATTGGCGTTTGTCTTAAATTTTTTTGCGTGAGATTGGTGCGACCTGCTGGATTAAATTTTTAATGTTTTTTAATAGCAGCAGGGGCCGTCTATAACAGCAAAGACATAGCGGCTTCTAGATCCGCCGATAAATCCTCGTCGTCAGAAACTAGAATTTCCGGGTCCAAGCCCAATCGCTCGAAAGCTGTTACTTCATGGTAGTCAACATCTGACATCGTTGAGTTAGAGCCTGCATGACTTTGTAGCATTGCTACAGTCACTATATCGGCGTAATCAGCTTTGGGAGCGTTGCGTGCAAAATCTATATGTTGTGAAGGAATGTGCAGTAATTCTTGGGGAAAACCCCATGCTTGCAAAATTAAATCGCCAATAGGTGCATGCAATTCGTTAATCACGCTGTCCAGGGTCAAACTATCATTTAGTAAGGCAGGGTGATCTTCGGCGTAAGTTAAAATGGGAAGCACACCAATTTTATGAACTAAGCCTGCTAAGGTGGCTTGATCGGGGCGCAGTTTGGTGTAGTGCTTACAAAGTACATGACTAATGCCGGCCACTTCACTGGAGCGGCTCCATACTTCACGCATACGCATATCTACTAAATCTGATGTGGCTTGGAACATTTGTTCCATTGCCAAGCCAGTGGCAATGTTACATGTATAAGAAATTCCCAAACGCATTAATGCTGTTTTTAAGTCTTCAATTGCGCGCGATGCTCGCAGTAATGGGCTGTTAGCTACGCGAATAATACGCGCGCTCAATGCTGCATCATTTCCAATAACACTTGCCAGCTTTTCGATGTCTGCTTTAGGGTCATCGGCAACTTCACGCACTTTGAGGGCGACCTCGGGTAGTGTGGGTAAAACCAATTGATCATTTTTTATAGCAGTAATAATATCCTGACGAACCCGCTCAATGATTTGACTCATGAAGTACCTACTTGTTTTCTATAGGGTTATTGTTTGTTGGAGAAAGTTTAATTCGCCGCATCAGAAGTAGGTATAGCATAAGGTAAGGATAAGAGGCTGAGTTTTTGTGGATTGTTTGGGAGATAAACATCTATTCGCTGATCATCCAGTACGCTCGCTAGTAGCTCGCCGCTACCGGCTGCTTTTTTCGCAGCTGTAACGACTTCTCCTACAGCTTTTCCTTCGTGATTGTGCAGCTCACTTCCTGGTAAGGGTAGATCGTTGCCATTGAGTGCAAACTCAAAGCGATACATATGACGTTTTAGGTTGCCGCGATAATGCAGGCGCGCCACAATTTCTTGCCCGGTGTAACACCCTTTACGAAAATTAATACCATTGATTAGCTGTAGGTTAATAGCTTGGGGAGTAAAAGTCTCAATGGTGTCGGGAGTGATATCTCCTAAGCCAGCTTGAATATCGAGGAGTGTCCAAAAATTTTGCCCAGCTATTTCGCAGTAAGCCGCTAATTTTTTCCAAATAAGTTCAGCCTCATTCGCCGCTAGCCAGCACTCATAACGATTTTCATTAAGACGAATAACAATGCTGTTACCAGTTAATTGCCATGTGCCATCGGCGGTAATATCGATACTTAAAATATTGGCCAAAATTTTACTGGCGTTACGGCCAACGACACCCACACATCGATAGTCTTGACTCATATCCACTAGTTTTGCTTTAGAAAACACAATGTATTTACCAAAACTACTCATGGCTTTTGTAATCAAACCATGATGCATTCGCAAAATGATTTGTTCGTTATTTGTCTGCAGCGCACGAAAGCTTAACAACATACGGCCCTTAATATTGCATTGTGCACCTATTCGCGTAGTGCGATTTTCTAATTCGTGAACATCACAAGTAATTTGGCCTTGTAAAAATTTGGCTGCATCGGGTCCATTAACACCTAACAATCCCAGCAGGTGCAGCGGTATTAAATACACGGATTCTGAAGTAAGGTCAGGGGAGGCGAGCGCGATATTATTTTGCTCATCCATGTTGACGCCTTGAGTTAACAAAAATGAATTCCAGTCGGACACGTTGAGAGCTCCAGAAAGTAGCTGCATCAGAAAGCAGCTATAACAGGTGATTATAAAAAGTAACTATTAAAAGCTAACTAATGAAATGTAACTAATAAAAAGCAACAATGAACTATGCCTTTGAGAGGCTTAGTGTATCGTAATAAAGAAACGTGCAGGAAGATCCATACCTCTGATTGCAGAAGGCAGTATAATCGCAAGAATTTAAGTGGCGGCAGGTAAGAATTGTGGAAAGAAACCGTTTGTTTTGGAGTAGCCGTCGCGGCATGTTGGAATTAGATTTGATATTGTTGCCCTTTTTGGACAATATTTACCCCACCTTAGCGGAAGCGGATAAAGAAAGTTATTGGCGACTTTTAGAATGCGAAGATCAAGATATGTTTGCATGGTTTATGCGCCGTGAAGATCCGCAAGATCCCCAACTGCAAAGGATTGTCGACCTTGTTAGAACGAATACTGGCTTACAGCCGCAAACAAAATAAAATGCTTGAATCTTCAGTTGTCCAAAAGCTGCCAGCCACTGTCGATCTGGCAGCAATTATTGTTCATCCCTCGCGTTATTTATGGCAAGCACAATGCGCAATATATGGCGTGATGCTTGTTTTTGCGTTTGTTGCTTTGTTGCCGCTTTTTTTCATTTCAATATATTGGTTTTTTTTGTGGCTTTCGTTTGCATTATGCATTGGTGTCGCTATCCAAAAAGGTTGGAAAGCTAAAGTTGCAGCACCGATACAGTTGGAAATTAAACAAAATAATTGGTACTTAAAAACGACAGCAGGTGAATGTTCAGTAACCCCAAGCCACGAAGTGTTGCTTTGGTCCTGGGTGATAATTATTCCCTTGAAGGAAACCTTAACTCACAATCAACATTATTTGATAGCGTTACCCGATTCGCTCCCTAAAGAAGATTGGCGGCGTTTGCGTATGTGGCTAAGGACTTGTTTTCAATAGATGCAGGCAAAATTAAATGCATCGCTCCCTAAGTCATTTTTATTCTTTGCTTACGATGACATCCTGCGCCGCAAAATTGGTTGGCACTAAAATAGTATCGCGTGCAATTGAAGACTTTTCCGGGTAATCGAGTGAATAATGTAGGCCGCGACTCTCTTTGCGCTCCATTGCTGAGCGAATGATTAATTCTGCAACGGTGCTAAGATTGCGCAACTCCACTAAATCACTGCTGACTTTGTAATTGCTGTAATACTCAGCAATTTCTTTTTTCAATAATTTAATTCGATGCCCAGCTCGCTCTAAACGTTTGTGCGTGCGTACGATACCTACGTAATCCCACATAAAGCGGCGCAATTCTTCCCAATTGTGCGAGATCACAACATCCTCATCAGAGTCAGTTACACGAGAAGTATCCCAAGGATTTGAGTTATCTGGAGTAAGAATGCTCGGCAAGGTTTGCAATATACGTTGGCCTGCGGACTGCGCATAAACTACGCACTCCAACAGCGAATTGCTGGCTAAGCGATTAGCACCGTGTAAACCGGTAAACGATGTTTCGCCAATAGCGTAAAGATTTTGTAAATCGGTAAGCCCTTCTTTATTTACCAAAATACCTCCACAGGTATAATGCGCCGCCGGTACTACTGGAATAGGTTGTTTGGTGATATCGATACCTAATTCAAGGCAGCGTGCATAAACCGTAGGAAAATGTTCTGTAATAAATTCGGGCGATTTGTGACTAATATCAAGGTATAAACAATCACAACCTAAACGCTTCATTTCGTAATCTATAGCACGAGCCACTATGTCGCGCGGCGCGAGTTCCTCCCGCTCATCAAAGCGTTGCATGAATCGCTCGCCATTGGGTAAGCGTAATAAAGCGCCTTCGCCACGCAAGGCTTCGCTGATTAAAAAGTTTTTGGTTTGTGGGTGATATAAACAAGTGGGGTGAAATTGATTAAATTCCATATTGGCAATTCGACAGCCAGCGCGCCAAGCCATGGCTATACCATCGCCACTTGCGCCATCTAGATTGGTTGTATACAGATAAACTTTGCTTGCACCGCCGCATGCGAGCACTACAACTTTAGCTTGGAATACATGAACCTCATCGGTGTTGTTATTAAGTACATAGGCGCCCGTGCAACGCAGTTTTCGTGAGTTTGCATCAGCTTGTGTAATAAGATTAACGGCTATATGGTTTTCAAATGATTCGATGTTAGGTTGTTGTTTAACTTGCTCGATTAGTGTGCTGTGAACTGCGCGGCCAGTAGCATCTGCGCTATGAATTATCCTCCTATGGCTGTGCCCGCCTTCTTGAGTAAGATGATAATCTTCTGTGCCACTCTCTTTGGTAAAGCTCACTCCTTGTTCAATCAACCACTCAATCGCGGCTTTGCTATTCTCAACAGTGAAACGCACTGCATCTTCATGGCACAAGCCTGCGCCAGCATCAAGAGTATCGGCCACATGGGCCTGAATGGAATCTTGATCATCCAATACTGCAGCTATACCGCCTTGGGCGAACCAGGTTGAGCCCTGATTTAATGCATTTTTGCTAAGTACTGCTACCTTGGTATGTTGGGCTAAGCTGATTGCAAGGGTTAAGCCTGCTGCGCCGGAGCCAATGACGAGAACATCGTGCGAGTAAGATTGAGTCATAGAGAATAGCTACAATGGGGAAGATAAAGGTAAACTGTACGTAGTATATAGAAGCCATCCAGCGCGGTCATGCTGCAGGTCGCTTGAATCAACCTGCAAGTAGGAACTTTTACGCTGACATTAAGTCAATGGATGCAATAAAGAGCAAGGCTTGGTATTTTTCAGGCTTTTATAAATTAAAAAAACGATATTGAAAATATGTTGTTTCATTCGTTCTGGCGGCGGTGCATTGTCGGGACACTTGGGGGTTATACAATGACAGCGGAGCTAGCGCCTGATGTCGATCAACAATTAGTAGAACGTGTTCAAAAAGGCGATAAACGTGCGTTCGATTTATTAGTACTTAAATATCAACACAAGATTTTTGCGGTCATTAGCCGCTTTATTCGTGATCATTCAGAAGTGCAAGACGTGGCGCAAGATGCTTTTATAAAAGCCTATAAGGCCTTGCCAAATTTTCGTGGCGAAAGCGCCTTTTACACATGGATGTATCGCATCGCTATCAATACGGCCAAGAATTATTTAGTGGCGCGCAATCGACGCCCGCCAGCCAGCGATCTGGACGTTGATGACGCTGAATTCTATTCTGGCAGTGAAGCCATGCATGAAATGAATACGCCCGAGCGAAATTTGTTACGCGATGAGCTGCAGGCAGTTATCGATCAGGCATTTCGAGATTTACCTGAAGATTTACGCATGGCAGTTACACTGCGTGAAATTGATGGCTTAAGTTATGAAGAAATCGCGGAAGCAATGGATTGTCCTATAGGTACAGTCCGCTCACGTATTTTCCGGGCTCGCGAAGCCATTGATAAAAAAATTCATCCGTTGGTAAATTAGTAATATATTGCTTGTTGCATTTGTGTTTGGTTGGATGATTTTGAGGCTGAACTTTTGTTGTGGTTTCATGTCACATAACCAACTGACCAGTTAGTTAGTTTTAATTTAAACCGTACATTTTATAATGTTGTTTTGTATTTTTAATTAATAGGTAATCTCCATGAGTGAGCAAAACC
Source organism: Gammaproteobacteria bacterium (assembly GCA_031425935.1). Taxonomy (GTDB): domain Bacteria; phylum Pseudomonadota; class Gammaproteobacteria; order Pseudomonadales; family Cellvibrionaceae; genus Cellvibrio. The sequence continues at coordinate 8,225 of JANPKH010000131.1, read as the reverse complement.
TCCAACAATCCCTCGCTGAGTCCATTTCAGCATTGGTCGATAATCAGGCATCAGAGCTTGAGTTGCAGAGAATATTAAAAGCGAGTGAGAAAGATCCTACTATCAAGGCGACGTGGGCCCGCTATCAAATGATGGGTGCAATCTTGCGGGGCGAGCAAGCTTCGCAAACCGCACTGATATCACCGGATTTCGCGGCTCGTGTAAGCGCTTCTATAGCGGCAGAAGAACAACATACTGATACAACGGCACGAAAATCAAGTCAAGGTTGGTGGCATCAATTAGGGCGTGTAGCACTTGTAGCTTCTGTTGCGGGCGGGATGATTGTTAGTGTTCAGCAATATAACAATAATTCATTTCGCGGAGCGGAAATTGCTAGTACCAATGGCCCAGCTACATTAACTCCAATTGTATCTTTACGATCAGGTATTAATAGTCCTGCAATCAACACTCGCTCAGTTGCTTTACAGACAGGTTATGAAACACGCCCGCAAGAAAATCGTCGTGTTATGTTCCAACCTCGCCAAGCAGCTACTTCAAATGCAACCGCTACAGCGATCTCGGAAGAGGAAGTGACGCGTTATGTTAATCAAATGATTCAAGCTCATTCTGATAACGCAGCTTTGAATTCAGGTCAGGGTGTTTTACCTTATGCGCGTGTGAATGTAACGGATGAATAATGATTTGAGGTCGAAATCAGCCTTATGGTTGTCAGCATGTGTATTGTGGGCGTTCGTTTCAAACACACATGCTGAAAACCAAGCATCTTCAGTATTGTCTCTCCCTTCTTCCAATGTTCAAACGTTGCTGACGAAAATGTCTAGAGATGCATCTCGAATTAATTACAGTGGTGCATTTACTTACCAAAATCAGACTCGAATGGCCTTGCAAAGTTTTAAAATTGATCATTGGATTGAGGATGGTCATGAGCACAATCGTCTTATATTTTTGAATGGCCCTGAGCGTGAAATATTACGTGAGGGACACCCTGTAGATTGCAATTCGATGGGGCATAAGTTGCTGCAAGGTAGCTTCGCTAAAATTGGCAAGTCATTAATCAACCTCAATAATCTTTACCAATTTGAAATTCGCAGTCAAGAGCGCATCGCTGGCCGATTGGCGCGAGTATTGTTGGTTATTCCAAAAGATGCTTATCGTTACGGTTATTTTCTTAGTATTGATGAAGAAACAGGTTTAGTGCTTAAATCCTGGTTAATAGACGAGAATGCGCGGCCATTAGAGCGTTACCAATTTGTCTCTATCGAGTTTAATCATGATCTTAATAAAAAAGGACGTACCGTCTCCAGGCATCAACATAAGGTGGTTGCTAATGTAACTCCATGTAATCCAACAGATTTTAGTAAGCCAGAATTGTGGCAGGTGGCTTGGGTGCCGCCGGGTTTTGAGTTTGCTGGACAGCGCAAATTAAGTAACGGCCAGGATATGCTTATGTATACTGACGGCTTAACCACATTCAGTATTTTTTTAGAGCCAACCAATGGTGTGGTTCCCGAGGGAGTAGGTCAGAGCGGTGCCACTCTTGCTTATATGTCTAGTTTGGTACACAAAAATTCCCTCTATCGTGTAAATGTGGTGGGTGAAATTCCCGTCGCTGCTGCTGCAAAAATTGCACAAAATATAGCCGGTCTGTAATTAAGCTTGGCTTATGCCTGTTTAGGTTTATATATGGTATTAGAAAATGGTCGGGTAATTGCCGTTGACACGGGGGGGCTGTGGGTAGAAACTATTCAGCTTTCTGTTTGTGGTTCTTGTCAGGCGCAAAAAGGCTGTGGTCAGCGTGCATTGGAAGCGTTTGGCACCAGTGCTAGTCAGCTTTGGGTGTTGCTAGAAGGTCGAGATGTCACACGTTATTGTGTGGGCGATGAGGTGCGAATTGGTATTCCAGAAGATGTTATTACAAAGAATGCGTTGTTTATTTACATGGTGCCGTTAATTTGTATGCTGACAGGGACAATACTTGCGCATCAGCAAGCTGCGAGTGATGGAGTTAGTGTGTTTTGGGCTGTGGGAGGTTTAATGCTAGGCGGATGTATCGTACGTTGGCATGCACACCGCACCCGTTTCGATAGTCGCTTGCAACCAATTCTGGTAGAGGATCAGCAGAACTTGCGGCTACTGGTAGAACCTAGGTAATTTAGGTGGAAGCCACCTCTTAATTGGACGTCACTTGGTTGAACGATGCTGCCGTGTTGCGAATAAACTCTCACATTCAAATTCCCCTTCACGAAATTGAACTCACGGCTATGCGCGCTCAAGGTGCGGGTGGGCAAAATGTCAACAAGGTGTCGAGTGCGATACATTTGCGTTTTGATATCCCCAATTCATCGTTAAGTGACTTCTACAAAGCTAGGATACTTGCGCTGGATGACAATCGTATTTCAAATGAAGGCGTACTGATCATTAAAGCGCAGCGCCATCGCACTCAAGAAAGTAATCGTGAAGATGCGCTATTGCGCCTACAAGAAATTATTATAAATGCTATAAAAGTTCAAAAAGCACGCCATCCCACTAAACCTACATTCTCATCAAAGCAAAAGCGTTTAGAGGGTAAAACCATTCGAGCCTCTATCAAAGCTGGGCGCTCTGTCATTCCGCGAGATGAATAATCATTTTTAACGACGTCCTGGGTATGGTCTACAATACTTATTCTTCGCCTCGAGTTTCGATCCAATTCAAGTCTAAAACGCGCTTCTCAGTTCATTTTTGTGATGAGTTTCTAACTATTTGAGAACTCAGTGTGACTGACGTACTGATTTTCAAAAATTAGTAAATACTCTTTTTGTTTGTTGGGTATATTAGCCGTTTGGTGCTAGTTCTTGATTTGTATATTCGGAATTGCTATTTGTGAGCTAATTTATGACCTGCAAAAACTTATTATATGTGTTCACTGGCTCTATTATTCTGGTTTTGGCTGCATCGAACAATTACTTATATGCAGCGGATGAGCCTGTTGCCGAAAGTTGGACCGCAACGGTGGCGGATAAAAAAACAAATGTACCTGTTGAGAAAGTCTCAGCAGCGGCACGGGATACAGATACAGAGATAAAGAAAGCCTCCAAAAATATTCAAGAGTTAAAGCGGCAAGTCATCGATCTAAATAAAGATTTACGGTTGATGGAAGAAAAACTTTTGTTCCCGTCTAGTACCAAATACTCAGTATTTATTTCCTTAAGCTCGGGTCAATTTTTTACTCTTGAAGGAATAAAATTAAAGCTTGATGATAAGTTCGTGGCATCTAATATTTATTCGGAAAAGCAGCGGCAAGCGTTAATTCGTGGTGGAATTCAAAAATTTTACATTACCAATTTGAATGAGGGAAAACATTCTGCAACGCTTTTCTTTACGGGTGTTGGGCCAAGTGGACGTGACTATAAGCGTGCCTCAACTATTGAATTTGAAAAAGGACCAGCAGGTGAATATTTGGAAGTTGCGATAAGTGACGATAGCGTTACTCAAGAACCGGTTTTTAGCATTAAACAGTGGTAATCCAATGCGCTATAAGATAGTAAGGATCATGTTTGTTGATGTAAAGCTGCCGTTAATTTCTGGTTTTTTTGCTGCTTTATTGATGACTATTCCATCTCACATAGTAAATGCTGCAAATTCAAATGTTCAATCAACTCAAGAGCTAGAATACGGCGTTATTCTATTCGATTATTTTCAGCGTGATTATTTTTCTGCATTGATTGAGCATGAATATGCACAGGCTATCGACAATAACTTAGCTAAAAATTCGTCAGGGCAGGTGTTAAAGGGCGGAATGATGCTGTCCTACGGTATGGCTGACGAATCTAAAAAAATATTTGATCAGCTTTTGGATACAAATTCTTCCGAGGAAGTTAGAAATAGAGCTTGGTTTTATCTTGCAAAACTGTTGTACAACAAATCTGATTTTAATAATGCTAAAAAATCTCTTGAAAAAATTAAAGGAAAAATTCCCGATGATTTACATATGGATTACCACTATTTGGCGACTCTATTGGGGAAAAGTGGAGAGCATTTAGCGGGTGTAGAAAATGCAATAAAAAGTGGTGAAAAAGACAATTCTTATCTTCCCTATCTTATGTTTAATTTAGCGATTATACAACTTAAAGACAAACAGCTTGATTCGGCTGTCAAAAATTTAGAAAAAGTTGTTCAGTATTCCGGTGTAAATGAAGAGTTATCAGTTTTAGCTGACCGTGCGAGACATGGTTTGGCTGAATTAGCTATTAAGCATGGAAAGCTTGCCCAGGCATGGAAATATTTAACAAGTATTCGCACGACCGGTCTTTATTCGAATCGAGCGCTCCTTTCGTATGCGTGGGCAGCTATTAATTTAAAGCAATATAAAGATGCACTGCCAGCCTTGGAAATGTTAAATAAACGTTCCATTGCTATTCCTGAAGTGCAAGAAGCGAAGGTTTTATTGGCGCATGTATATGAACAGGATAGCGCCTTTCGGAAAGCTTTAAAAAGTAATCTGCTTGCCGAAAAAGAATTCAAAACGGGCATAGCGATGATTGATGAAGCTCGACGTGTAATTGAAAAACAAGATGTTCCCAAAGAGTTTATCGCTAATCTTAAAGTAATGATGGACGATACCGATTGGTACGGTGCTAGTCCTTCGATTGATTATAAAAAATTAACACCATTTCTTATTGATCTGATGGCAAGTCATGCATTTCGCGAATCTTTGCGCGAGTTAGCTGATTTGTATGCAATTGAAGAGAATTTGAAATATTGGTCAATTCAAGCAGATGAACATAGATTAATTTTGGAAAATGCGGATAAGAAAAAGCATAATGAATCTTTCAAAAGCATTTTTGACAAAATTGTAGATTTCAATGACCTTTTTGCGGAGCAAAATGCTGAGTTGAAACTTAACTCGCTTGCGCTGACTGAAGTGGAACGTAATAGGCTAAAGACATTGATGGACACTACTGACCGTGAGCTTCAATTCTTAAATAATAAGGTTACTAAATTAAAATATTATAATAAACCTTATGAGCAGCCAGTTGACTATAAAAAAATGGTTTTTGATAAGCATGCAGAGATCAAAAAACAATTAGTGGCTACTGAAAAACTTATATTGAAATTTGAAGTTATTATGAGGAATCTTATAAAAATTGAGTTAGATCAGCATGAAGAACGGATGAGATATTATTCGGCTCAGTCTAGGCTAGCCAAAGCGAGGTTATATGATATGACTTTGTTATCGCTTGAAAAGGCAAAATCGACGGAAAAAAATGCTGGCGCAAATTCTTCTGGAGGAGAGAAAAAATGAAAGTAGTAAGGTGTGGGATATTTTTTATAGGCGTCGTAACGTTATTGAATGGCTGTTCTTCAAGTAAAACGAATACTTTAGGTTCGTTAAAGTACGTGCCTGAAAAAGAAGAGAACATAGAGCTAAAAAATCTTAATCATCAAGAGGTTCGTGCAGAATATAAAGAAATTATCGACCTATTTGAAGATAAACAAGTTAAAGAACAAATTGAACGTCGTATTGCTGACGTTTATATGATGGAAGGCGTCCATGATGAGAATAAAAATAAACAGAAACAGAGTTATTATGTAGACGCTATTAAAGCCTATCGTAATATTTTGGAAAAATACCCTAATTCACCTGATAATGCCGAAGTTCTTTATCAATTAGCAAAAGCTTATGACATGGAAGGAAATCAGGAAGAAGCATTAAAGATGTTATCTGAGCTTACAGAAAGGCATCCCGGTTACGCAAACATTGCAGAAGCAAATTTCCGCGCAGGTGATATTTATTTTAATAAAGGCGTATATGCGAAGGCGGAGCAATCATATGTGGCTGTCACTCAATTAGATAAGTCCAGGCTAGCAATTAATGCTCATTATATGTTGGGGTGGGCTTATTATAAGCAAGCTCAATACACCAATAGTTTAAATGCATTTGCGTTTGTGTTGGATCAGTTGTTGGCAAATCAAACATCGCTTGAAGGTTTGGGGAAGGCTGAGAAGCCTTTAGTAAAAGACACTCTTCATTCGGCAACACTTGCTTTGGATCGCATGGGCGGTGCTGAGGCAATAGCGACTTTCCCTTCAATTTCCAGCAAAAACTATGTCTGGATGGTTTATGAAAGTATGGGCGAGTACTATCTTCAAAAAGAATTGTATGAGGACTCTGCAAACGCATTTAGATTGTTTGTTAACAACCACAAGAATTCAAGTAATGCACCACTTTTACATGGCAAACTAATCGAAGCCTACAATAAGGGCGGCTTTCCACGGCAAGTGTTAACGGAGAAAGAAGCTTATGTTAATGCCTACGGCATGCGGTCAAGTTACGAAGGAAATCGAGCAGGCATGTCTGCCGATGTTAGCAAGTCAATAAAAATCTATCTCGATGAATTGGCCCGTCATAATTACGGTGAAGGACAGTTCGTTCAAAATCAAGTTGTGGATGTTAAGGATCCCAAAAATAAAGAAAAGATTGCTGAAAATAATGTATTAGCAATTGCGTCTTTCGAAAAGGCAGCTGGGTTTTATCAGCAGTACGTAGAAACGTTTCCGAATGATGAGCGTATTGATGAGGTCTTTTTCTTAAAGGCGGAGGCTTTATTTTTAGCAAAAAGATATGCTGATGCGGTCGTAGACTATGAAAGAGTTGCGTATCAACCAAAAGGAAAAAGTGCGGAGAAATATGCCGCCAACTCAGGTTATGCAGCAATTATTTCCTACCAAAAACATATTGCAACTTTAGCGGTAGAGAGTCAGGAAATAAAAAAATGGCAGGCTAAGGCAGTTGAGAGCATGTTAATGTTTGCCAAGAAATTTGACGCTGATACCCGTGCTCCTACGGTCTTAACAAATGCTGCGGACTATTTGTTTGGTTTAAATCAGTACAAGAGAGCGCTGGAAGTTTCAGGAAACTTAATTGCTAACAATCCTCAGCTTGACAAAACTTTGAAGAAAACCGCGTATGGCATTATGGCGCACTCATATTTTAAATTGGGTGATTTTCAAAATGCTGAAACCAGCTACCTTAATCAACGTGAGTTAGTAGATAACAATACTGAAGAATATAAACAAGTTTCTGAGCGTTTAGCCACGTCAATTTATAAAAAGACCGAAGCTATTGTTGAGAAAGGTGAAAAAGAGTCTGCAATTGAACAGTTGCTAAAAATTAAGAGATTAACGCCAGACTCTTCTGTCAGGGTTGCTGCGCAATTTGATGCCGCCACCATGCTGCTTGATTTGAAGCAATGGGACCGGGCAATTGTGGAGCTAAAAGAGCTCATTGCTCTTTTCCCCAAGCATGAACTGACAGTGATGTTTCCTAGAAAGCTTGCGTTTGCTTATGAAAAAAATGAAAACTGGGAACTTGCAGCAATTGGTTATCTTGGGCTTAATAAGAACGATCCTGATACAGAAGTGCGCCGTGAAGGACTATTTATAGCAGCAACAATGTTTGAAAAAATCAAGAACTATACCGCAGCAATTGAACATTTTAAAAGCTATGATGCTGCCTATGCCAAACCATTTTCTACTCAGATGGAGGCACGCTATCACTTAGTTATTATCTATGAAAAATTGAGCGATACGAGTAACCAGTTGTTATGGCAAAAAAGTTTGATAGATGGAGATCAAAACGCGGGAGCTCAGCGAACAGATCGTAGTCGATGGCTAGCGGCTTGGGCAAATATAAAAAATGGCGATTACTATGCCGATCAATTTGCTGCGAACAAATTATATTTACCTTTGGTGAAAAGCTTACCATCTAAAAATAAAGTACTGGAAAGTGCTATTAAGCAGTATCAAGTAGCAGCAGATTATGGAATTTTGGAATTCGTAACAATGTCTAGCTATAAAATTGCGCGGCTATATCAACAATTTTCCAAGGAATTAAGAGAGTCGCAAAAGCCAGCAAATTTGTCACCTGATGACCAACAAATGTATGCTGAGATTATTGAAGAGCAGGCCGCTCCATTTGATAAATTGGCTACTGAATTGCATCAGGCGAATATCGATCGAGCATGGCAAGGCAATTTCAATGAATGGATTGATAAGAGCTTTATTGAAATGAAATTATTAGATCCTGCGCGGTTCAACAAATCAGAAATTATAGTGAGTTATGGCGATGAAATACGTTAATTTTATTGCGACTATGTTAATGCTGAGTGGTTTGCTTGGTATTACTGGGTGCGCTACAACATCTGAACGATCAAAAGCTACTGTGGCTGGAGGAAAGGCTCCAG